>JAUNBR010000070.1 GCA_030527015.1 Planctomycetia bacterium
CAGCGAAGCAAAAAAGCCGGTGAAGCTGAATTTTATATTGTATCGGGTATATAATGTATCCGACATAAAATACAGAGAAAGTAAAATTTATAACCGGGCATATAATTCGCCCAGCATTATAATCATCATATCATTACAGACCCCTTCATACCTCCATCATATTTTCGGAATTTCTTTATGAAATATCACTGGAATTTTTATATGAATACGATTAAATTATTTCTTCTATTTTTGACTTCCCGATTTATTAAATTTCCGTATCTCACGGTCATGCGAACAGACTTTTTCACGAAACAAAACACCAAAAATACTGATTTTCATCATGTATCTGACGCCATCCATACCGCTCTGATTTATTTCCCTTTTCTGACCGTCATCTTTTTTTTACATCCTGAACTCCAGGCACAAAACGTTTCGATTTATGGACCTTTTCCGCACGCAGAATGGAAAAAGTGGGATTACATGACCCACACTTCATTACTAGAACATGACTGGTTAACCCAATTAAAAATCCATCTTTTTCAAAAAAAATATCTTTCTTCTGAGGAAATAAATAGAAGTCTGAATGCCTCCGTGTCCACCGATTCTCCCACGGAAACATCTTCTTCAGAAATACTTCCTCCGCCTCATGATAATATTCATCTGGAGCTTCCTTCTCTGCTTTCGTCTGATACACTCACAGATCCAGAAAAGAGTAGTGATCCGGCACACGTGGCGAATTTAAAAAATTCCTCCCAGAAAGATTTCACAGAAACAGAAACACCTTCTTTTCTTTCTCCTGAGCAGATTTCTGATTTTCCAAAACTTACGGAATCTAAAATGGATGAAGAGCTTATTTCCATTCTGACACAGAGAGAAAATAACGTACAGACGAAATCGGAATCTGCCGCGCAGAAAGAAGATCCGGTATCTCTCGAAATTTCCTCCACAGAAGAAGATCATGATATGATTAAACTTCTGATCCCTCCTGGACATCCGCATGCTCCTAAAGATGTGACAGATCCATTATCAGAAGAGGTAAATTCACCAGAAACAGATATTTTCAAAAATTTTGACTCCACTCCAAAAGATAACACAATAAAAAATACATTTCCTCAGACGGAAACACAAAATCCGGCAGATTCCGAACATCAAAATCCATTTCCGCTTCATACTTCTGCCCATTCCTCGTCCAGAACAGAAGCCTCTCCGAACACCCTCACTCTTCCAGAAATTCATCCTGAGGAATCCCCTGAATTTATCGGTAAAAATTCTCCAGAACGAGAACTGGAACTCCTTTTACAGGCACTGGAGGAAAACCCCGAAGAAAAAATTTTACCTGAAAACACTTCTTTTGCAGAAAACGTTTTTCCTTCAGATAAAAATACCCAAAACACCACAGATACAAAAAATACGTCCTCAGAAGACGAATTTTTAAAAGACATGACTCGTTTTCCAGACGAAGATGTTTCCGACGATTTTCCAGAACCAAAAAATTTATTAACGCCAGAAAATCCGAATGAACATTTATCCGGAGAAGATACTTCTTCTGATTCCATCTTACCGGAAGTTCTGCCCGACACAATAAACGAAAACAAAAAAACTGATTTTCCACCCACACAGAAAGAAGAAAACCCATTTCCCCAAAACACAGGAAATCAGAACTCTGAAAATTCCCTCACTCTCCCCTCTTTATCTGAAGATCATTCCGGACACCAGACAGAAAACAGTCGGACAAAAAACATCATTCCTGAAAACCATTTTACAAAAACAGAAAATTCCGCCGACACAGTATCTCTGCCGAAAAAAACTGATTTTCAAGAAGCGCTTTCACCGACAAACATTTCTCAAGAAACGCAAAAAACAGCATCTGAAACATCACACGAAATACACACAGAAACACCGGAAGATCATAACAGACTGCGGAAATTCCCTCCTCTGAGCGCAGCAGAAATAGAACTGGCGGCCCGGCTAAAACGTACCACAGACGTTTATCGCCAAATCAGTATGGCCACAGAGGAAAACCGCCCTTCAGACATCATGATGTTCACGATTCCTTATGGGTGTAAAGTCGCCATTTATAACGGATGCCGAGAATCCGAAAAACACATTAACGCGATCGGCGCCCTGTGCTGGAATTTTCCCATGCGAGAACAGGTCACTTTTAATACCGCCAGCGATTCTCTTATGCCGAATCTGGGTTATGGCGTTCAGCGTTATCCTGGCCAGCTTTTAGCGACTTTCGCCCTGTCCCGCGTTTCCACAAAATATAAATTCCCTGCCAGATTCCCTGTTCCAGAAACTTCTCTTTCCCCTTTCGAGAAAAATAAAACGGAGCTTCCCCAAAATCAGATTTATTCTGTAAGCACGCTGGTGGATTTCGAGAAAACACGCTGCCGGGAAGGTGCGGATCTCTCATATTCCATTATCGGTCTTTCCTATTACCTTTCTCCAGAAACGAAATGGGAGGATCGGGACGGAAATCTCTGGTCGCTGGAAAAAATGGTTCTGAACGAATTAACACGAAAACCGAATATCGCTTCCATGGACATCACGAATCAGCTTTTCGGACTCACCTGCGCGCTTCGCTGCCGAAAACAGCGTTCTGATGCTCCTCTGTCTCCGATTTATCTGGCCGCAGAAAAATATCTCACAGATTTCAGGCAGTTCGCGCTTCGAAATCAAAACGCCTGGTTCTGCTGGCATCCCAGATATTTTGAGTACCGCGGTATCAGTAACTCTCAGAGAAAGGAAATGTTCTTCGCCAGTGCAAATATTTTACGCTGGCTCGTCCTGGAAACTCCGAATGCTGAACTGGCCGACCCGCGTATCATTCAGGCCATGGACACGCTGGAACGCCTGACTTATGCTCATCTCCAGTACTGGGATCCCGCCGAAGCTTCTTCTCAAGAAATCGAAGGAGTTTCCGCAGCACTTCACGCGATGATCATTTTCCAAAAAAGATATTTTAACCCGCGAAAATAAACCTCCCTGTACTGAATTTCTGATTCACGCTCCATCTTCCGAAATTCACACTCTGCGGTTTCCCTTCACACACACCATTTCCCAGAATTCACGCTCTGCGGTTTCTCTTCACACACCCATCTCCCAGAATTTACTTCCGCATTTTCTTCACGCGTAAGTTTCTCTGAAATCACGCACCGCCGGCATAAAACTTTATTCCAGTTTATCATCCTGTAAATACGTTTTTTCCTGATATTTTGCCGCGACGAACAAAAACAGCAGAGCATTCAGAACCCCCAAAATAAAGAAGAACCAGTAATATGAGATTCCCGCCAAAAAATTCGCTTCCTGATAAACTTCACACAGGCCGTTTACCGCCGCCACGAGTAAATTCCCCAGCGCGAAAGTCAGTAAATACACACCCATAATTAAAGACTTCATGGAGGGCGGCGCCTGCGTATACGCGAATTCCAGAGACGTTACCGAAACCATGACTTCCGCCGCCGTGAGTAAGAAATATGCGAGAAACTGCCACGCGATATTTATTTCCACACCCTGCTGGATTTTCATCTCGAACCACACAGGAAGTAATGCGCTGAGGGCAATTAACCACAGTCCGCAGGCGATTTTCTTGACGATCGTAAATCGATAATACCGATTTATAAATGGATAAATCACATACGAGAAAAGCGGCACCAGCACAAGAATCAGGAAAGGATTTATCGCCTGCATCTGCGCGGGTAAAATTTTTAATTCTAAAATGGACGGTGGAAGCCAGTGCATACCAGAAAACAGATATGGATTCATTTTTTCACCCTGCGCCACCCACCGATAACCGGTCTGATCATAAATCGCCCATACCACCACCAGAAAAACGAAAACCAGTGAAATCTTTAACACCGCCCTGTACCCTGCCGGCGTCTTCAGTTCACGGAGAAAATTCGCGCCACTCGGCGGCAAAATAATATATTTTGATCGTCCCTTCCAAAAAATGAACGTGGCCAGAGCCATAAAAATCGCGGGCACACCGAAAGCCACTTCCGGACCATATGACTCATATAAAAATGGGATCAGGAGCATGGAACACAGGGATCCCACATTAATCGAAAGATAAAACCAGCCATACACTTTTTCCAGAAGTGACTTATTTTGAGCCGTAAACTGATCTCCGACGATCGCCGAAACACAGGATTTAATTCCGCCCGCGCCCAGAGCGATCAGAAATAATCCGATACATAAAGGGATTTTTAAATTTCCGCCCCAGATTCCTCCCGGTAACGCCAGAACCACATGCCCAAAACAGTATAAAATGGAAAGATAAAAAATAGTTTTATACTTTCCCCAGTACAGATCCGCCAGCAGCGCGCCAAAAATCGGGAAAAGATACACGCCAGCCTGAAATAAATGCCCCCAGCCTGAGGCTTCCGCATCCGCCATTCCCAGGACTTTCGTCATATACACCATGAGAATCGCCTTCATTCCATAATAGGAAAATCGCTCTGCCGCTTCATTTCCCACGATATACGGCACCGCAGCCGGTAACCGCGGCCCCTGAGGAGAATCTCCTTTTCCGCCAAAACTTCCTTCTCCTTCCGGACAAGAACTCTTTCCTGTCATATGAATCGACACTTCAGAAACAGTGGAATTTTGAGAAACATCAGACATGGTTTTTTACATCTTCCTTTATCATCTTTTACACAATTATATAACCTGATGCCATTATAAATTTCTGCTTCTCGGATACTTTATACCCGATACACGATAAAAATCCGCTTCCTCTTTCTGCTGACAGGCTGGCCAGCATGATGCTTCGCAGAAAATGTCTGCTTTCGGAACCGCCCCTCAAAAAAAACAGAAAGCAAAATAAAACCAGACACAGACTTCCCTGCCCCACGAGAGATGGACAGAAAATACCTTTTCGTGGCCGCAAAAAACTAAAATTTATAATGGAATCAGATGTGGAATACACATTTTTTTTATTTTACCACTTTTATCCAAAAAAGTCAATTATTGGCACACCTCACCAAAATTTTATTTTAAGAATTTTTTAGATTATTCTCACTATTTTTACTTTAAGCTGCTTCCCCTCTTTTAAATTTCCGTTTTGTACGGTTCTAAAAGCCCGGCATTTTTAGCGAAACATCATGCCGGCCAGCCTGTCAGCAGAAAAAGGACGTGGAAATTCATCGTGCATCAGATACAAAACAGATGTTTCATATATCATGAAATACCGAGAAAAATAAGAATTCATCATATGCAGGAATAAATGCACGTTCCGCCGCCTCAGCCCACTTCACGTGTTTCATCCGGAAAAAGTTTTATTCCCAGAGATTCGATTTCCCCATCTTCCCGCACATCCTCAAAACGCACAGAAACCTGTTTTGAAATACCAGAATCCTGCATGGTCACACCATAAATCGTATGTGCATAAGAAATCGTTTTTCGGGAATGAGAAATCACCACAAATTGTGTCTTATCCAAAAACTGGGTGATCACCTCCATCAGACGCACGATATTCGGCTCATCCAGTGCGGCATCCACCTCATCCAAAATACAGAATGGACTGGGATGACTTTTAAATAACGCCAGCAGCATGGCCACACACGTCATGGTTTTTTCACCTCCGCTCATTAACGAAAGCGTCCTTAATTCTTTTCCCGGAGGCTGAACCACGATTTCCACTCCACTTTCCAGCACATCCACATCTTCTTCCAGGCGCAGCTCCGCTCGGCCACCACCAAAAAGATCTCGGAAAATATCATAAAAATAACCCGCCACTTCATTAAATGTTTTCATAAAAAGCTGACGTGAATTATGATTTAACTTTTCCATAAACTCCATTACTTCTTCTTTTGAGTTTATTAAATCATTATATGCTCCTGTCAGCCGATCATATTTTTGTTCCAGCTCTTCCAGCTCCTCCACCGCCTCTGCATTTATATTCCCTAAATTCCGTATTCGGTTCCGCAGATCCTGAATTTCTCGCTGCACCTGCTGATAATCTTTTTCTTCTCCCGTCTCTTCACATTTCAGAACATCTGCGCAGCCAGACGTATTTATATACTCCGCCAAATCAAGATGCATTTCCTCCTGAAATTTCTCCGCCAGTGTGCGACTCTGCTGCTGTTTTGTCCCGATCACCATTTCCAGCTGATGAACTTTATCCTCATAACCGCGTATTTTTTTACGTAAACGCCCCGCAGAAGAATTCAGCTCAGTTCTTTCTCGCCGTGCCGTCTCCCGTTTCTGACGCGCCTGGCTTAATTCTCTGGCCGCACGCTCTTTCTCTAAATAAAGTAATGCCAGACGTGATTCATTCTGAAGCGTTACTCGCTGGGATTCCACCAGTAACGCACAATTTTTCTCCAGCTGCTGAACGCCATCTTCGATCGACTTTCGGCGTTCTTGTATGTTCACCTCACAAAGATTCACCCGCGTTTCCAGACCACGTAAACGCTCTTCACTTTTAGCCAGAGTAACCTGATTCTCTGTCACCAGATCACTTTTTTCTCGACAGATTTCCTCTTCACGCAGGATCTGCTGATCCAGTTCCACCAGGTGTTTCTCGCTCTGTAATAATCGCTCAGATAACACTTTTTTATGTTCTTGTGACTCTTCTAAAGAATGTCGTATCTGCGTGATTTCTTGACGATACTCTTCCTGCTGTGACACCATTTCATCACAGCGTTCCCGCATCTGGCCCAAACGTTCTGCCGTGACCGACATCTGATGTTCATATTCTCGCAGGCGAGCATCTGCATGATGAAATTCTGACGTCAGTTCTTCCATTTTCGTTTTTTGAATCTGTGTTTTTTGCCGAAGCTGCTGCACTTCCACTTCTGCATTTTTAATTTCCACCTGCTGAAGAGAAAGCTGTTCTCCCAGAGTTCTCAGTTCACTGCGTCTGGAAATCAGTCCACTGGCCGCATGGTGAGGCCCCACACTCAAAAAACCGCTGGCATCCAGACGTTCTCCTGATAAAGTTACAAAATGAATTCGTGGGGGAACATCTTTTTTCATCGCCGCGATTTTTACGGGCGCGTCCTGATAAAATCCCTGCTCCGCAGCCGAAAAAGTGGAAAGCTGTAATGCACCGCTAACAATTTTTTGTGAAAGCTCCACCGCCACCGCGAGATTTTTCACGATCCAGGTTTCTCCCAGCATGTAACGCATCAGTAACAGATTTTCCTCTGCCGTCTGAATAAACTGATCTGCCCGCCCCACCACGCCAGGTATTTTCTCCAGCTCTGTCGTCAGACGTACTGATTCCAGACGATTCATTCCAGCAAAAGACGCGCTTTCCTCTCCATGATATTTTCCCTGCCCCGGCTTTCCAGCAGCTTCCTTCGTATCAGAAGCCGCTTTTCCGATATATTCTTCCACACTTCGAGGAAAAACAGAAAACTCATTCTTTCGCGGCAAAAAATCGTCCATCCACACAAAACCCACTCGGCCAGGGAATCCCTGCGGATTCTGTTTTAATTCATCTAAAAGTTTAGAATGCTCCGCCACCACGATGTACTGCGCCTTTTCACCCAGCGCGACTTCAATTAACGGTGCCGCATCCACATTCACCTGAATCAGATCCGCCACCAGTCCACGTACATCACGAAAAGGCCCCTCCGGCTGACGCCGAGACTCGGTCAGAAGATAACGTACGCCCGGGCTTAAACCTTCATGCCGTTCCTGAAGTTCTTCCAAAACAGAAATCCGCTCCACCATCACCGCATGCCGGCGCGTCAGCTCCGTGAGATTCGCCCGCGCTTCACTTAACTGCCTGGCATAACTTTCCAGTTCCTGACGAGACTCTTCCTGATCCTCCGAGCAGCGCAGTTTTAACGCCGACGCCTGCTTCTGCTGCAGCGATAATTCCTCCTGCTGTTTCTGTAACTGCACCAGCTCTTCCTGTAATGATGTTAATCTCGCCGCATTTTCCTGGAACTGTTTCGAGCTAACATCCTCCTGTTTCTGTAACTGAGTAATCTGATTTTCAGTCGCCGCCAGTTCCTGCATCCACGTAACACTCTGCTGCCTGGCCTGTTCTTTTTCCGTCCGAATCTTATCCAGACTTTTTTGCATTTCTTCCAGATGAAGCTGGGCTTCCTTCAGATGAGTGACCACCTGCATATGCTGTGTTTTCGCCTGATTTAAATCACTCTGCGCTTCATGATAAAGCTGTAAACTTTCAGAAATTTTCTTTCGGATGGATGCTGTCCTCACCCTGTCCAGCGAAATGTTTTGTTCCAGTTCCCGACTGCGCTTCAGCTGATATTCCACCGCCGATTCTGCCACGCCGATCGCATGCTGATCCTCCGCGATGGAATCTGTGCACACGCGAATCTGATTATCACACAGAGAAATTTCCTGCTCATATTCCTGAAGCCGAGTATCCACCGTATCCATATTCGCAGACAGTGCATCTCTCTGCTGCCGAATTTCTTCCAGCTGAAGTTCCAGCGATTCAATTTCTCCCGCCAGAGCCCGCCAGTCCACCGCCGCGACCTGAAAGCGTAACTGCTGTAACCTGGAATTATACTCCCGAAACCTGACCGCGCGATCTGCCTGAGACTTAATATTTCGTAACCGCCCTTCCACTTCCGAAATAATATCTGAAAGCCTTAAAAGATTTTGGTCCACCCGTTCCAGACGCCGAAGTGCTTCCTGTTTTTTGGCTTTAAAGCGACTAATCCCGGCCGCCTCTTCAAAAATTAAACGCCGATCTTTCGATGAAGCCTGTAACAGCGCATCCACTCTGCCCTGCTCGATGATACAGTAAGAATTCCCCCCCACGCCACTTCCGGAAAATAATTCCCGGATGTCTTTCAGACGACTCGGCTGCCGATTTATCAGATACTCACCTTCCCCGCTCCGATACACCCGGCGGGTAATAGAGACATCCGGAGAGTCCAGTGGTAATTCATGACCTTCATTACCAAAATGTAATGTTACCTCCGCCGTATTTTGAGAACGCCGGTTACTGGCACCGTTAAAGATAACGTCTGTCGATTCTTTTCCACGCAGGCTTTTAATGCTCTGTTCACCTAAAACCCACTTAATCGCGTCTACAACATTCGATTTTCCAGAACCATTCGGCCCAACAATTACAGTGATCCCCGACGAAAACTCAAAACGAGTTCTGTCTGCAAAACTTTTGAAACCATGAAGCTCAAGTGTTTTTAGCATGGACCATTTCTTTATTTACTGATAATTATATACTCTTCCAGACACTCGGAAATCCCACACCTTCCTTACAGAGATCTCCGCCAAATCACATCCTTTTTCTCTCCAGGACGATTCTTTTATACTGCGTTTTTACGTTTTTTATACCGTAACTCTTACGGTTCTTTTATGCGCCACTTTTTACAATTTTTACTGTTTTTATAATTTTATACCCGATACATTATAAAATTTAGCTTCACCGGTATTTTGCTTCGCTAAAAATACATGCTTTCAGAATCACAAAAACAGAAATTTAAAGGGCGGTAGGATGTTCTCCCTTTCCCGCCACATTCCTTTCAGAACCACAAAAACAAAAATTTAAAGGGGAACCAGTATATGGCTGTGTAACACGAAAATTTAAAGTAAAATCCGTATATCATACCATGAACATGAAGTGCTTAATCTTTTTTCTCCACATTTTTATCAGGTGTTTCATAATTATTTTTTCGGCTCTTTTTCGGAAGAGCATCCACACGAAATGCGGAAGTCGGTAAAGCACCCTGCGCCACCATCTCTTGAAGCACTTCGATCACATCCGGATACGTCGCGCCGACTTCTGAAAGCGCATGAATCACCTCTTCCACACGTGGTGAAACCACACGTTTTTGATCGATATCCGCTCCAAATTTTGAAATCACCACTTCCTCCGGCGTATCGGCACGCACGACCACATTATTCGTTCCCGCCACCGCAAATGGCGTCTGAAAACGAAGATCACGCCCAAAAATCACGATTTCCGCCCGGACAGAACGAGTCACATGTACCATCTGAGATCCTGTACTGTCCACCGTACACAGTGTAAATGTATTATTTCCCAAAGAAACTCCTTTTATTAAAGGATCATCCGGTTTCATTTCCGTTAACGCACGAAATGCGCCGTACCGCGTCTCCGCAGTATTCGCATTCATCAGACGCCGTAATTCCTCATCCGCATATAAATCTCCCAGTGAACTTAATGCCGCCAGAGCATATGCCCGATAAGAGGACTCCGTTTCCGCGATTCGCCCTAAAACTTCCGCAGACTCACTCACATCTAAATACGCCAGGGCCTGAGCAGAATGAAACTGCACCGCGATATCTGATGACTTCAGACCGGTTTTCAGTATGTCGATTCCCGCTTTTCCCAGTGCTTCCAGCTCCAGAGCCGCACGGCGAGTCGTGGTCGCGTCATGTAACCGCTTTTCCAGTGACGCGAGACGTTCCAGACGTTCTTTATCCGTCTCCCTTAATGGAAGGCAGCGAATCACATCCAGATAACGTTCCAGTTTCACGATACTATTTCCATAATCTTTATACAGCGGATGTATTTTAAGCTCCAGATGCTTATCATCTTTCGCTTTCGCCATCTTCTGACCATTTATCGTAAAACGTTTATTAATCGCGGCCTCTATATCCCTGGTAAGGCGAGTGTCACGCCGCTTCATGTCTAGATTCGTTCTCAGACCGATCGGCCTGTCAATTAACGAAACGCCTCCGCTGAGCACTTTCCCCTGCTTCTGACTAATCACATCATTTTCCGTTCCCGTTTTCGGATCCACAATAATCGGACCAGAACATTTTCCTCGGTCACGCCCTTCCCGCACGCGGTCTATAATCACTAAATCCCGCATACGCGCTTCCATTAAATATCCGCCCCTTAAACTGGTCGTCTCACTCTGCGGAGGTAACGTAACCATAATATCAAAACGGTCTCCCTTACGTACCCCTGGACGTAATTCTCCTGTCGCAAAAACCAGAGATGTATTCGGACTGGCCAACAATTCATTCTTATTTTCCACCTGACGACCAGACATATCCTTTAATAATTTCGTTCTTTCCCAGGATTCCGGAGGATCACTGCCCGTCCCTGGAAGATTTACTGCAAGACATACGCCCGTGATTTCCATACGTTCCAGTCCGAAAGGCACCGCGACATCTCCCACCAGCCGTGGTTTCTTCACCATCCTCGGTATTTCTTTGCTCCCTGAATCTCGCAGAAACAGATTATTACATCCCACGTTCATCATAAGGACCATCAAAAGTCCCGTATACATGCAGTAAATACAAAATTTATTTTTCATGATTCTCTCGAAATGGCTGCAAAAAATGCCGAAAACGTTTTTTATACCTGATTCCACTTTTTTTATCTGATTCCACCTTAAATTTAAGTTTCGGATGACCATTTTATACTGATTCTCCTTTAAATTTTCGTTTTCTGCAGCTTTTAAAGCAGGTATTTTCAGCGAAGCAAAATGCCGGGAAAGCGAAAATTTATCGTGCCTCAGGTATAAAAATTCCGTGTCCTCCGGGTATATACTCCACTTTAAATTTCCGTTTTATACGGCTCTTTAAGCAGGCATTTTCAGCGAAACATAATGCCGGAGAAGCGGAAATTTATAGTGTATCGGGTATAAAACACCTCCAAGAATAGGCTTTTTCTTTCTTTATGTCAAGACGAAATTTTCATCCTGCGAATTTTTACCTTCCTTTTTCTTTTCTTCCGACACATTTATTTCTGATTCCACTTTAAATTTCCATTTTGTGTGGCACAAAAATTATCATGTTCAGTTTAGCCTGCGGCGAACAAAAAACAAAATATGGTCTGCCAGGAACCGGAGAAGCGAATATTCATAATTTATTCGGTAAAAAAAATATATATACAGTTTCGTTTTCATCATTCATAAAAATTTCAGAAAACATATGTTTTCCTCTTGGAAAATTTCCCATCTTATGTAAAATATACTGGACTCCACTTTAAATTTCCGTTTTGCGCTGCTCTGAAAGCAGGTATTTTTCAGCGAAGCAAAATATCCGAGAAACGGAATTTTATAATATATCGGGAATAAAAAAAATTCAGAATATTTAAGTTTCCGTCCCACGTTTTCCATCCGTCGGTACTCACTACCATTCTCAGACACCACTACATTTTTTATATTTCTTTTATGTTTTTTCATTTTTTGCGAACACCGATAAAACACCACACATCACATGCATACCTTTCATTTTCTGTTTTCTGTGGCTCTGAAAGCAGATGTTTCAGCGAATCAAAAATAACAGAGAAGTGAAAATTTATAGTACACCGGATATTAAATCGAAAAATACCTACTTTCGTAACCATAAAAAACCGAAATTTAAAGTGAAACCAGTAAATTACACCTCAGGAATAAATCTCCTCCTTAAAGGGATTCTCTCATGAAAAAAAAATCAAAAAATTTCACTTCTGATATTTCCCACGAAGAAGATCCTGCTGAATTATGGTACCGGGACGGACTAAAATTCGAGTGCTGTGGCTGCGGCAGCTGCTGTACCGGTTCTCCAGGTTATGTCTGGGTAAATGAGGAAGAAATAGACGCACTGGCTCAGCACTTTCAGTTAAGCTCCGCAGAATTCGAAGAAATTTATGTCAGAAAAGTCGGGCGCCGAAAAAGCCTGCGCGAATTTCAGAATTATGACTGCGTATTTTTCGACCGTTTTTTCAAAAATTGTAAAATATACCTTCTCCGTCCCCGCCAGTGCCGCACCTGGCCGTTCTGGAACTCTAATCTCGAAACAGAAGATGACTGGGATACCATTTCCCGCAGGTGCCCCGGATGTAATCGTGGAGAAACGATTCCTCTGGAAGAAATACTTAAACGAAAATCTTTAATCGAAATTTAATCCTTTATTTCCGATACACTATAAATTTCCGTTTCCCCGGCATTTTTACTTCGCTGGGAATCTCTGCTTTTAGAACCGTATAAAAAATAAGAAAGAACCAGTATAATTCAGTAAAATTTTTTTTACATTCAGATTTCTTTTTTGTTTTACTTTTAAATCCACATTCTGTACAGTCATAAACACAGTCATTTCAGCGAAGAAAAAATGCCGGAAGATTTATCGTACACAAGATATGCTGTTTTCGAATTTCTTGAAAATAATCTTTTGTTACATTCCCGATACACGAAATACCGTATCCCAGACTATAAAATAATAAAATTATATGTATAATTTCTAAATTTATAGCGGTGAACCAGAAATAAAATCTTGTACTGATTTCATTTTATATTTTTGGGTTTCTCAGTCATAAAATATTTTTTTACGATAAAAAACCATCAAAAATAAATTTCACATACCGTCACGCCTCATCCGTGTCCAGAAGAAAAGTATGCATAAAAAATGCCCAAATTTCTTTGGGCAAATTATTTTAAATTTTTCGTCTGTGCGACATATGCACACCACTTTCCGTTCCTAATAACATATTCCGGAAATAAAATTTAGTTTTTCTAAATATTTCGAATTTTCACATAACATTCAAAATATTTTAGGATTTCTATAAATTACTGGGCGGCGACTGCTTCTTCACGTGTTTCACACACATTAATCCGGCGGCCATTCCGGTCAAAACGGATATAACCATCTTCCAGAGCATACAGTGTATAATCGTTTCCCTGCCCGACTTTTTTTCCAGGATGGAATTTATTGCCGCACTGACGTACGATAATATTTCCTGCATTCACGAATTCTCCGGCAAAACGTTTTACACCGCGGCGCTGCGCATTCGAATCGCGACCATTTCGGCTGCTTCCCTGTCCTTTTTTATGAGCCATAATTACCCATCCTTTCTAAATTAAAATCTGTTACTCCGATTTTACCTATAAAAAATTCGATTTTCAGTTTCTGAATTAAAATTTCACAGCTCTTAAAAGCAGGGAAACACAAAAATATAAAAAAGGAATTAGAAAAACACCATTTCCTATTTAAAACGAAATTTTGCGCGGCCGTGCAGCAGACATTTTAACGAAGTAAAATGCCGGAAAAGCGAAAATTAGCGAAAATTATAGTGCATCGGAAATAAAACGGGCTTAAAATATAATCAATAAATTTAGAAAAGAAATTATATCAAAAAATACACAGGTGTCAAGTACCCTCCTGTATGCGCGCACGGGTTCCTCATAAAAACCAAATATTTACGCTATTATTTATGCACCATAATTATTTTCTCGGATTTTTTTTATTACCCTTTTTACCCAATCTACTATAAATTTCTGCCTCTCTCTGCCCGTTTCCCAGGCATTTTACTTCGCAAAAAGCCTGGTATTATTCTAATTCTCCACTTAAAATTCCGTTTTGTGCGGCTCTGAAGCAAGCATTTTTAACGAAACAAAAATACCGGAGAAGCGGAAATTTATCGTACATCGGGTACAAAAGCTGCGTAAAACAAAAATTTAAAATAAAATCAGAAAATAAATATTTTACGCACTCCACGTAAAACACCTCTTTTACACCGCCCACTCACCCCGAATTATTTTCCTTATCTCTCCTTTTTTATCCTGTATTTTTGCTTTTCCTCCCAGCCTACCATCTGTCATTATCTCTGCCATTTATTCAAAAGAACTCCATTTTTATTTATATTTTTAATTTTTATATTCAAAATTATATTCTTCTGAATAAACGGCCCTCAAAATTCCCTCTCTATTTTTGTGCCAAATTTCATTTCACACTCTGGCCCCAAAAAACATTTCATCCAAAAATTAAAAAATTACGTTTTTTGGATATAAAAGAATTCATTCTTAAAAAACGCTTTATTCTGACAGCTCTGCAAAAATTCCCTGTGCAGTTTTCACTCCGATTCCAAAACGTTCTGCGCCCGCGTCATGCATTTCCAGTAAGGTTTTTAAATCACGGATTCCACCCGCGGCTTTCACCTTCAGCCGGTCACCCACCGTTTCTTTCATCAGCTGGATATTCCTTAAACTGGTACCCGGTGACGCCCAGCCTGTACCAGATTTTACCCAGTCTGCACCCGCATTCATCGCCGCTTTCGCGGACAAAATAATCTGCTCATCTGTAAGATATGCGCATTCTAAAATTACTTTTAAAGGAATTTCACCGATCGCTTTTTTTACCGCAGTAATTTCCGCTTCCACATAATCAAATTTTCCTGAAAGCACATATCCATAATTCTGTACCATATCGATTTCGTCGGCACCCAGCTCTACCATTCTCCGTGCTTCAAAAACTTTCACGTCCGTTAACTGACCACCATCAGGGAAGCCAACTGTCGCGCCGACGTGAAAAGTGTAAGCATGCTCACGCTTCTGCTGAATCACATACGGCGTAAAACCACCCAGTGCAAAAACTGCCACACATCCATATTTTTTCGCCAAAGAAATCGTCTGCTGAACATCTTCCAGCGTATTCTGCCCACGGACAGCACTTAAATCGATCATTTTCGCAACTTGCGAAACCGACAAAGCATATGCCATAACTAAACTCCTTTTTAATTTTACCGGTTCTTCTTTATTTTTCCATTTTATACAGTTACAAAAACAGGCATTTTTAACGAAACAAAATGCCTGACTGTCGGCGAACAGGGGAAGCGGAAATTATAGCATCTCAGAGAGAACTGCCTCGCCTTTAAAATTCCGTTCTGTTAAAATTCCGTTCTGTGCGGCTCTGAAGTAAAATTCCGTTCTGTGCGCTCTAAAAGCCGGGCATTTCCAGCGAGAAGCAAAAAAGCCTGAGAAACGGAATTTTATAATGCATCGGACATAAAACGATATATTTACTTTAATCCGAATGCCGCTTTATATGCATCCGCGATTTCCGGTTTATACGCGAAGTTAATTCCTTCTTCATCATGCTCGATTCCCAGTGCATCCATATCATGCAGTAAAGAAACGATTTCTTCTTTCGGCGACACACGTGGCGGCACTTCCCGTGAAAGTGGTGTCAGCCACGCATTTAGTGTATGCCCACCATCCACTAATAAATCCACACCTGTTACATAATCTGCGGCTTTCGAGGCAAGAAAAACCACCGGGCCATATAAATCTTCCGGACGTTCCACATGCCCCAGCGGTGTCAGCTGGCGTATACGATCACGCACCTGCGTCGGCGTACTGGCGTGCATGGGAGAAAGAATGTAACTGGGAGAAATACAATTCACATTAATATTATACCTTCCCCACTCCGCGGCAAGCATCCGTGTCATCTCCACCACACCACCTTTCGACGCATTATAAGACGCATTACAATTCGCGATTCGCGCAGACATACTGGCAGTATTTATAATCTTCCCCTCACACGGACTCTGTTTTATCATCTGTCGGCACGCGGCCGTGGCGCATAACCACATACCCGTCAGATTCACATTTATTACTTTCTGCCACGATTCCAGAGGATAATCTTCATCCGCACCTAAAATTCCGATTCCCGCGTTATTTACCGCGACATCCAGTTTCCCGAATTCAGACACCACTTTCGCGACCATGGCCTCCACCTGCTCTTTTTGTGTTACGTCACAGTGAATGAATAGTGAACGTCTTCCCAGCTGGCGAATTTCAGCAGCCGTTTTTTCTCCTGTCCGATCATCGATATCCACCACCGCCACGTCTGCACCCGCCTGAGCCAGAGCCACCGCATATCCTCGGCCGATTCCCACCGACGCACCTGTAACGAAAGCTGATTTCCCAGTTATATCAAATAACGATGAACTATTCATTTCTCTCTCCTTTTATTTAACGTAAAAACATAAACCTTACAAAATTTATACGGATGCCACTCTAAATTTCCGTTCCGTACAGTCACAGAGGCCGAGATTCCCCGCCCAGAGCCACCTGCATGGCAGGGACGCAAAATGCCAGTCTAATTATTAGTGAATATGGAAAGAAAAATTATAGTGTATCGGATAAATCCTCTGGCTCTCCTTTAAATTACCGTTTTATACTTCACTGAAAACAGGTATTTTTAGTGAAACATAAATGCCGAAGAAGCGAAAATTTATCGTGCATCAGGTATAAATAATATTTTCAGACAATTAATTTACTTATTATGATCTCTTTTCCTTTAAATATCAAGATATTTTAGTATAAATCCTTTTTATTTTAAGGAAATTTTTCCTATAAGTCGTGTTTTACTCTTAAAAATGGTAAAATAATTTCAGTTACATATTCATACCTGAATTTATTACAGCAAAAATAACCAGAATTCACTTTCTTTATCCGATGCACGATAAAATTCCGCTTCTCCGGCATTTTTGCTTCGCCTGCTTTCAGAATCTCTCAAAACGGAAATTTAAACGAAAACCAGTATATTTACCAATAATTATATTCGTGTACTAAATCCATTTTCATGATCCTTGAGGACTTTCATTTTTCGCACATTTTAAAATAGCTCTGTTCCACAGGAACTCATAAATTTTCTGTGCACATTTTATTCGTACGGTACTTGTGTTTCGAAAAAAAACACGTAAAATATATTTTTATACTTAATGCACTATATACTGGATACTGGCTCCATTTTAAATTTCCGTTTTGTGCGGCTCTAAAAGCAGGTATTTTCAGCGAAGCAAAAATACCGGAAAAAGCGGATCTTATAGTGCATCGGGTTTAAAACTGTTTTCACCTGTTCCATTTTTCTGTTTAAGAGAGATTCATGCCACGACGCACATTACGAAAAATTGATACGTCTCTGGATTATTCGCGCCACCTTTTTACTTTTCCTCAGCTTCCGCAGCCATGGGACCTCTGCGCTATTTTTCCAGAGCATCCAGAGGCTCCTCTGGAAGTGGAAGTCGGAAGTGGAAAGGGGCATTTCCTCCGCGCGGCCACACGGCAGTTTCCCGAACATCATTTTTTAGGTGTGGAAATCGCGCCTAAATACGCCGCATACTGCGCCGCACATCTTATTCGCGAAAACATCATGAACGCCGCCATGATTTCGGCAGATGCCATGCAGGTTTTTCGAGAACGGCTGCCCGGAAACTCCATATATGCCGTACATGTTTATTTTCCAGATCCATGGTGGAAAAAACGGCACCGAAAACGCCGTATTATGCGTCTGGAATTCATCCGGGAAGTGGAACGCTGCCTGATCCCAGGTGGAAAACTCCACTTCTGGACAGATGTTCAAGAATATTTTGACTCCACTCTGGAAATGATGGCCGCGGAATCCATTCTGGAAGGCCCTTATTCTCTGAATGTGGAAGAAGAAACGTGGCGAACACATTTCGAAAAACGCACTCTGCTGGAAGCACGTCCTGTATTTCGTACTTACTTTACTAAAAAAATTTCAGAATATTCTTAATATTACTCATCTTCATAACACGATTACATTAACTCCTGATTTATACGGATATGAAACTTTATTTTAAAATTTAAATGGAAACCGTATACCGGCAGGCATGGGAACAAAAATTTATCGTATGTCGGTTATCATATGAACCGGACAAAACATACTTCCTAAACGAAATGGAACTTTAATAAAAAACGCAAAAAATGTTTTGGTCTAAAAAACATCCCATCTCTCTGAACTTCCTTCATGACGGTGAGTTTTTTATTCCTGTACCGTATCATGAAATATGCGCTGAGATTTTAAAGGATCCACGACTTTCCACGCAGGAGCAGGCTGACCTGAAAAAATTTAGCCATTTTTTACAGGAACATTATCACTATGATTATCACGCAGAACTAAAAACGCTGAAACAGGCTTTTACACCTTTTGACCCAGACAGTGAATCTGTCTGGAAAAAGGATTACACGGAAGAAGAAAAACAAAAATTTCGTCAGGAATTTCTCCAGAGCACCACCCGACTGCTGAAAGCGAGTAATTATCGCCTGCTTTCGGAGGAAGAATTAAATGAATGTCTGAGATTACAGCCATATGGCGGTCTTTCCATTACTGTAAACACAGATGCTTTTGACGTCTTTCATGTTTATTATCGGGGAGTCCGAAAAACACAAAAAATCCATAAAAAATTATACTTTCTTAAAAATACACAAGAAACACTGGAATTAAAACGGATATTTGTTTTAGCTCAGTATAAAAAAGAGTATCATCATAAAATTTTAGTGAAACTCTTTCGTGATGTTCCTGTGGAAAACATGAAAATTCTCGCCCCGGAAGTAAGAATGGGATTACCCATTTTTGACCGTTTTAAAATCGGCGGCACTATTTTAGGAAGCATTTTTACCCCTTTTTATAAAATCCTGTACGCCGCCACACTTTCCTGGTGGGTATTTTTGACATTTCTTTGTTTTTTCATTTTCGCACTCATTAAAGGTATCCTCGGATTTTTTAATTCCCGAACACGCTGTCTGCAGGTTTATTCCAGCAGTTTATATCATCAGAATCTTTCGAATAATTTTGGTGCCATCACCACGTTAATTGATCAGGCGGAAGAACAGGAAGCGAAAGAAGCTTTTTTAGCTTATTCCTTTCTTTACCTTCATCGTGAAAAAGCATGGAATGACGTCCAGTTAAAACATTTAATCGAAAACTGGTTTTCAGAAAATTTCGATTTCCCCATTTATTTTGAAGTGGATGACGCTCTTCAAAAATTACATAAAAAAAATCTGATCGTAAAAATCCCCATTTCTCCTTTAAGTTCAGACGCACAGGAAACACCTTCTGAAAGAGAGGCGTCCGTAAACCAGAACACACATAAAAATTTAACTTTAAAAGAAACCTCGGAACACACGTTCTCTGAAGATTTATCACAAGATTCAAAAAAATCTGCGCTATTTCCCTCTTCTGAAGAAACCTATTATCGTGTTTATAATATTCCCAGCTCTTTACGCAGACTGGACGAAAACTGGGATACACTGTGGCTTTATAATAATGACCTTTCTTCAGATTCAGATGCTTTAGCTCAATAAAAAATGAAGAAAATTTAAGCCCTGTCCGTACATTTCCGATAAACTCTGACAGTGAATTTTATAAAATCACCTTTCACATTTCATATCCTCATGACTCCTGATTTACGCCAAAATTTTGACCTGCACGTGGAATCTGTTTTAAATCATTTACCCCCGGCCATCCATTCATTATTAGAAACCATTCCGCTGCACGTGGAGGATTACCCTCCCGATTCAGTTCGTCGCAAAATGAAATTAGGCCCCGCGGATCTTCTTTATGGTCTTTATACCGGCACACCTCTTCCAGAACGTCATGTGGAAATTAGCCATTTACCTGACGTAATTACTATTTATCGTTATTCTTTATTAAATTCCGCCACTCTGCCAGATGGCTCGGTGGACGAAAACGAATTATGCCGGCAGATCCGGATTACGATTTTACATGAACTGGCACATCATCACGGATTCACAGAAGAAGAGCTGGAAGAAATGGGTTATTAACTTTCTTGTGATTCCGTTTTTACCTTTTTCTGAAATTATTCTTTTCATCTTTCCTGCTCAAAATACCTGGTTTTTATTGGGGAATGTAAACCAAAATTTCACCTAAATTCCGTAAGCATCCTCTGAAATTTTCCGTTCATGGAAGTGAAGCATTTTATGCCTGATACACTATTCATTTCCGTTTCTCCGATATTTTTGCTTCGCAGAAAATGCCAGGTTTCAGAGCTACAAAAAACGGAAATTTAAAGTGGAAACCGTATGAACGCAGTTTGCGTGACCACACACCCATATTCACACAAAAGGCATTACATTTCACGTGACCCATAAATTTTATCATACTTTCCATTATTTTTTGCTTATATTTTATCGTTTTCCTGCACATCCAGTTTCCACTTTCTTAAATTCATTTCCTATTTTTATTTTTAGCATTTAAAACTCAAAAACTTTCGTTTTTATCATTTTATAAAATTTTTTTGTAAAATTT
>JAUNBR010000071.1 GCA_030527015.1 Planctomycetia bacterium
ACGCACTCACGCATTTTCCCGGGCATTTCGGACAGCATTTACATTTATCACCGCAAGAACATTTCCCGCCGTTTTTGCATGCGTCACAGCATTTACATTTTTCACCACAGGGACACGCACTCACACATTTCCCCGGGCATTTCGGACAGCACATACATTTATCGCCGCAGGAACATTTCCCACCGTTTTTGCATGCGTCACAGCACTTACATTTTTCACCACAGGGACACGCACTCACGCATTTTCCCGGGCATTTCGGACAGCACATACATTTATCACCGCAGGAACATTTCCCACCGTTTTTACATGCGTCACAGCACTTACATTTTTCACCGCAGGGACATTTCCCTTCAGGTGAATCCGAGTTTTGTGAATAGGCCACCGACGCAAAAAGGAACATTAGAGCAAGAAAAGAAACCGGCGTCAGAGCTAAAGAATTTATAAATTTTCCAGACATATTAAAATCTCCTAAAATACTTGTTTATGAATTATAACTCCGATGTACTGTAATTTTTACTTCTTTTGGTCTGATGGGACGCAAGAAAATAAAATTTAAAGTGACCTCGGAAGGAACTAAAAAAAGAGACCAAAAAATTCCCATTAATTTAGTAAAACAAGTAAAAAAAGATGAAGTCGGACTGGAAGTTTAGAAATCCATAAAAAGGGACGATTTATTCTGGGAATAATACGAGAAGAAAAAGCCTGTAAATCGGATGCATGAATCATCGCGATTACGGGAAGTTTTATTTTGTCATGTCGGGATTCCGACGAAGAATTTAATGAAATGGACGGAGGGTATCCGCAGCCACAATTACATCGGTGGGATTTATGATGCGAAAAAATAACCGATTTCTGATGATGGGGATATTTTGTCGGTAAAATGCGAGAGGAGAGCGAATCTCTGGTTTTTTGTTTTCCGCAGGAACATGAATGACCGCAGCAGGAATTCTGAACCGTGGTTTTCTCTGGATACAGACAGATGGATAAGTGATGGGGACAGTGACAGTTTGCGCACAAACAAAACTGTATCGGAGGAAGAACTGATGAAAATAAAAACGTCCCCAAGATTACCCAGATAAAGGTAATTTGAAGTCGGTAAAATTTTCTTCTTTTAATTTTCATTTTCCCTTTTCATCCATATCTTTAATACATATATTATAATCCTTTATTTTCATTTTTCAAGAGTATTTTTTATTTTTTTTAAATGTTTTTAAAAAATAAGTTGTAAAATATGCTTTTTTGTATTATACTGATTTTAGATTAATTTTTCGTTTCGTCTTTTCGTTTTTTGTTTCGTAATGATAAAATGACGTGTTTTTTACTGCGAAAAACATGAAAAAAAGAAGATATTTCCTTTTTTACGGAGACACATATTCACGAAATATTCCGCTTTCCCAGCTTTTTTACTTCGCTGAAATGCCTGCTTTCAGAACCGCACAAAACGGAATTTTAAAGGAGAACCAGGATAATGATTCATTTTTATGCTAAATTTTCGCTCGGAAAAATCAAAACATATGCCAGTATGCAATTTGTACCAGAATTCTTGGCGCACACGAAACTGGAGTCCGTTTCTCTGGAGAATCAGGATCTGCTCCGTGACAGCGCGCCCATTCATCTGATTTATACGGCCACCGGGCGAGTGGAAGATTATTACCTTTCGGCCGAGAAGCATGCCTCGAGTATGATTTCCTGGCTTTATGAAAATTATTTAGAAGAAAATCTCCCGGAGGGAGTCATTATGTCAGATGTCTGGAAAGAAGCGATTCCTCCCTTAAAATTTTCTCGGGATGAAAATTTTCCTTTCTGGTTTTGGCAAGATGATTCTTTGTGGATACCTTTTGTCGCACGAGAGCCACAGCTTCAGCTTCAGAATTCCGAAATGGCGCCGGAGGGGACATATATTTCTTTGACCCGGAAGCAAATTATCGTTTCATTTTCTGTTTTACGCGATTATATGTTAGCCTGGCTGGAAAAAATCGGATTCACTTCCCTGAAAGCGAAATCCGAAGTGGAATGGCTTTCCTCTGATTCTGCCTTTATTCTTGATGCGGAACCATTTAGCATAAAACTTGTTTTTGATAATATGACCGGCGTCATGGACTTACTTCATTTTGCCGCCCTGGAACAGACGCTGGCAAGCATCCTTCCCTGGGGAAAATTGGATCTGGATATTTCTCCCGAGCTGGCCTTACAAATTAAGAATGAAAGCCTTATCTTTCATCTTGACTCGAATATCCAGGCGGATTAAACGGTTTTTTCGTACCCGTCTCACTTTAAGTTCCTATTTTCCACACAAAACAGGAGGAAAATTCCCTCTTCCCTTACCACCCACACTTAACAGAAGCACCGCGCCACATTTCATTTTTTGGTCCTGCACCCAGTCCGGAGTAAGAACGGCGGTGCGCGTGTTTTTTAATCTTTACGCATTTTACCACCCGGTAAACTGTGAGTTAACTTAAAAGCGGGGTGTCCTAGAACACAAAGATTTAAATACACCGATTTTCCTTTAAATTTCCGTTTTATGCGGCTCTGAGAGCAGGCATTTTATTGTACATCGGATAAAAACCTCCTCCGTTCCGCCGCAGGAAGAAAAGGAGCCGGAAATTTCGTCGGCACGTGATTTCCGAGACTCCGTGTCATTTCGTCCAGGGTGACTTTTTCTCCGCATATGGTTCCTCTGACGAGAGTCGTCGGCAAGAATTTGTGGCGGTGACGGGATCTGGATTTTATTGAAATCGTATGAGTCGGCTCAGGTATTTTCCGATAATGTCGAATTCCAGATTAACGATACTTCCGACTTTAAAATCATGGAAATTTGTGTGTTCATACGTGTAGGGAATAATGGCGACTTGAAACGTGTCGTCCGTCGGTTCACATACCGTCAGGCTTACACCGTTTACGGTAACGGAACCTTTATCCACGGTCAGATAACCCCGCTTGGCCATTTCGGCGTCAAAAGGATACTGAAAGGTGTAATACCAGCTTCCGTCGGCGTCTTCCACCTGAATACATTTCGCCGTCATGTCGACATGCCCCTGCACGATATGCCCGTCCAAACGTCCATTCATTAACATGCTTCGCTCCACATTCACGTCATCACCCACAGCCAGCAGCCCGAGATTTGAGCGCTCGAGGGTTTCTTTCATGGCCGTAACCGTGTACGTATCCTCCGTCAGCGAGACGACCGTCAGACACACGCCATTATGAGAAATGCTCTGATCGACTTTCAGTTCAGAAACAAAAGAGCAGTTCAGCGTAAAGTGAACATTTTCCTGCTCTTTCTCGATTTTTACAACTTTTGCGCATTCTTCAACGATTCCTGAAAACATATTTTCCTCCATAAAATTTTGTCACCGCGAAAATTTCACGATGTGTTTTTTCAGACGCACACTATAAATTTCGCGTCCACGATATTTTATCCCCGATGCACGATGAATTTCCGCGTTCTCGGCATTTTGATTAGCGGAAAATGTCTGCTTTCAGAGCCGCACAAAACGAAATTATAACGTGGAGCCAGTATTACTAAAGAAAGCCGGTTTCGTTAACGCGTTAAACCGTCATAAAAAATGAAATCAGCGAATCGCCTTATCGGAAATATCATGCCGGCACCATGCGCCCGTCCACCGAATCTGACGAACCGCTTCGTACGCCGTTTTTTTCGCGGTGGAAATATCTTCTCCCAGGGCCGTGACGCAAAGCACGCGGCCTCCGTGATTCACGATTTCTCCATTTTCGTTTATCGCGGTACCCGAATGGAAAATTTTGACGTTCGGGATTTTCGCCGCTTCTTCCAGGCCACGAATCACGTGTCCGTAAACGCTTTTTCCTGGATAACCTTCGGAGGCCATCACGACTCCCACGGCCGGACGCTGGTCCCACTTCAGCGGGCCAATTTTATCCAATTTCCGGTCTATCGTCGCTTCCATGAGCATGACTAAATCCGTTTTCAGACGCAATAATAACGGCTGACACTCCGGATCTCCGAAACGTGTGTTATATTCCAAAACTTTCGGTCCTTGTCGGCCAATCATCAGTCCGGCATAAAGCACTCCCTGAAATGGAATCTCCATGCGATTCATAACGTGCACGGTCCGAACGAGAATGTACTCCTCGATCCACTCCATCATTTTCGCGTCCACCAGCGGAGCAGGGCAGTACGCCCCCATACCACCGGTATTCGGCCCCCGATCTCCGTCATACGCCGCCTTATGATCCTGAGCGGGCTGGAGCGTCACGATCGTTTTTCCGTCGGTGATCGCCAAAACACTGGCCTCTTCACCTTCCAGGCGTTCTTCGATAACAATTCGATTTCCCGCCGCGCCGAATTTTTTCTCCACGGCCATTTCTTCCACGGCCTGAATGGCCTGTTCCCGATTATCGCATACGTAAACGCCTTTTCCCGCGGCCAAACCATCTGCTTTTATCACCACCGGTCCATCTTCTCTGTCCTGCAGAGACGCGATCGCCAGTGCGGGATCCGTGAAAACCTGAAAATCCGCAGTCGGAATATTCCCCCTCTGCAGTGCATTTTTGCAAAAAGCCTTACTCCCTTCCAGCTCCGCAGCTGCTTTCGAGGGACCAAAAACACGAAGCCCTTCTTCTCGCATCGCGTCCGTCAGACCTGCGCATAAAGGCTGTTCTGGCCCGACCACGACCAGACCGATCTTGTTTTCCTTCGCAAATTGGATTAATTGCGGAAAATCGGACGAGGAAATGTCCACGTTTTCGATATTATTTTCCGCTTCCAGGGCGGTTCCCGCGTTTCCCGGTGCGACAAAAACCTGTGAAGCTCGAGGACTCTGCGAAATTTTCCATGCCAGCGCGTGCTCACGTCCACCATTTCCGATAACTAAAATTTTCATGATTTGATTCCGGGGTTAAAATAAGAAGTTTGACGAAAGATTAACGATAATTTTCAGTCTTTTGCAGTTTTGCTGCGAAATTACCCAAGAGTCAGTATAACAGATTTTTTCGAAATTTCTAGGGAATATGAAAAACTTCTGAAAAATCCTCTTCCGACTTAAAGAAAAAGGAGATTCCCTCTCCGCGGAACCTCCTTTTAATGTGATTTTGAATTTTTTGTACTCCTATATCTGGAGTGCGATAAATTTTTACTTTCTCTGCATTTTTGCTTCGCGGAAAATACCTGCTTTCAGAGCCGTACAAAATGGAAATTTTGTCGACGAATTCCGAACCGTGCGTTTTTTCCAAAGAATAAAGAAAAACCATCCGCTGAAACACAACATTAAAATCCAGGCGGAGGGTTCCGGAAGTGGCACCGCTTCCCCCATGTAAAAGGTCATGTAAACATTCTCACCCACCGTGAAAGTGGATTCCACATCTTTGTACATATCGTAAATATCTAAATTCCAGGTACCGGCAGCGCTTTCACCCCAAAACGCATTAGACGTGAACGTCCATTCGATATTATAATTTTCCATCGGGGTATCTTCCTGTGCGAAAGCAAGAATACTGGACGTGGCCTCTCCGTTTGGATTCGTGTGGGTCAGCACCATTTGCAGTTTGCCAAGCACTCCGCCCAGGGCAATGGTCAGCGCGACTTCTTCCAGTGCCTGAAAGTTAATATCATGAAAGGCCGCTTCGTCGATCGCAAATGTTTTTGAATAGATCAGGTCGCCGGAACCCACCGAAACAATATCGCCACTTTCCGGAGCATCAATAGAATTAATGCGAACCGTCGCGTTCAAGATCCCGGAGGAGGAAATATTCGAGGGAGAAATATCATTTCCCTGCACACCGACAAGTTGAGAATTTTGAGCGGGAAAAGCAGTCGCAAAGGAATTCGTTGAGTAGGTGTCTTGCGTCTTGTCGGAAAGATAAAGAATTGTTTCCTGAGAAGAATATTCCGCCGGATTATCTATATTTACCGTCAAAACACTCTGTTCCGTCACCGTGTATTGTGTCGCGTAATCTGCCATTTTTTCAGCGTTTACGAGGCCGAAACCATAAGAGTTGGAAAACGAATTTCCCGCTGCGTTCGTAATCCAGGCGGTACGCGCGTCATGCCCCGCCCAACCGGTATTCTCATCCCCAGCGTTAACTTTTGTTGAGGACATAACCATTAAATGTTTTGCTAAACGAGACGTCATGGTATTTCCCACGCTTTTCGCCGCCTCGGTCGCCAGTGCGACACACCCCGCCGCCAGGGGACAGGAATAGGAAGTGCCGGAGCAATATTCTTCGGTTCCTTCTCCTACCCCACCATAGGCGTAATCGCTTGATGTAATATAATCTCCTGGGGCGGTCACGAAAATACAGGCCCCATAATTAGAAAAACTTGAATATTTCCAATTGGAAGGATCGGCATCCGTTGTGTTTAACGCCGTGACGGTAATCGTTTGTGGCGCCGCCTGATAAGGTAATTTATTCGCATCCTGACTGTTCGTATCGAAAAGTGTACCTCTATTTTCACGATAATTTCCTGCTGAATATAAAAGAACGGTTCCTGCATTAATCGCGTCGTTAAAAACCCGAATTGCGTTAATATTTTTTGCAAAATCTTCAGAAAAATAATAATTCGTTCCGCTTTCTGACAGATAGCATTCCTGAAGTTTTGATTCTTGATTCGCACTGGCCGAGTAAATTCCCACGAAACCATGGGGAGACGTGCTATAACTGTTCGAAATCACATCCACTCCGTTTTCCACTGCGTAACGTATATTTTGGGGAATGGCGAAAGTGTGGATGTCCGATTTAATGCCAATCAGTCCCACATCGGTCGCTGTTTGATAAACGCAGCCTGTCGTTTGGGTGCCGTGGAACTGTAACTTTGACGTTGGGGCGGCGCCTCTGTTATCGTTAAAATTAGCACTCGTTATCCTGTTTCGTGTACCGTCATTCTGATATTCAAAAGTGCCCGCATACGTCTGGGTTCGGCATAAGGTTTGTCCTGTGGAATCTTTCAAGATATTATTTTTGTACCAAGGATGATCTTCATAAATAGAATCGTCGATAATGGCCACCGACACTCCCGAGCCTGTATATTTTACCTTGTCCACGTTCATGGCCTGAAGCCAAGCTGAGTTCAGGTCCGGAGGATTGACAGCGAAAATTGGACAAGAAATGAACAGAAAATACAAGAAAAACGAAAATCGGAACGCAAACTTCATTTAAGCCTCTTGATGTTTTGATAATAAGCGAGGTTTTATACTGCTTCGCCTTTCAGTTCCGTTTTGTGCGGCTCTGAAAGTAGGCATTTTTAACGAAAAAAATACAGGAAAAGTAGCATTTAATAATGCATCGGGTATAAATTTACATAATAAATAATAATACAAATAATTTATAAAAATATACTTCAGTACAAAAGTAACGTCAAGAGGCTCGAATAAAAAATATATAATTTATTATAAATTTTCATCTGGTTGTGCGCATGCACACCACCTCTGCTCACGCCGGAGACCATCGGAACCCACACGTGCATTTTAGACCATTAAATATTGTATAAACATATAATTGCGTCACCTTCATTTATTTTTTCTGAAAAAAATCGGCTCTGTTTCCCTGAAAAAATCGACGTTCTTTGCAGGGAAATGAAAATATATTCAAAAAAATTATCAATTTTCCATTTTTTTTAGTTTTTTTTAAAAAAAAAGATAAAATTTCTTGACATTTTTTTTAATCTTAATTATAATAATGGAAATTTCCCAGATTTTGTTTGAGAAATTACAATTTTTTCTTTAGACAAGAAGTTACAGGAGAGCATGAACTATGAAAACGCTTTTCAAAAATTTACACTTCCTTTTGGCAGTATGCGTGATCTGGGGGGGGGGGGCTGTTTGGGCCGATGACTATTACTGGTACGGCACGGATACGGAGGGCGTGAACACGTATTGGAACGCCCAAAGTTGGAGCAACGATGGCGGGACCACGCTCGTTACGATCTATAACAACGCAGATATTGACCCCACCACAGTCACCGCTTACATTACAAACGGCGGAACCGTGAATGCGTCAAACACCACCTACGGTTATTTTAACGTGGGAGCAATCGTCGTTGGTGATGGCGATCCAGACTCAACAACAATTTCTACCTTAACCGGTTTCTCACATCCTGATTACACCCCCAAGAGGCAAACTATCACACTCTTGCAAAATGGGGTGTTTACTTGCACAGGCGATGGCGGTGCGACTGACACTAGTTTCATCGTTAATGGTGGAACTCTCAACTATACCCATGAGACTCGTACCCGTCATCTCAATCTGCGAACTTCTGCCTCGGAACTCAACACTGGTACAATTAATGCCCAAATATTTACTGTTGGAGCTGGGAGCGACGGGACAGCGAGCTACAAGCAAACTGGCGGAAATATGACGACGACCGGGGCTTTCACGCTTGCTGGCGGCAACACCAACTCGGTTACTCTTAGTGGCGGAACCTTCAATGTCTCGACGTTTACGAAAAGCACGACTGATTCTTCATTTACTTTTTCTGGCGGAACGTTGCAAACCAACTCCATCACGCTTGCTACGGGCGACACGCTGAATCAGCAAGGCGGAACGTTGGTCACCGGGTATGGCGGTTTGGGAAATCTCGCGATTACCGGCAATTACACCCTCAACACGGGCGCGACTCTGAAGCTTACAGGATCGTTCACCGTTTCCGGCACGGCAACGCTCAACGGCGAGATTGACGCTAGTGCTTTTAATGCGATTCCTCGAGAAACGGGTGCCGTAGTTAATCTAATGACGGCGGGAACTCTCGCTGGAACCTATACGGTTACTGGTTTGAGTACGGATTGGACCACGAGTAGAACCGACGACAAGTCTTTGGTGGGCACGTACAGTGGTCCTGACACAGTGAATCTCTACTGGGAAAACAATGCTACCGAGAACCCCTACACCAACGCGGCGAACTGGAAGTTTTCCAACAATGACTATCTCACGGTAGGTTTGGGGGATGACCCATACGCCAGTATGCGTCATTTGCATGTGGAAGCCACCCCAACAAATGGAGTGAATCTGGGAGATGGAACAGGCAATACAAAGATTCTCGGCGGAACTCTCACGGTCGGCAATGGAAATGCCGCTTCCACCGTGACCGCCTATGTTTACCGTCCAGGTCAAATTGATCTTTTTGGTACACTGAACGTCAATACGAACGGAACCTTTAGAACGACAAGTGGTGCAATAAACATCGGCACGGGCGATGGCGCGGGTGTCGCGGTGGTTAACGGTGGAACTCTGATCTCGGCCGGAAACTTAAACGTTGGCGCAAACGCCACGACTGGCGCGGATTCCTCGCTGACGATTAAAGATGGTACGGTTACCGCTTCCGCACAGCTGAATGTGAATAACGGTTCAACGCTGAATCTCGAAGGCGGTTCGCTTGCCGCCACCGGAACAACCGGGAATAATCATCTTACGGTAACCTCAGAGATGAATGTGAGCGGTGGCACGCTGACAACCAGCAACCGTCTACAAATGAATAATGGAGGTGTTCTTAATATCACTGGCGGTGAGATAAACGCAAATGGCGCCTTTTATACTGGACTTGATAGAGGAGTTGGAACGGTGAACCAGAGTAGCGGCACAGTCTCGGTCGTGGGGCAGTTCGCCATCGGTTGGGGAAATGGGAAAGGCATTTACAATCTCTCTGGCGGAACGCTGACCACCACCGGCGATGCGAGCGTTTGGGGGCAATCTTCTAGCACCTCCGAGTTTAACATGACCGGTGGAACGGCGAACTTTAACGGTAATTATATCTATACGCCACTCAATGGCACTGCACTCACAGGGACTTCTTTCGTGATCGGTGCGCATAGCAATACAACGTTGGATGGCAGCGCGACCAAATTCGATTTGCACGCAGGCACGGTAACTACGACCGGCAACGTGTATACCGACCGAGGTTCGACCTTGAACATCTCTAAAGATGACGACAACAGCAAGGGCGATGGCGTGATGAACATTGGTGGAGCACTGCGTCTTGCAGGGGCGAGCACCGTCAACCTTTCCAGCGGTACGTTGAGTGCCACCAATGGAATGGAGATCGGCTTCACTGGCGGCAGCAGTACCTTTAACATGACCGGCGGAACGGCAAACCTTAATTCTTTGAACGTAAAGAATGGAAGTACCGTCAATCTCTCCGGCAGTGGCGAGTTGAATGTTACCCTCAATATGCTGCTCGGCTATGGCAGCGCAGGTACTTTCAATATGTCCGGCGGTACTGCTAACCTTAAGTTGTTGCGCGTGGGGGATTACACTGTAGGCGTAAACGCAACGCTTACTGTTTCCGGTGGTACGATGAATATCACTGACGATTTACAGACTTCCCTGAATGCCCCTTCGACAGTGACGATTTCCGAAACGACTTCTGATGTTCCAACGGTCGTCAACGCTGGTAGAGTTCTGCTGGGGGCGTCCGGCACTGATGCCACTACCTTCACCCTTTCGGGCGGAACCTTGAACATCGGAGCAGGCGGCATTATCACAGATGCGAGTTACACCGGCACCTACACGCTGAACCTCAACGGCGGTACGCTGGGTACGTTGGTCGACGGCGAAACCAGCGTCCCAGCGAGTTGGGCTTCTGACCTGAACGCCAACATCGCGGCGGGCAGTACAATTACCTTCGCCCCAGTGGGGGACATTTATTGGGCTGGCAATCTCTCCGGCGATGGCGGTCTGACGAAATCCGGTACCGGTATGCTGAGGCTTTCCGGTGCGAATAAAACTTATACGGGTCCGACGACGGTTTCCGCTGGAACATTACAGCTGATGTCTGCAAACGCCAGTAAAATTTCCATCGCCGAAGGTGCGACACTGGATCTGACCGCCGCTCCGTATGGCGCGGCGTACACGATCACTTCATCCGCTGGCACGATCACCGGCACTTCGACGCTGAATACCCAGCTGGAGTTTGAAGTTTCGGCAGGCATGACAGAAACCCTCAACACACCGATTACCGGAATTAGTACCTTTAATAAAATGGGTGAAGGTACTCTGAATATGAATTATGATTCGGCGAATCCGCTGGCCATTCCGACGATTACTCAGTTGGATGGACGGCTGAACATGAAGGGATCTTATACCGGAAATATAAATATTAATAATGGTATTTTCTCGCCGGGGAATTCCATCGGTACTACGAATCTCGACGGTAATTACGTTTTAGGTAGCACGGGTGCGTTACTTCTTGAAATAGGAGAGGTAAGTGGTGCGTTCGGTACTGATGTTCTGAATGTTACTGGTACGCTTTCTCTGAATGGAACCAGCAGCATTAGTTTTGATTGGGATGATTTCCTGCCTACTTCAGATGGCTCATTTACTCTGCTCAGCGCTGGTAATATTGAGGGATATAATGGTATAGCGTGGAATGAAATTCTTGATAACGCAGGAATGGATACGAATGTATGGTCAGTCACGGCGGGAGCTAAGTCTGTCGTTCTGAATTATGGAAACCCCGTTCCCCCGCCGTCGGACGTGCCGGAACCGTCGACGTGGATTATGATGGTGCTTGGACTCTTGGGCGTGGGATATTATCGTTCCCGCGGTATGAAGAAGTAAACTCGCACACTCTTTTTTCATTTTCTCCTTTTGGGAGGGAAGACCTTTTTGTGGCCTTCCCTCTTTTTTTATACCGACGATTTATTGTTTCCCGTTCCGTTTTGTTCTGCGAGCGCCGACATTTCTGAGTTCCCGTCAGCGCGTGTGGGGATTTATACTTCCACTTCCGCGGGCGCTAAAATTTCAGCCTCTTCCTCGGTGCCCGACCACTGGGGAACGTCACATTTCGTTACTCTCCAGCCATGATGGATCAGAACACCATGCGAGGGAATGGCCGTTGAGGAAACATTTCCTGTTAAATTGTAAATCGCAGGATTAATTTTTTCAGGCAGAGAAATTTTCTCCCCTTCCACGGTGGCGAAGAGCGCTGCGGGGGCGAACATGCGATTTACGACATCCCGACACATACGGTGAACATTTCGTGCGGCGGCCCCGACCTGTGCGTCATCGTATTCGGAAAGATCCTCCTGCAAAAAGTCGAGAAAACGCGCTTCCCGCTGAAACGCGGCCAAAAGCGTGAGCGCTTCATGACGCGCCTGCGGACATGAGAGTTTCGAAGGAACGGGTTCCTCCTGCTCCTCTTGCACCGCGCTGTCCGGAGGAATGGCTTCATGCCACGCAATTACCGGTCCGGAGGGTTTCCCGGCTAAAATATCTGAAATGCGCTGCGCCTTTTCACTGTTTCCAAGCGCAGTAAAAAAAGCACGAAATGCAGTAAAAATACTCATAAGTTTCTCCTTATTTTGAACGAGTTACGTTACGAAAAGTAAAATTCCACAGTTTATTTTATTATATGCACAGAAGGGAATTCCATGACACACTGCCGGAGAAAGGATAAAAAATGGTGAGCTTGGCGCGACTTTCCTGCCCCCTGGCTTATAAAAAAACCCACCCGGGAAACAGGAACCATTACAGTTACACATGTTTCTGGGTGGATGCGGGAAAACATGAATAATCCCTGTTTACTCTGTTCGGCCAGAACGCGGAGTAGGAAGTTTCGGACCAGGCACGATTTGCTGCTCAAAATCACTGGAATGAAAACCACTCATCTCCATGCCGGAGGACTCACCCTCAAGACTTTCATCATAAACGGTAGGTTCTTCAAAAGTGCTTGTTTCTACAGCGTCTGGACTGGAGGAGGTAAGATCTTGAAAGGCATCTTCTGCAGCGTCTATGGCCGTGTCTAAATTAGTCCAAATTGTGATTGTTCCGGTAAGTCCATTTGCGGTCTTGGCATCATTTAATCGTGTCTGCCAATTAAGAGCATCAGTATAAGATGTTCGGACGGACTCAATGGTAGCTCCAGAAGCCGCTACTGCATCATTCAGAGCAGTAGTCGCAGCGGTAATATTGTTGTCGTATGTTTCAAACAAGTTAGCATAAGTTGGACTGGGATTAGTAGTAGGGGGGTTTAGTCTCATCGTGACATAAAGCGCGAGTTCAGATTCGGCCGTTCCGCCGCCAGAGCCGTTAAGAATACCGGACTGCCCGACACCATCACGCTCCGCTTTACTAGGATTTGCTAGAATGCCACGAATGTCATAACCCACACCCCAGGCGCGCGCGCCGGTGAGAGTTAAGATTAAAGGAGTGGTCGCGGCACCGATGAGTAACTTTCGGCGGATTTTATTCGGACCCAATTTTTTGATATTATTCTTTGAAGTGGAAATGTGATTATGCTCTTGAATGGTCATTCTCTTTATTTTCCTGTGTAAAGTGTGAAATGTAAGTACAGATTATCTCTCTTAATATCTCCCTATTATAACCTCGGATTCCATAAATTCCAAGAGTTTTGAGGGATTTTTTAGGAATTTTTTTAAAAAAAAGTAAAAAAAATGGAAATAAACAGTGCGGATTTCAAAATTTTGATAAAATTAGTAAAAAAAATGTTTCGGAGGAGTTAAAGTGAAGGTGAATCGTCGTTTTCTTGGAAATTTTGTAAATTTTGTTTCAAAAAGGAGGAGAAATTTCCGTCGAGGATGGCGTTTCTGGCGCGCGTCATGAGTCGCTGGTAAAATGTGATGTTATGGATGGAGAGTAAAATGGGGCCTAACATTTCTTTTGCGACAAAAAGATGGCGCAGGTAGCCGCGAGAGCGTCGGCAGGCAGGGCAGGGGCAGTTTTCCTCCAGAGGTCGGTCATCGAACTGATATTTTGCGTTTCGGAGGCGGATTTTACCAAAATCGGTGAAGGCCATGGCGTTTCGGCCATTTCGAGTGGGCATGACACAGTCGAACATGTCGATTCCCCGGGCGATTCCTTCCAATAAATCACGGGGAGTGCCCACGCCCATTAAATATCGGGGTTTATTTTCTGGCAGCGCAGGGACGGTATAATCCAAAGTTTCATACATTAATTCAGGAGCTTCCCCGACACTCAGGCCGCCGACGGCGTAACCGGGAAAGTTCATCTCCACGAGTCGTTCGGCACACTCCAGGCGCAGGTCGCGATTTAGGCCCCCCTGAATGATGGCGAATTGCACCTGATCTTCGCGGTGATGGGCGATTTGGCAGCGTTTCGCCCAGCGAATCGTTCGCAGCATGGCTTCCCGTACGATATGATCGGGATTCGGCAGTCCGACGACGTGATCCAGCACCATGGAAATGGTACTTCCGAGAGCTTCCTGGATTTCGACGGATTTTTCAGGCGTAAGGTTTAGAAGTCGGCCATCAATATGTGAACGAAAAACGGCACCCTCTTCGGAGATTTTCGTCATTTTTGCGAGACTAAAAAGCTGAAAGCCACCGCTGTCGGTAAGCATCGGGCCCGGCCATCCGGTGAAAGGACGCAGGCCGCCGAAGTGCTGAATGACGTTTTCTCCTGGGCGCAGAGTGAGGTGGTATGTGTTTCCCAAGATGATTTTTGTGCCGGTGTTTTGCAGCAGCTGAAGCTCGATTCCTTTCACGGAGCCGACGGTACCCACGGGCATGAAAGTGGGTGTGAGGACCTGTCCGTGAGGAGTCTGAAGGATTCCGGCGCGCGCGGCCGAGGTGGGGTCTTTTTGGTGTAAGGTGAAAGTGAACATCATTTTGAATTTTGGTGTATGGGTTTTCCTGGGAAAGATACGAAAGACATGATTATATCAGATTCTGGAAAAATGTCAAGAAAAAAGGAACCGAGAGAAGCGGAGATGCGCAAAAGAGAGTGAACGCAGGGTATACAAAAAATGGAAGGAATATATAATGGAACTTCGGTGCGCAAAAAGTTTTGTCAGAGGAAAATTTCTAAAAGAGGAAAAACGAAATGAACGGAAAATTAATGTTTCTTATTTTTTTGATTCTGTTAATCCCGCTGATACCGTTTTTGATATGGAATGACGCGCTGGAAAAGATGGTGGTCGCGTGGACGGAAAGCGTGGAAAATCATCCGTGGCTGATCTGCGGCGGAACGGTGTTTCTGCTGAGCGTGGATCTGTTCGTTCCGATTCCGTCAAGTGTTTTAAGCGTTTTCTGCTCGCATCAGTTAAGTTCCATGGTAGAGCCAGGCTGGGTGGGATTATTCGTGGCGGTGTTCGTTATATGGCTGGGAATGACGTCAGCGGCGATGATTGCGTATGTGATCGGAAAACTGGGAGGAGAAAAACTGGCGCGATATTTTGTAGGCGAGGAGGAATTTCAGCGCGTTCAAGAGGTGGGAAACCGGCGCGGCGCGGTGATTTTAGTGATCCTGCGCGCAGTTCCGCTTTTTGCAGAAACCGCGGCTCTGGTTTTGGCGTGTTCCGGAGTGAGATTTTGGCGAGTGTTTTTCTGGCCAATTGCGCTGAGTAATATGGGAATCGCACTCATTTACGCGATATTAGGAAGCGCAGATAATGGTTTACCGTTTTGGATGGTGTTCGCTGCGTCAATTATTCTTCCTGCTGCGGTGACGCTAATTGCCAAAATTTGGCTCGCGGACTGCGATTCGTCACACGCAGACAGGAATTCAGATGCACCTAAAAACACATAATTATTTTATTGGCGCGGAAAACAGGACCCAGTACTGAATGTCGGCTGGATTTCCTTCCATATCTTCGAAACCATCAATTTTTACATGAAAAGCCATTCCCGGCTGTAATTTTATGCCCGTGGGCCGGAAAATGACACATGGCTGCAGCCCGATATTATCTTGAGAAACGTTCAGGGAATCCACAGGTAAGGTACGATTTCCTTTTACAAATTTTGCCGTTTTCGGATTAAATTTAGCGGGCGAGAGGTGCACTTTCACGTTTTCCGGAGAGGCAGAGAGTTTATATTTTTTATTGTTGAGAGAGACGTTCCAGGCCCAGTCCGATTCAATCATATTAATCGGGGTTAAACCACGTGCGGGAAAAGCGATAAAATCGAAATCATAATCCGATAAATCACGGCTGCGGTCAAAAGACCACATGGCGGAGTATTCGCCGAATTCACCGAAACCGGTGGTGCTCATACCGGGATTAATGCACCACCGGCGGTGGCCTACACGACTGATATTTGAGGGGTCAGAATCATTCATGTATCCGCGTACGGAACCGACGATTCCAGAACCGGTGGTTCCCCAGTGAATATTACTGCTTTCGGTGCCAATTCTTCCGAAATCGAAAAGATTTTGAGGATAATTTGCCGGACGGTCAGGTGTATGGGTCAGTTTTCCCACATGATGTAATAATCGGCTTCCGGCCACGGCGTGCGCCATCTGCTGACGATTTAGTGTCATGTCTTCATACGGAACGCCCACGACCGCGCGGTACGCCATTAATAAACGCAGTTCGTTCTGCGCTTTTTTCTGTAAAGCCGAATTATTTAAAAGCTGCTTAATTTCCGCAGGCACGTCGTCTGAAAGCTCGCCGGTATATTCAATTTTTCGCTTTTTGATCGCTGCGAATTCCGCTTTAAGCTGTTTCGGCGTTTTTACAAAATCGGGTGATTCATAAGGATCCGCCTTTTTATGATTTTTTCCTCCGGCGTCATTTTTTTTGCTGGAATCCTTCTTTTTTTCGGATGAAAACGGCTGCGGTGAATCAGAATCCGTTCCATGAACAGGAACTTCCGAATAAAAAATCACGCCACACAAAATTACTGTAAAATATAAAAAAAATAGATGTGAAAAAAAACGTTTCATGAGAAATCCTTAACTTAATAAAATAATAATACCGTTTTTACTTTAAATTTCTGTTTTTTGCGGTTCTGAAAGCAGGCATTTTTAGCGAAGCAAAACGCCGGGGAAGCGGAATTTTATAATGTATCGGATATAAAATTCCACGTTTCCCATGATTATGATTTCTGACTCTTCCGCTGAATATCACGTTTCGGGGACTCTCCGAACAGACGTTTATATTCTCGGCTAAACTGCGTCGGGCTTTCGTAACCGACATTCAGCGCGGCGTGATATGCGTCGGTATCTTCCACCAGTATCAGACGCTGTGCTTCATGCAGACGAAGACGTTTCTGATACTGTAACGGACTGAGTGTCGTGATCTGCTTAAAGCGACGATAAAAATGAGACGCAGACATGTTAAATTGAGCCGCCAGACGCTCAATTTGAAGTGGTTTTCGGAAATTCTCTTTCAGCCACGCGATCGCGTGTGAAATCTGATTACACGGGGTGCCCGACTGGTTTATGGAACGGAGAATATGACCCATGGGACTAATCAGCAGCCGGTAATGGATCTCCCGAATGACCATCGGCGCCAGTACGGAAATTTGTGTCGGATCATCGCAGATTTCTATCAGTCGCAGAAACGCGCCTAATATATTTATATCCGTTTCCATCACTTCCGTGCCACGTGAGGTTTCATTTTCGCTGACGGTCAAAATGTCTGGGGATTCCACTAAAAGCTGGGAGATAAGATATTTGTCCAGTTCCAGTCCGATCGACACGAAAGGCTTTTCCGCAGATGCTGAGGTAATAAAACTCATTACCGGAACGTCAATACACGCCACTAAACACTGATTTTCGCTGTAAAGAAATTCTTCAGAACCGATGATGGACCTTTTCGTTCCCTGTAAAATCAGCGCGACCAGCGGACGATAAAAACAGTTATTAGACACCGAACTCTGTTCGTCAGTACGGTACGTAGTCAGGCTCTCGATTCCCGTGTCGTAACTGCCCGGCACCGGCATTCTCTTCAGAACCATTTCTTTCAGCTGGTTATGTAAAATGGACTTAAAATCATTCGTCATGGAAATACCTCATAATAATTATTTGTCCTGATTCAATTTTAAAAATACGTTTTATGTACGATACACTAAATTCCGCTTCTCCGGCATTTTGCTTTTTGCTGAAAATGCCTGCTTTCAGAGCCGCAAAAAAACTGAAATTTAAAGTGGAACCAGGTATATGCGGTCATAAAATCACAAGTGTTTTGCATCCGATACACTATTAATTTTAAACTTCCCATGCCCGCCGACAGGCCGACATTTTTACTTCACTGAAAATTCCTTCTGATTTCAGGAATCATACAAAATGGAAATTTAAAGGAAAAAGTGTATAATTTACTGTACCTGATTCCAAATTTAAATTTTTCTTTCACTCTGCCTGAAAGTGAGCGTTTCAAACATCGTGAAATATCAAAAATGTGCTGGCACCACTTTAAATTTTCGTTTTATGCGGTTCTGAAAGCCAGGCATTTTTAGTGAATCCTGCTGCTGGCAGGGAAGCAAAATGCCGGCCTGTCTGCCGACAGGAGAATCGGAAATTTATCGTGCATCGGGAAAACCCCGTCGGAGCTAAGCACCTCGGCTGCCGTGTTCTCGTGAAAACGGAAATTTAAGCGAGAACCGATATAAATTTATAAAATATTTAAACTTATAACGTAAATTTATTAAAATTAGTGCGTTCTCCTCTACTATTTTAGATTTTCGCTTTTATACTGGTTCTCTTTTTTTAATTTCTGTTTTATGCGGTTCTGAAAGCCAGGCATTTTTAGTGAATCCTGCTGCTGGCAGGGAAGCAAAATGCCGGCCTGTCTGCCGACAGGAGAATCGGAAATTTATCGTGTATCGGGAAAACCCCGTCGGAACTAAACACCACGGCTGCCGTGTTCTCGTGAAAACGGAAATTTAAGCGAGAACGGATATAAACGGATATAAAAGGAAAAAGCACTATATAAAAATCCCAAAAAATAAACGGGAATATCTTCATTATACAAAAACTCACGGCGTGCTTCAACATCCCCCAAAAAAACTAGAAAAATTTTTTCCCATACTAAAAATATGAATATTCCCAAAAATATATTTTATCGTACCAGAATTATACGGGCTCTCTTTTAAATTTCCGTTTTATGCCCAGCGCAGAAAGCAGGTATTTTCAGCGAAGTAAAATGCCGGAGAATCGGAATTTATCGCGCATCGGATATATAATTTAGTGAACATGGGAAGGTAATACCCGATGTATCCGATTTATGCGGACAAATATCCCATTACGGCCGTTTTTTCAGCGTACCTTTCCCCTGTGAGATAATTTAAGAGTACGGAAATTTGATGCTCCGGTTTTTAATTTCACGTTTTAAAAAATGATTTCTGTTTAGTTTTACAGCGCATTCTTAAATTTTACGATAATTGCACACGATTTTTTAGCTAAAATTTTCATTTTTTTAAAATTTTTCCCAAAAAATCACTTAAAAAATTCCTGCTTTACGTTATAATATACATGCTTATTAATCTTTATTCATCTTTATTTATAAATTATATGGTATATATACTACTGGAGTTAAAATTTTATGAGAAAAAATTGTTGTACAGGTGTAATACATATATTAGCTGCTTTTTTGACGGCTCTTTTTATCGTTCCCTGCGCGCAGGCAGAGGTCTCTTATAGTAATGGAACATTTACTGGTGATGGGGAATACACAGCGGATGTGGAAGCCGGTTCTTCCAATCTAACCGCCACGCCGACGACGGGCAAGTCCATGACACTTTCTGGTGATATTACCACGACAGGTGCGTTTCAACATTCTAGTTTGAATAACTCGAATGATACACTCATTTTGTCTGGTGACACTAATTCTTTTGGCAGCTTCAGTATATCAGGCCATGCCACGACAGCGATTGAGGGTAAACTGGAAGTTACGGGTCAGTTTGGAGTCGGAAGCGCACAAACGTCCACCGTGGTAATTCGTGGCGAAAGTGCTTCGCTGACCGTCGGCGGTAATTTTTATGTAGGGCAAGCGAGAAATGCCCAGGGAATCGTGAATCAGCAAAACGGAACGGTTTCGCTAAACACGAGTGCTGGAACAGGGATTCGAATTGGTCACTGGACAAATTCTGCCATCTACCCCAGCAAATATAACCTCAGTGGTGGAGAGCTGAATATTCCCAATACAAAAATATATGTTGGTTGGGACGCGTACGGTGAATTGAACATTACCGGCGGAACGGCAAATCTATATGGGATTCAACTTAATCATAATACTAATACGAATGGGGTGCTTACGCTGCGTGGGGGGACGTTAAATCTCGGGGCCGGTAATGTTTATAAAACGCATAGTAATCATAGTATTTTATTGGGGCAGGGCACCATTTCCCTGCTCGATTCGGCCACGTCCACGGAGTGGGGTGGCGGATTAACGGTAACGCTGGATGGCCGTTCGACGGAGAGTACTGCGGATGATTCTTCTGGATACACGAAGTTTCACGTCACGAATACCACTAACGTCGAGAATGACACAGTGGAACAACGATTCATTTATTTAAGAAGTGTCCTCACCGGTGTGGGGGGAATTTATAAAACAGGTGACGGCACTCTGGTTTTAGACGGTGACGGAACGCTTGCGAATTATTTGGGCACGATTACTGCAAAAGAGGGTGTGGTCACTATTTCCAAAGCACTTCCCACTTCGGAGGAAAGGACGGTTCCTTTTGTTGTCATCGACGGAGGGACGGTGAATTTTACTGCTGCGGGAGCTACTTTTTCCAGTCCGGAAGCCACTCCCTGGACATTTGCCCAGGGTGGCGGTACGCTAACCTTCACTGGGAATATTCATCCTTTAAAAAGTACTTCGCAAACTATTAAAGTAAACGGTGTAGATACTGTCGATGATACGAATCCGCCTGGCGTTTCTGTGATTACCGGTAATTATAATACGAATGGTTCCCATTTAACTTTGGACGTCGGCGCGAATAGAGAGCTGAATTATACCGGCACGTTTTATCAGAATAATGTCTCTGATGGAGCATACTCTCCTAATTTAACTAAAACTGGTG
>JAUNBR010000072.1 GCA_030527015.1 Planctomycetia bacterium
TTTGCTTCGCTGAAAAAGCCTGCTTTTAGAGCCGCACAAAACGAAATTTTAAATGGGAACCAGTATATTCGCGCCGGATAAAATATTTTTTGATATTTTTTTCCCTGTCTTGACTTGTAATGTGATGTCTACTATATTAGGTATATCCTTATTCGATGCACACTAACTGGTTTTCGTTTAAATTTTCGTTTTGTACGGCTCTGAAAGCAGATATTTTTAGCGAGCAAAATGCCGGAGAAGCGGAAATTTATACTGCATCGGGTATAAAATCTTTACAAAACATCTTTCGAACATCGTAAAGAATAACCTGAAAGGAACATTCACAATGAAATCATTTCTCCCTCTGTTTTTAGTGTTTTCCCTGGTAATGTCGGAGTCCATCCTCCGGGCACAATTTAAGGATTCACCGCCGGACGAAACCCTTTCGCTTCCCAAACATTTTGATGCGCTTTTTATTGGAAACAGTTTTACTTTTTTTCATGGAGGAGTGAATCATCTTACCGCGGCGATGGTAAATACCATTCCTGGCCGAAAAATGTCGACCGTCAGTGCCTGCCCGGGCGGATATGCTCTATTACAGCATGCGGAACTGGAAGATGCCGCAAAAACAGTGGAAAAAATTAAAAGCAAAAAATGGGATATTATCGTCCTGCAAGAACAAAGTATTTTTCCGATTATGAACCGGAATTTGATGATCGACGGTGGCTGCAGAATCCATCAAATCATTTTGGAGCACTCACCAGAAACCCAAGTCATTCTTTATGAAACCTGGGCACGTGGTTTCGGAATGCTGGAAGGTTTTGGTCAGGACGAGCCAAAAAAGGAGAAAATGAAAAAGTATTATCAGGAAACGTTCGGTCTGGACCTCAGCCGGGAACCGTACAGCCTCTGGCTGAAAGATGGTATTTCCGGCGCATATGCCCAGCTGAAAACTGAAATCGATAAACAGGTCGACAAATATAACGCAGATCCGGCCAACAAGACAAAAGCGCCGTACGCAAAAATTGTCCACGCCGGTTCTTACTGGGAATTATGTAAAGCGAAGGAGCCGGAAATTAATTTGTATCATACAGATAATTATCATCAGTCGCCAGCAGGAAATTATCTGACCGCGCTAATTTTTTATAAAACACTGACCGGAAAAGAAAAATTGACCGGGATATATAAACGCCTGAAATCCAAAAGGATTAATCCTAAAATTTCTGCTGCGGACGCGGCCAAACTGGAAAAAATCGCCCAAGAAAAACTCGATTAAGATAAATTCTGATTTTTTATACCCGATACACTATAAAATTCCGTTTCTCCGGCATTCTGCTTCACGGAAAATGCCTGCTTTCAGAATCGCGTTAAACGGAAATTTAAAAGAGAAACAGGGTTTATAATTCCCGACGCGCCAAAGATATTCCATTTCTCTGGCGCGACACGGGAAAGCAGGTTCCGTGCTTATGGTTTCTTTACTGAATTCCAGTCTTCCTCCCTCTGTTTTTTCAGCGTTTCCGGCATGTTCCAAGCGGAGTAATATTTCTCCTCCCCCATAAAATAGGATAATACGGAAGGCGCAATATCTGCCAACGAAACATACTCATCATTATCCACCATCATATCATGCCGATCGCCCGGCCTTTTCATCAATAAAATGGGGTTCCTCAAATATTCTGGCTCTAAATGCGGGCCATGATCTCCGACAAGAATAATAAAGGAATTATCGTAAACACCAGCTTTTTGCATAAGCGCCATCAGATCGGCCATGCCCTGTAAATCACAGCGTGCGATATGGACATACTTATCTCTGTCATACTCATGCGATTCTTCACCTTCCTCATGTACGCTATGAAGGTGATGCACGATAAAACGCTTTTCATTTACCACTGTCAGAGGTTTCATTTCACGAAAAATTGCCTCGGAACTAATCAGTAAATCTTCCCGATTCGTATCCGTGTCTCCCTCTAATTTAGAATTTACACGAGGGACATCCGTTTCCACATCATTAGAAATCAGTCTTTGCAAAACACCATACATTTTCCACTGCGCGGTATGTAAATATCTGAAAGTCTGCGCTTTAACAAAAAATGGCACGAGACGGTAAAACGTATGCGGCAAAAGGTCATCCGCCAAAATCGCGGACAATCGAAGTTTCTTATCACGCGACTGCAAATTTTTAATCTTATCCGGCAAAATAGGAAATACACATGGGTCGATCGGATAAATATAACTGTGAAATCCAAGACTGGCCAGCCCTGTAAATAAAGACTGTTCTTCCGTCGCCGCGGCCAGAACGTCTTGAGTGTAGTCATGCGATCTGTAAACGCCGCGCCCCTTTTTGGCGAAAATAGATGAACCGGTACAGATCAGCGGTATTCCATTTAAAGTCGAAGGATTGGGCGAAAGCGCACGAGTAAAATGAGTAAAATCCTTAAACTTCTTTTCTATTTTTCCATTTTCTAATTTTCGTGCTTCCGAAAAATAAGTTTCGCCAAAACCATCTAAAATAAATATAATCACATTCTGCTGGGAGGAAAAATCATATTTCCCTTCTTGCTTAAATTCAACAAATTTATTGGTAAACGCACTTTCGTCGTATGTGAAAAAACTAAAAAGTGAGATTAAAAATTGGGTTCCGATTAAAACCAGTGAAATACTGATGAGCTCTTCCTGGATAATGCTCCGATAACGAAAAGCCAGAAAAAAGAGTAATGCGAAAATGAATATTTCAAAAATCGCCTTACCTAAATGAGAATGATAACTGGCGATAATTCCCATCGAGGTATCTGTCTGCCATATAAAAAGAGTCCCTTCGATCCACATGCAGCAGCCCAACAAAAAACAAATTAGACTGCACAGTTCAAAACCTTTTGTGCGTATGAACACCATCTGAAACGAGAAGAAAATGGCTCCGATCATAAATGCGACGATCGACATTCCGATACATGATTCCGCCAGAGTAAAAGAAAAATCTAGAGGATTACCAATAAAGATATTCATCGCCGCGAACCAAAAAATCATCGCTGGTAATAACGCGACACAAAATGCCTGAAAACAGTTTTTTTTCATAAATATTCTTCCTTTTTACACTGGTTCCACTTTAACCTTTCGTTTTTGAAAGCGGTAAAAGTAGGCATTCCAAGCACTGGCTTCCTATTAAAATTTTACAAAAATATCAAAACATACTCGAATTTATTCATAACCGTTTTATATTCGTCGCACTATCTATACCCGATGCTCTATGAAATTTCATTCCCTCAGCATTTTTGCTTCGCTGTAATGCCTGCTTTCAGAATCGCGTTAAACGGAAATTTAAAAGAGAAACAGTATGATATAAGTTATCGGGAAGAAAGTAAAAACAAAACTTCCTTCCCGTGAAGAATTCCACAAAAAAGTGTGGAATGGTAAAAATTTGGCTTTCCTTACCGTGTATTCGGCAAATATCTGACGTTCAGATTTTGAACGAACGGAGAGCCGTAAGTGCACGGCGGGCATTCCTCCGTAAAAATCTGACGATCAGTTTTTTGTCCACTTCATAAAGGAATATCATCACCACTGGGAAGTACTGTCACTTCAAAAATCTGTCCGCGACGAATACGCCGTGCAATAAAATTCCATCCTTCATAATGAAAATTTTCTCCAGGATTCGGTAACTTACCGAAACGCTTTAACATCCAGGCAGAAATCGTCGGAACATCTGCTTCCACTTCCCAGTCCGCTTTAATCGTTTCAAAAACTTTTTTCGTCGGCACGCCACCACCTAAAACCAGAGCCCCGCCGGTTAATAAATGAAAACTCTGCGGAAGCAGATCGAATTCATCCTCCAGTTCTCCGACCAGCTCCTCCACGATATCTTCCATGGTAATCATACCCAGTGTTTTTCCAGCTTTATTTCGCACGATCGCGATATGAGCATGATGATTCACAAAAAGCCGTAAAACATGCAGAACGGGTTCCGACTCATTCACAAAATGCACGGTTCGCGCAATATCCCTGATTTCTTTCACATTTTTATTAATACTTGCACTGACCACCAGTTCTTTAAAATTTATATATCCGACAATATTATCGGTATCCTTACCCTCAATTAAAGGAAAACGTGTGTGCGGATCCAGATGAGCCGCGATAATCGCCTGGCCGATCGTCTCCTGCGTGGACAGAAATGTAATCTGCTCAACTGGAATCATGACTTCTTTTGCGGAACGCTCCTGCAGACGTGTCGTTTCCTGAAAAATACGTTCCTGATTTTTATCGATAAGTTTTGAAAAACTCGCCAGACGCACTAAAGCTGTAATTTCGTCCAGGGTGTCTGGATTATCATCCGAATTTTTTGCTTCAAAAGGCCGGTTCATAATATGTAAAAATTTCACGACCGGTTTTAAAAACCATACCAAAAATTGCATGGGACGTGTCATAATATATGCCACTTTCGTGTTATACGCCACGCCCAGTGTTTTGGGTAAAATCTCGGTGTACTGTAACATCAGAAATGTAAAAATAATCGAAAAAAACGTCAGATATTTACCATAACCTAAATCGCTAAACTGCGCACCCGCTACAGTCGCGCCGATCGTATGGGCCGCCGTATTTAGTATCAGAATCACGGCGATCGGTTCTTCGATATTTTCCTTAAAATTTTTCCAGACTCTCGCTTTTTTCGGATAATCTTCAGCAAAATCTTCCAATTCTCCTGGAGTTAAACTCAATAAAGCTGCTTCACATAAAGAACACATGGCGGAAATACACAGAGCCACCGCCAGGCTAATAATAAAAATGCTCCACATGGGATGAAAAAAAAACCTCCTTTATACGAATAAGGCGAACATTTTCGGAGCTTTATCCCGATATACGAAAATTCACGTCACCGCATTTTGCTGCACCCCAAAAACCGTGTTCCGGATCACATGAAACAAAAATTTAACGTGAAATCAGGATAATTCACAACCATTACTCCGAAGAACAAAAAAATGTTCTGCCGATACTCTTAAGAATAATACATTTTTCATGCTGTGTCAATAAAAGAAAGAAAAAATATTTTCTGAGGCTTTTTTGTACCCGACACACTATAAATTTCCGCATCCCAGGCATTTTGCTTGGCTGAAAATGACTCTTTCCGAGCCGTATAAAATGGAAATTTAAAGGAAAAGCAGAGTAAATACCGAATATGCATTACTCCCAGTCCAGTCCCAAATCAAAATAAGTTACAGAATGCGTCAGTGCTCCGACACTTATCCGCTCCACTCCCGTTTTGGCCACCTCCGAAATATTCGCCAGCGTAATCCCGCCGGAAGCCTCCAGCTCAATTTCAGAATTATGCGCATTTCGCATTTCCACCGCAGTACGCAGCATTTCCGGTGTCATATTATCCAGTAAAATAATATCAGGATTCGCGGAAAGAGCCAATTCATACTGTTTTAAAGTATCCACTTCCACTTCTATAATTACACCCTGTGCCGGAAAATTTGTCGCAGGTTCTCGTGGCACTTCCGCGCCCTTTTCCCGAGCACGCGCGATCATATAACATGGAGTCTGCGAAATCATTTCACCCACCACCGGAGAGCCCGTGGCACCAGCGACTGCCGCTAAAATCGCCGCGCGCGTTCTGCATGTTCGTGGCGTACAGTCTGGGCGCAGAGATACAGAACTTCCCTTCTCATCCCGTTCACGCAAAAATTCTCGTACTTTTTGTACTGCTTCTGCAGGATTATAGTCAAAATGTTTTAACCCCGCCTGCCCAGCTGCCAGGGCTAAATGATTATCTTTAATTAAAATCGCCTCATAAAGCCCCGAACGATGATTCTTTCCTCCGCCACACTGTACCGCATATTTATCTAAAAGCCGCCATCCAGGTAAAGTTTTACGTGTGTCATAAACAGAAGCGCCTGTCCCGGATACCGCTTCCACATACAGATTCGTCATCGTGGCCACACCAGAAAGCCGTGCCAGAAAATTCAGAACCAGACGTTCCGCCTGTAAAATCGCGCGCGCGGGGCCAGAAATACTCCCAATTCGCTGGCCCGCGGAAATTTTTTCTCCATCTTTTACCTCCATAACACTTTTTAAGTCCGACGAAACCGCCGAACATATCAGTTTTACAGTAGGTTCTCCCGCAAAAACTCCGGCACTTCGGGAAATAATAGATGCAAAACCGGGTGTATCCTCCGGAACAGTCGCCTGGGACGTCAAATCACCTACAGATTCCACATCTTCTCGCACAGCCTGATCCAGAATCGTGCGAAAATCGTCCTCCACCGCCGGACACCACTTTATCTGCTGAAAATCTTTTTTTTTCATCATGGAGATACTCTTTTAATCCTCCCTAAAATAATACCGTTCTTTTCTTCATTTTTCCATTTTTCATTATACTAAAAATATAACAGTATAAAAGAGGGGACAGTAATATGATTTCAAAAACAAAAAAATCCACCTTTTTATTTTTGTTTAGATTATCTGAAAACAGATTTCATTCTAAAAATACAAAAAATTATTATTTTCCAGACAAAAAAGATTTTATATCCGATTCTCTATAAATTTCCGTTTCTCTGGCATTTTTTCTTTACTGAAAATACCTGTTTCAGAACTGTACAAAATGACAATTTAAAAAAGATCCTGTATAATTTAAACGCCGATTCTGTTAAAATCTTTGTTTTGTGCGGTTTTTGCCAGCAGCGAAAACATTTTCAGGAAGTAAACGTACAGATAAAAAAAGACAGTTTATTGTACATCTGACATATAATTTTACCTGATGCTTTATACCCGATGCATTATAAATTTCCACTCCCCAACATTTTTCTTCGCTGAAAATACCTGTTTTTTTAGAGTCTCATAAAACGAAAATTTAAAATGGAAAGAGTATATAAAAAATAGAACGGCACCGGCATTTCATAATCATGAAATGCCAGCACCCGTGAGCATACAAAACTTTTATACCGGAAACACTATAAATTTCCACTCCCCGGCATTTTTTTCGCTGAAAATGCCGACTTTTAGAGTCTCATAAAACGGAAATTTAAAGGAAACCCCATACAGTTATGATAAAACCAGCATAAAACTAGTTTTCATAAGCCTCATTCCAGAGACCATTTAAGTCCACATCCTCCGGTAAACCAGCGAATACCACCAGGCGATAAAACGCCTCCAGAGGCTGACCCGCAGGAAATTTCCATGGACCAGGAGCATAATTAAACGGCATGGGCGAAACATTTCCATAACTGCGCGTAAACCAGGGACAATTCTCGAAAGGTTTTTTCGGTGGACAAAAAACTGCCACACCTTCTATAATGGACGGATTAAAGAAACGTTTTCCATATAAAACACACCATTTCGCAATTTTCCCCTCTGTTTCTTTCTGACCTGACTGTCCGTTACTGTTTACAAGAAAACCACCACCATCAGGTGCCAGTTCCGGCGAAACACGAACACCAAAAAAACCATGATTCGTTTTCGTAACGGTTATATCCACGATCGGTGTCATCTGATATTTTATATCTAAAACATAATAATCATTACTGCGCAGATCAAAAGTATATACTCTCGAATCATTTATAATCGGATCCTGCCCTTCTTTTTTCCAAATCGCGGTATCTCTAAAAGAAACTTTCGTCGGAGTGGCCTCCAGCACTTTTACCCCCTGTGAAAGAATCTGACCACTTTTCCGGTCTGCCTGCCAGTAATTCCCTCCATTTACATGGTCTAAACCTAAAAATACTGAACGGTGATGCGGCCACGGCTGTGCAGATTCAGTCGTCACAGAAACCATGGACCTGGGACCCGCCAGCGGATAAATATAAGGATATATCTGATTCGGATTATTCCGGTATGCCGCCAGAACCATATTATCCTTTCTGATCCATAACGTTTTATCCGCAAAATCTGGATTATATGCCGTTACATGTTCCACAGGACCGTCTCCCCATCCGGGGTACGGTTTTCCCTTTCTCCCTGCAAAAATCACCTTTTGCTGGGGTTCTTCTTTCACTTCCGCATCATCACCAAAAGATACGCTTAATCCACTTAAAACTGCTGTGGAAAGAGCGCCTGTTCTTAAAAAATCACGTCTTTTCATTTTTTCTCCTTACATATTTTTAAAAGGCTGGAAATTATGTAACTTATACCCGATACACTATAAAATTCCACTTCTCCGACATTTTGTTTCGCTAAAAAAGCCTTCCGTGCCGCAAAAAACAGAATTTAAAGAAAACCGGATATTTATACCTGAAAAATATCCTAAAAGTAAACATTTAACGTGTATCTGTTATAAAATCTCACACTTATTCCTGATTTTACACCCAAAAACTGAATCACAAAAGGAATCAGTACCCCCAAAAAACCTTTTTTTGTAAAATTTTTTAGAAAATATCTCTCTAAAAAGAGCTTTTATTCCTGATGCACTATAAATGTTCACTTCCTCGGTATTTTGCTTCACCGAAAATACCTGCACCCAGAATCAAGAAAACAAAAATTTAAAGTAAAATCAGCTGATGAAAATTATCCCATCTTATTCCACGATAAATTTCAGTTTCTTCCTGGTTCCCAAAATACATTTTATACCCGATACACTATAAATTTCCGCTGCTCCGGCATTTTGCTTCGCTGAAAATGCCTGCTTTAAGAGCCATATAAAACGGAAATTTAAGGGGGGAAAAACAGTATACCAGCACAAAAAATGGAGGCCGTTTCTTCTTATTCTGACTCTGCCTAAAAATTCCGTTTTATGTGGTCACAAAAGCAGACTTTCTGTTAAAGAAAACACCGTGGAAGGTGGTTCATGATATAATATCAAAAAACCACCTTTCTTTTTCCTCCACGTTTTCATATATAATCATGCTGTAAAATCAGACATAAACTTATATATTTTCACTCACAAAAATTATTTATTCACTTAACATGGAAAATGGAGAACAGATGATAATATCTTGTCGCCGACTTTCTGGCGTTACAATCAAAGAAACTTTTCCATCCTTTAAACTTCCCTGAATCACCGTATTTTGAGGTGCATGTAACTTAAAATCCACATTCCATTTTGGCGAAAACGCAGGAAAAAGAAATATTTTTTTCCCGTCAGTCTGCATAATCAGACTCTGAATTCCCGCAGTCAGCACACCTCCATGACACTGGTCCGGAGTCCAATCATAATTTGGGCCCCAAAACACAGGAAATCGAGAATCCGCATCCTTTTTTCTGGCACGCTTTAACAAATTATCAGTCGCCTGTTCCGTCAGACCTAAATGCGCCATGAAAAGATCTTCTTGGCGCCATCCGAATGCTCCCCGGTCCCAGCGATAATTTAACGCATTTATCGCATATTCACAATTCGGTTTCTCAAAAGAATACAGTCGAAATGGAAACACAGGATATAATTCCGGATTTTCTATATTACTTTTCTTCGCAAATTTTTCAGCTGGAGCAAGACGCGTACGTCCATTTTGGTCTGTCCAGAGCGGAACATCAGGAATTTTTTTCTGAAGTTTTTCCCAATATTCCCGCTGCTGAGAAGATGTCATACTTTTCGGAAGCTGCAAAAGACGAGTAAGAACCGCATGAAGCCCCGCGACTTCCGGCGCGGGATTCGTGCATTCCCACCAAGTTTCCACTGCCTGCGAAGGATGCATCACCAATTTTCCTGTCTTTTCATCTGTAGAATAATATTCATCAAAAAACGTCACCACAGAATTCGCCAGAGGAACCGCTTTTTCTCGTAAAAATGCCTCATCTGCAGTATATTCATAATACATCAGCATCATATGCGCCAGCTCTAAACCAGAAACCCATTCCCATTTATGCCAGCGTGACTGCTGCAGCCTATCTTTTCTCTGATGCCACGGCAGTGTACCATATGACTGTTTAAAAACATCTCCCCAGAAATAAATACATTCCGGATAATATGCCCCCTTCTTCCCCATATATTTTTGTACCCTGTACTCACATAAGGGAAGTAACGCATAATACTGAGTGAAAAATGGCTTCATCAGATCAAAATCTCCCGCCATAAATTTTGAATAATATGGAAGCCTGCAGTTCTGCCACCAGTATCCAGATCCCCAGCGCCGATAATCCGCATGTCCCTTTCCGCTGGAATGTGGCACGGTAAAAATCGAACCATTAAACATAATCGCAAAATTTCCTCTGCCAGCGCATGCATCCACATACCGCTGTAATGCGTATGTTTTCGTCAGAACGTCTGTATCTTCTGAAACTTTCCAATGATTATTCTCTCTCCAAGCCAAGATTTCTTTTTCATCCAGTAAAACATTCACTTCATCTTTTGTGTTAAAAATAAACTCTAAATGATAATCCTTATTTTTTTCCAGTTTTTCTTTTGAAAAGCTGATGTTTCGTCCGACAATAAGTCGTAAATTTCCAGCCGGGGAAATGTCCAACAAAAATCCAGACGCACCACCTACTTTTATTTTATCCAGTAATCGCTGATAACCTGTAAATTTTTCTGGCGTACGAAAACGCACAGAAAAACTTCCTCCCCGTGGAAACACCCAGCCTGCAGAATCTTCGATTTCCATGGGGGAAAAGTCGGTTTTCCGAAAAATAGAATTCTGACTTACTGCCTTTCCCTCCCCTATTTTTACAGAAGTCCCACTTTTCACCACTTCTGTTTTGTACACACAAAAATCATGAAACTTACCCTGAAACTGACTTTTACCATTAGAGTCCACTCCCACGCGCAAATTTCCATCATACGACAAATAAAACTGTGGTGCCTTAACTTTTTCCGAATTTTCATCCTCCACTACCACGGACGCTGGTGAAAGATGAATCCAGCTTCGCTGCCAAAACTTCCGCCACCACTCCTTATGATTTTCCATGTGCTTTTTTATGGGAAGCTCTTCCACTTTTTTCATAAGTGTTTTCGTCTCTGCCAGCCACTCTTCCACAGTTACCGGGTGGGCAGTATGAGCCACGATCTGAAACACATGCTTCTTTCCCGCCTTACATTTTAAAATTTTATCATCCACGCGTTCTGCGTTTACGATTTTCTTGTCTCCACTATACCCGGTTACCACCGCGCCAAAAGTTCGGTGCAATAATGGATTTTTTCGTGAAAAAGTATCCATTCCCTGGATCTCCGCGTTCTGCTGATACCCGAAAGTTTCCGCATTATGATGAAACCACCCGACACATTTTTCACCAGTCGAAGATACCTCCAAAACCACATCTGGTAAAACACTAATCTCTGGCAGTCCGTGCATCAGACTACTCGCGTCCTTCGTCGGAAGTTTTTCGCCAGGAATATTCCGCCATATATCCACATGAAATTCAGGCGCAGTATCCTCTTCTGTTTCCATTTCCACAAAAATCACAGGATGATATGCACTGACCCACATCCGAATTTTCACCTGCTTCCCTTCAGAACCATATTTCGCGTAAAGTGTACCTTCCCGAATATTTAAAACTTGTCGAAAACATTCTTCGACTTCTTTTGTATTTCCTGCCGCAGAAATCTTTATCTTTCCTCCGCCGACTTTTACAAGACGTCCATATTCATCATATGAATCTGTCCTGGAAATGAAAAAATTCAGATCCCCCGCTAAATCGATCCACGCATTTACTCCCACTTCACCATTTCCCAGAGGCACCGTCCCCTGATGCGTTTCTCCTGGCGTAAGCCATACTTCTTCATATGCAGACTCAAAAGACATCTCTTCCGCGAATCCCGTCCCGATTATGGTATATATTACAGAAAAAAGAAAAATTCCTAACATTCTCATAATACGTCTTTTTAATACTTCTTGAAAATAATAAATAAAACTTTTTCTTTTTGAAAACAAAATAATCATTAAAATCTCCTTAAAAATCTCTATTTCACTTTAAAATTTTTCTTTAGGCAAGTTAAGTTTCCATAAACAAAAGACCGAAACACAAAAATTTACTGTGAAACAGCCTGATACAGATACTCCTTTAAATTTCATTTTGTGCGACTATGAAAACAGGCATTTTCAGCGAAACAAAAATGCCGCAGAAGTGAAATTTCATAGTGCATCAGGAATAAAACATGGAAATGGAAAGGATATACTCCTCTTTAAATAGGTACATTTACGATAAACACAACAAAAATAACTCTTACATAAAAACTGCTTTTTCATTTAAATTTTCATTTTGCACGGCTCTAAAAACAAGCATTTTTAACGAAACAAAAATGCCGGAGAAGCGGAATTTTGTAGTGCTTCGGATATAATCTGCGCGACACACCACAAAACACCAGCAGACAAATATACTCTGGCTCCACTTTAAATTTCTGTTTTGTGCGGCTCTGAAACAAACATTTTCAGTGAAGTAAAATGCCAGAGAAGCGGTTTTATAGTGTATCAGGTATAAAATTTCCAAGAAATATTTTTTTTTCAGTAAAAAACTCTTGAAATCAAAATGACATAACGTTATAATAAAACCTGAATTATGAGAGTTCACTTTTAATCCCTGGTTTTATGTGGTCACTTTTCCACATTTTATTCTCGATACACTATAAATTTCTGTTTCTCCGGCTTTTTTGCTTCGTAAAATACCTGTTTCAGAGCCGCACAAAACAGAAATTTAAAGGAAAACCAGTATAAACAGCACAAAATATTAAAATATACTGACTTTACTTAAAATTTCGTTTTATACAGTCACAAAAGCAGACATTTTAGTCCACCTGCCTGCTGGCAGAAACACAAAAATGCCAGGAAAGTAAAACATATCATACATCAGATATTATATTCTGAAAACTCCATATGAGTAATAATTAACATATTTTTACGAAATTTTGAATTCACCATAAAATTTCGTTTTATGCACCTAAAAACTGACGTTTCAAAAATAAGAAAAAAACCGATAAAAAAATTTTCGTGACACACGAAAAGCAGATGCTTCCCTGACAGCCCAAAATAAAAATTTAGGGGAACTCATTATTTATATTATTTAGTATGTTTATACCTTTATACCAGATACACAAAATCCCGCTTCCCCGGTTTTTTTGTTTCGTTAAAAATGCCTTTTAGTGCTGCACAAAACGAAAATTTAAAGTAAAATCAGGTATATCATGCAAAAGTTTAAAATCAGGTAAACCACTCCTCATTCAGATATTTATCATTATAGTTTTTTATGCTGGAAACAAATTTTGAACAGTGTGCCCTGGCCAGTGGACTGGTATCTAAAGAACATTTAGAAGCTGTATGGAAAGAATTATCGCTCCAGCCAGGAATACTGCAGCCGGAAGACATTCCCCTGAAGCTCTCTGAAGCACTTATTCACCGCCAAATCATTAATTCCTGGCAGGCTCAGCAGCTTTTAGCAGGCCGTTTCCGTTTTACACTGGGACTTTATCGGATTATAGATTCCGTCGGCCATGGTGGAATGGGTCAGGTTTTTAAAGCACGGCATACCGTTTTAAATCGTATCGTCGCGATAAAAGTACTTCCCCTGGCAAAATCCACTCCGGCGGCAATCGAAAATTTTCAGCAGGAAATCCAGGCCATGGCCAGTCTGGATCACCCGAATCTCGTAAAGGCAATTGACGCAGGAAAAGACGCCAGCGTTTATTATTTAGTCTGTGAGTATGTGCCCGGTCCCGATTTACGAAAATACATTCGTCGCCAGGGTATGCTTTCACAAGAAATCGCCGCCAGTATTTTTGTCCAGGTGGCCGCAGGGCTTCAGCATGCCCACGATGCAGGTCTGGTGCACAGAGATGTAAAACCAGGAAATATTTTAATTTCCATGGATGGAGTGGCAAAATTATCTGATTTAGGTCTGGCCAGTCCATGTCGGCAAAACACGGAAATTGACACAAAAGAAATAAAAGTAGTTGGTACAGCAGATTACATTTCACCTGATCATTTTGAGTCACCTGGAAATCCGAAACCCATATGGGACATTTATTCTTTAGGATGCTCACTTTATTACGCCGTGACGGGAAAAGTTCCATATCCAGGCGGAACGACTCTGGAAAAAGTAAATGCGCACCGAGATCCAGACTCCAGTCCTCTGGATCCCCAGCGTTTAAATCCACTTCTGTCGAATGATTTCGTAACTGTCCTAGGAGAAATGATGGCGAAAAATCCACAGGACCGCATCCCGAGTGCAAAAGAAGTTATTCGCCGTTTACGCCCATGGTCAGATGGCACTCCACGCCCTCTGATTCTTTCGAATAATGAAGAAAGCAGCCTGTCTCTTTCCCCCGCCACCGCAGAATCTCAAGGCATTTTTGTTTCCGATTTTTTGTCCACTTCTTCCTCTCCACCCATTCATAATCCCGCTCACACTCCAGCTCCTTCTCACGGCCAGGCACGCCAAAATAACACTTTTAGAGCAGATCCTCTAAATTTAAACGGAAATAACGACGGAAATGTTCCTAAAAATATCGCCATTCCTCCCTCTGTATCTCCTGACATTTCTTACCGTTACATATCACCACCTTCTCCTTTACAGGAAGAAATGAGAAATAATCCATTATTTTTTCTGAACGAAACACCAAAATCTCCCACGCTTTCAGCTTTAACTCCTCAAAACACACCGCCAGCTGGTTCTGCCGAAGAAGAGAATTTAAGTTCGGAAGACATAAAAAAAATGATCCCTAAAATCCTTATCTTTTTTCTCGTCATCCCTGTAATTCTTATCTTTTTTGTTCTTCTTTTATGGAGTTTAAATCATTAAAGTACATATATTCTGTTTCCATTTATACTGCTTTTATTTTAAATTTCCGTTTAATACGGTTCTGAAAGCAGGTATTTTCAGTGAATCAAAATGCCAGAGAAGCGGAATTTTATAGTGTCTCGGGTATAAAGTTCCGTCTTATGCAGTTCTGAAAAACAGATTTTCAGCAACAAAAATGTCAAAAAAACAAAATTTTATCATACGTCAAGAATATCATCCAAAATTATCTGGGGGTTCAGGAACCTCACATTACAAAAAAGAAAGTGAATTTCGGCATTTCATTTAAACTCTCCCCTAAAATTTCTCCTTTAAACTTTCCTGACCGATTTTATCACTTTTAACATAAAAAACATAAACTCCTGACATTTTCTGAAAAATGAATAAGATTTATATTTGTAAAATGTTCATCTAAAAGCATAAAATGTACTCATTTCTTTTGTGTATTTTGTGCTTTTTTATATCAGTTTTTACCCTATTTCATTAAAAAAATGAATATTCTGATATTTTTATGATTTTTAATTAAAAAAACCAGTTGAAATTTTTTCAGGTTTTACTAGAATATCTTTTATATAAAATTTTCTATTTAATATACTTATACTCATATTATTTTGGATTTCCACTTTTAAAACCGCTGCCGGAATTAAAGCACCACAGCTCCCATGTTCTCATGAAAACGGGAATTTAAACGAGAACCGGTATATACTGGTTCCACTTTAAATTTCCGTTTTGTGCGGCTCTGAAAGCAGGCATTTTCAGAGAAGTAAAATGCCGGGGAAGCGAAAATTTATAGTGTATCGGGTATAATATATTCAGATCGTAATAAAATTTTCTTCTGTACCACTAAAATATCTGTAACAGTGACTGTACGAAATAAAATTTTACGCTAAAACTGACATATACTGCTTCCACTTTAAATTTCCGTTTTGTACCGCTCTGAAAGCCAGGCATTTTCAGAGAAAGCAAAATGCCTGTGAAGCGGAATTTTAATAGTGTATCGGGCATAACATCACACATATAAATTTTTTTTATTTATTTATTTTTTTGGGGGATATATTCATGGACAATTCATTTCATATGCATTTTTCTTTATCACGTCTGACAACGAATCTTCAAAAACTTAGCGAACGAAATCCAGATTTAGCTGCATTAATTGTTTACGCCGACTCATGCCTGGAAAAATACATGACATCAGTGCAAAAATCAGATAAAACAGCTGGGAGTTCTGACAAAAATATTATTTTTTCACCAGAACCCCCCGAAGCGACAAAATTAGGTGCCGTCCAAGAGGAAATCACTCTCGAATCTTCAAATTTTGAGCATTCAGAGGAATCCGTGGAAAGCCCGGTAAATTTTTCACCTGAAAAAGAGACTTTTCCTGCCGGAAGTGATATTTCTGTTATGTCGGATGCGGAAATTGAGCAGCTGGAAAAGCGTTTACTTCTAAAAATTGAAGCTTCTTTATGGGCGCTGGAGCGTGATAAACTTATTCGCGAAAAAGCCGACTTTACTACGAAAATTGAACCTTTTGATCATGATTTATTATCACGTGCCCGAGAGCTGACGAACTGTTATTTATGGATGAATAATCCTGAAACAGCACCTATCGTCGCGACCGAAAATTATGAACTGCTTTCTCAGGCATATGCCGCCGCGGCCATGTGTGTCCATTTTTTACGCCAAATCACTCAGATGGTGGACAAAATGCCAGAACATGAGATTCTTCGCAGAATCTTGCGTGACGCCCTTTACACCACCGCCACAGCCCAGTCTGTTCTGAGACGTATTACTGTCGAAATCAGTGGTCGTAATGATCAGGACCAGATTCGTTTACACCGCTGGCTGACTCAATTAACACAAAAATATCATATTTTTGTGAATCGGCACATGAAAAAAGACAGTCTGGCCTCCATTTCTCGTGTGAATGATATTCCTGAAATCATTAAACGCCTGCAAGAACAGGTCGACAAAATCATCCAAAAACAGAATCTGCTGACTCAGGGTTTTCAGACGATTCGTTCTCACGCAAGTAAAATTCAGAAAAACCCTCAGGCAGACGAAAGCTGGGAGCAGATCATCGACACAGTGGAACAACTTTTGAAAATAGGTGTACGCACGAACGACTCGCGGTTACAGGAACTTTTAGGTAATATTATTCCTTTACTGCCCGAGGCGCCAAATACCCAGGAGCATCCTTTTTTTGCTCACTTTTTGTTAGACATGAATTATTGGACTGCCCCTGAAAAAGTCGACGACATTTACCACGAATTACATGCCATGCATTATTTTTCACAGATTTCTCCGAATTTAATTGATGAATATACGAATATCGATCTGGATTCGGATCTGCAGATGCAAAACGACGAGACACCCTCTTTTCAGGATTTTCTCAGAGATAATCCTCCGCCAAAAAGAAACATGGAAGCTCTTCATGCGCTTTCTTCTTCTTTATATACTGCCATTTCCTCTGCCATGGGAGACTCTCATATTTCTCCTGTTTTCAGCCCAGAAATTTTAGAAAAATATCCTTCCGAGAAAGAACGTGAGATCTTAACCTCTGCAAGAAATTCCATCAAAAATCGCATCATTTTTTGGATCGATTCGGAGGATCCCGATACTTTTCGCCAGGAAATGGAACAGGTTTTACATACTTCTGTCATTTTTATTAAAGCCACAAATGTCCAGTCGGAAAATTGTCTTTTAGAGCGTTTTGATCCTCAGGGTGTGGGTATCATCTTAATGGCACACCATTCATTTCCTCAGGGAAATCCTATTATAGAAAATTTTTGCCGGCGTTTTGACATCCCATGTTTACGCCTGGAGGAAAATTCTTCCTTGGTACAAATTGCCCGACAAATAACTGCCGCCCTGAGCCTTTATAATTAACCTGTTCTATTTTTACTCACACGATTCGACGATAAATTTTCGTTTCCCTGGCATTTCATATCCGATACACACTATAAAATTCCTTTTCTCCGGCATTTTTGTTTTGCTGAAAATGCCGGCTTTCAGAACCACAAAACGGAAATTTAAAGTGGAAACAGTATATAAAAAAATGCCAGATCACTACATAAAAAAACGAAATTTACCGTCGGATCAGTACCACTCATTCTCTTAACATAACTTTCATTTTAATCCTCGCCTTTTATTTTTGGAGGCCGATCACTTCATGGAAAAGACTGCTTTTATTACTGGCGTCACAGGTCAGGACGGCACCTATCTTACAAAACTCTTGCTTCAAAAAGGTTATTCTGTGCATGGGCTGGTACGTCGTTCCTCTCAAAAAAACACATATCGCCTGGACGAAATGTGCCTTACGCTAAAAAAAGAGATGCGCCAGCGACTCATTCTCCATTATGGTGACATCACGGATGCGATTAATATCTATAATCTGATCGAAAGCATTCAGCCTAATGAGATTTATAATCTTGCCGCTCAGAGTCACGTCCATATTTCTTTTGACACTCCCATCTTTACTTCTGACGTAAATGCTTTAGGTGCGCTGCGAATTCTCGAAGCGGTCAAAAACGCAAATTTAATTGATAAAACACGTATTTATCAGGCTTCCACTTCTGAATTATTTGGCCAAGTATCTGAAATCCCTCAGTGTGAATCCACTCCTTTTCATCCTCGGTCACCTTATGCCGTGGCAAAACTTTACGCTCACTGGATCATGAAAAATTATCGTGAAGCATATCACCTTTTCGCCAGCACCGGCATTCTTTTTAATCATGAGTCCCCTTTACGTACAGAGAATTTTGTTACTCGAAAAATTACTTTATCTGTCGCAAAAATCCTTTCTGGATGCCAAAAAAATCTCTGCCTGGGAAACTTAAACGCTAAACGAGACTGGGGACATGCCTGGGATTATGTAAACGCCATGTGGAAAATCTTAAACCATCACCAGCCGGATGATTTCGTCATCGCCACCGGGCAGCAGCATTCTGTCCGAGAGTTCGTCTCTAAAAGTTTTGCTTGCCTGGGATACGACATACGCTGGGAGGGAACCGGTCTGCACGAAATCGGCATCTCTAAAGTCCCTGTTTTTCGCGAAGAACACCTGCTTTTTAACGATAGTTCTGCTCTTACCGACTTACCGCATGAAGAACGCCCTGTGGTTCTTGTGGATCCCGCTTTTTTCAGACCTGCCGAAGTAAATACCTTACAGGGTGATTATTCCAAAGCAAAAAATCTTCTCGGATGGCACCCCACCATCTCTTTTGACGACTTGGTTCATGAAATGACGCTTCATGATTACCAGGCACTGACGCAAAACTCAAAGAAGTTTTAAAACGAAACCTACTTTTCACGTAAAACCAAAAAATAATATTTCATTTCGTTTATCTGCTTCTCCTTAAATTTCTCGCTTTATGCAGTTCTATCTCTCTGCTTTTCCTTTAAATCTCCTTTTGCACGACGCTGCTTCCCCTGATTTTAGCGGCATAATGCCCGAAAAACGAAATTTTATAGTGCATCGGGTTAAAAGCTGTAGAATCTGCCAGAAAACCACGTTCATTAAAATAGAGCAGAAATGCTTCGACACGTATAAACAAAACAAATATCTATAATTAACCGAAGGAGAGAACGATGAACCGAAATCTGCCAAAAATCATTTTTGCCGTGTGTATGGCCGTAACGGTCAGCGTAGGATTCGCGGCGCCCAACAGAGAATCGAGACAAAACAGACCGCCACGACAAAACAGTGACGCAAAACAATTTAAGTTCAGTACTACCATCGAGAAAGAACGTCCGGAGCTGAACGAGGAAACCAAAAGATTAATTTCTGCCTATCGGCGCGATCCGTCCAAGGCGAATTTAGCGGCCTTAAAAAAACAAGTTGAGCTCAATTATGATAAAGTTCTCGCGCGAAAAAAGGCAAAACTGGAAGAGCTGAAGCGAACGGCCAAACATGCGTCTAAAGTTCAGGAAATGCAGGAAATCGTGAACGAAATGATTCGCGACAGAGGGAACCGCATCGAGCAAAGTATGCGACGTTTCACCGATCCACGTCTCCGCCCCGGTGCCCGAAAAACGGATAACGACGGTTATGTGCCCGTGCTCGGTGCCGCTGCAAACGTTTCGATCGCCTACGTCCCGGTCACTAACGAGGATTATGCCCAATTTCTCAAGGCGACGAATCGGAAAGCGCCCAAAGATTGGAAAAATGGAAACATACCTGCCGACAAAAAAATGCATCCGGTGGTAAACGTTTCATATCACGACGCAGTCGCGTATTGTAAATGGCTTACGAAAAAAGAGGGGGATGCCGTTTATCGTTTACCGACGGAAAAAGAGTGGGAATACGCCGCCGGTCACATGCCGAAAGACGCGGACTTTAACTGTGGCATACATGACGGAACGACGGAAGTGGACACCTACGACAAAACCCTCTCAGCCTGCGGGGCCATCGACATGTGGGGAAATTGTTGGGAATGGACCTCCACAAAAATCACTGCCACAAAAAATTCAAAACAAGGAAAAGGCGTCATGGCCGTAAAAGGTGGTTGCTGGTCTTCGCCCCGCACCAGTTGCCGCACCGAACGAAAAGGCGAAGGGCGGAAAGCCGATGCAGGTTTTATTGACGTGAGCTTCCGAGTCGTACGTGAAAAATAAAAGCACATCAGGAATCCACTTCACACGGGTTCCACTTTAGCTTTCCATTTTGTGCAGCTCTGAACGCAAGCATTTTCAGCGAGCAAAATATCCGAAAACCGAAATTTTATAGTGCATCGGAGATAAAAAAAGATGAAACGTTTTGCGGCGTTCCATCTTTTTTTGTTGGGTTTCGCGGT
>JAUNBR010000073.1 GCA_030527015.1 Planctomycetia bacterium
CACTCGGTGATTTATCCGGGACTACGGACTTCGTCCTTCGTCCACGGCTCCACGGGAAATCAAAACGTGGCGGAAAGTCACTCGGTGATTTATCCGGGACTACGGACTTCGTCCTTCGTCCACGGCTCCGGTGGGGGTCAGGGCCGTGGTGAATGGAAATTTAAAGTGGAAACTGTATGGAATGCTTGTCCGGTTTTGGGTGAAACTCATGGTGGGAATTTTTACATTTTTTAAAATTTGATCTGGAAAGAAAAAAAATAATTTGTTATAATTCGCTGTAAAATGACAGTATTTTGTATCCGATATACTATGAATTTCAGCTTCTCCGGTATTTTTGCTTCGCTGAAAGTGACTGTTTTATACCCGATACACTATAAATTTTTGTTTCTCCGGCATTTTTGCTCGCTGAAAATGGTCTGTTTTCAGATCCGTACAAAACGGAAATGTAAAGTGAAAACAGCATGGCGCCGCATAAAACGGAAGTTTCAGGGAGAAGCAGTGTAATTTCAGCCAAATTTTTATTATGTACGATCAGTATCAGCTCAGAGAAATTGTTAAGGAAGATCCACGTTTTAAGGTGGAAGCCTATTATTATGTTCTGGAAACACTGGATTTTGCCCGGTCTCGGCTTCATATGGGAAAAGTGGCTAAGAGTGAGCGATTTCCTCAAAATTCAGAAACGGATGCGGATGACCCGGAGGAGGTATCTTCCCATATTACCGGTCAGGAACTGTGTGAAGCACTTCGGATCCGCTCTGTCTGGATGTTCGGTTATATGGCTAAAACCGTGCTGAATCAGTGGGGTGTTTTTACCACGGATGATTTCGGAACAATTGTTTATAATATGGTAAAACACAATAAAATTCGTGTGACGGCGGAAGATTCTCCGGATGATTTTCGGGAGGTTTATGATTTTCAGGAAGTTTTTTGCAGCAATTTTTGCATCGATGACGATGAAATCTGTGCGGACATGTTCTGAAATGCAGAGTTAAAATTCAAATTTTTGTATGCGGTGATAAATATTAAAGATAATTTTTATACTGTGCATGATTCATTTTTGTTTTTCCACGATTTTCTTTCGCTGAAAATCTGCTTTCGGAGCCACGGAAAACGGAAAATAAGAGGAAATGATACAAAAAGGTGTATGGCGTCCTGAAAAAAGATAAAAGGACGTAAATTTGTGTTTTAGGAGAAAAAATTTCTATTTTTGAAAGATATTTCTTAGATATAAATATTATCTGTATATAATAAATAAGGTCAGAATCTGAAACTTACTTTCAGGTACGAAAATGGTGAGGGGTAAAATTTTATCTGTGATTCATGATGAAAAATTCTTATCCCCGGCATTTTATGCCCGAGACACTTAAAATTTCCGATTTATGTGGTTCTGAAATTTTCAGCGAAGCAAAAATGCCGGTGAAAAGAAACTTATAAATTTTTGAGTGTAAAATCTTAATTCATCGCATTACAGATCGCGTCCGCCATTTCTTGTGTTCCCACAGCGGAGGGGTCATTTCGGTCAGGTTTCATGTCATAAGTAACATTTTTTCCTTCCCGGATTACCGTGGCCACCGCATTTTCCAATTTATCAGCGGCCGCATCTTCATTTAAATAACGCAGCATGAGCACTCCACTGAGGATAAGTGCCGTGGGATTTACTTTATTCTGTCCTTTATATTTAGGTGCACTTCCATGCGTGGCTTCAAAAACGGCACTCCCATTTCCGATATTCGCACCTGGCGCGACACCCAGTCCGCCCACCAGACCGGCCGCCAGATCACTGAGAATATCTCCATAAAGGTTCGGAAGACAAATGACGTCATACAGTTCAGGTTTTTGTACTAACTGCATACACATATTATCCACGATTCTGTCTTCGAATTCTATTTCCGGATACTCCTGCGCCACTTCCTGGCAGGTTTTCAGCCATAATCCGTCTGTATATTTCATAATATTCGCCTTATGAACGGCGGTTACCTTTTTTCGGCCATATTTTTTCGCATATTCAAAAGAATAACGAATAATCCGATCCGTCCCGCTTTTACTGATGGGCTTAATGGAAATTCCGGTCTCTTCACGTCCAGACGTTATCTTTTTTTCTGATAAATTATTAATAAAATCAAAAAGTTCAGCGCATTTTTCAGATCCCTGCTGAAATTCGATTCCTGCGTATAAATCTTCCGTGTTTTCACGCATGATGATGATGTCCACCGGAACGGATTCAAAAAAAGAACGTACACCAGGATAATATTTACAGGGACGGACACAGGCATAAAGGCCCAGAGCCTGACGTAAATAGACATTAATGCTCCGAAATCCCGTCCCGACAGGTGTGGTGATGGGGGCTTTCAGTGCACAGCGCGTACGCTTAACACTTTCCATTAAACTCTCGGGTAACGGTGTGCCCGTGCGCTGCATGACGTCAATTCCCGCTTCCTGAATGTCCCAGTTTATCTTAATCCCGGTGGCATCCACACACCGTCTGGCGGCCTCCGCTAATTCCGGGCCCACACCATCTCCTGTGATTAATGTTACATCATACGCCATCTTATTCTCCTTCTCTGGCTTTCTGTTAATACATATAAATGAGCTAAATGTTAAGTTTTACCGTGTAATCTTCATTTTGTAATCCTGGTATAAATATTCTCGGCTCAGTCGGCTGCGAGTAAAAAAACAAAAATTACCAGTAAAATAAAAATTGTTCGTGTTTCAGATATAAAAGCAGCTCTCAAATAATATTTTATAGTGTAAAAGAGAAATCATTTTCGTCAATCAGGGGAACAAAATTACCCAATTTCTGTTTTTTGAAAGGTTTTATGGCTGATGCACTTCAATTTCTCCTTTTTTTCTCCGCTGGTCGGGCCGGATCATATTTTTCTTCGCCGAAAATCCCTGCTTTCAGGACCGTATAAAGCGAAAATTTAAAGTGGAGCCAGCATATATGATAAATTATTTATTTTCTCTAAATTATTAAGTGATTTTGGAAACCGTGTTTCGGTTAAAAGAAAAGCAAAAATGCATATTTTTTATGGTAAATATTATCATTTATTTTTTATTCACAGGAGAAAAGAAGAAATTTCTGAGTTTTTATGTTAAAATTTAACGATTTTATAAAATTTAGTGATTAACAAAAGTTTATCGGTCGATAAAAATAAGTAGAGTTTTGTGCAGGTATGTCTATTTTAAAAGGAAAAAGAGAAGCCGGCACATAAAGAAGTTTTGTATGGTAAATACCGTCTTATTTATTTTTGTCAGAAAGTCGTGTTATGTCAAAGAGAATTTTTCATTTCATTTTGGTCTGCACATGGAGTCTTATGATCATTTTCGTAATGAATGAAGGATATTCTGCGGAATTCATAAGTCAGAAAGACGGAGAATGGATAGTTTCCGATACATGGGGAACCACCACGACGACACCCGGTCTGGATGTCACGGATACGGTCACCATTTCGAATGAAACGACGGTTACTTTTAGTGGTATTAGTCGTACTGTGAATATGCTGACAGTAAACGCTTCCACGGGAACTCTTACGCTCAGCGGGAGTGAAGCGTCCCTTAATGTCAGTGAAACGATTTCACTTGGTGGTACGATGAACGTATCCGGTGGGGCACTTCTGAGAGCGAATTATATTCAGAGTACGGGTGCTTCCTCTAATTTAAATATTACGGATGGAAGTACATTTCGATATTCCGGTGCCTTACCCACGGGCGAACAAAATATGGATAATTCGGCGATTTTAATGAACCTGGCCGTGCAAAATTCCAGTAATAATGCGACAGTTTCCAGATATGTTGGGAACATTCAGCTGGACGCAGATGGAAATATACAGTTAAACTCAGGTACGAATACTTCTGGTTACGCGATTATTCAGGGAAAGGCCGCATTATCCGGGAACTCAAAATTTACGATAACAAATAATAATAACGCCGTGTTTAATATTACTTCGATTACTCCCAAAACGGGTATATCTTCAGTAAATATAAATCCGGCAGCCACGGCAGCGATTACGGCAGATGCGGACGAAACACTCACCTTTTCTGGCACGTCTAAAACGGCCAGCAAAATTTTAGTGGCGAATGTTCAGCTGGCCAATAATTCTTCCAGCACACAAGAGGTTACGCTCAGCGTGACGAATGTCGGCAGTGGGATTATTATGGATTCTGCTTCCGCGAATACCGTAACTCTGAAGAATGTTACCCTGATGGTCACACAAGAAAATGGAAAGTCGGGTGTGGATCTTGGCGGAAATGATGGTATTCTAGAGCTGTCAGGTGCGGTACTTTCTGGGGCGACTCTTTCGAATGTTACGGCAGATATTCTTATGGATGAGGCCGGTACGACGTTCCAAAACGTGAATATTTTGGGATATACTGCCACAGAGACGAATGTTACCATAACGGGTGTTACGACTCTCCGATTATCGAATACCTCGACGATTACAGGCTCTATTTCTGGACTTACTCAGTTATATTCCACTGAAACCGGAAATACTATTTCTGGAAGTGTTACCGCGGGCGGTAATCTGGAAGTTTCTGGTACCGGTGTGACGACCATCGGTGGAAATCTCATTATGGCAGAGAATAATCTGTCGGTGGGAACAGGTGATAATACAAAATTATATGTAATAGGTACGCTGGAACATACGGGGACGATTCATGTTTTTAGTGGTGGAACTCTCGGATTTCACAGTACCACTTCAGAAAGTGTTACGATGAACGGGGGATCGGCGATCGAAGCATATGGAGGAAACCTTTCCGTTTCTCTGAATGTCGGCACGATGACGGATTCTAATAACGCGATCGGGCTTCACAGTACTTCCTCGGGCGTTTTGACGGTAAAAAATCTGGATTTAAGTTCTTCCGGATTTAACCGTTCTATTATAGTCGCGGCTTCTTACAGTGGAGAAAATATTACGGTGCTGGAAGGTTTAACCGCCAGTACGACGAATACACTTACCCTGGGTGATAATACCCATGTTATTTTGAGGGAAGTGACCGGATCCGAGGTGTCCCTTACCGGTGATAGTGGTTACGCTATTTCTGGCGCGAATGCCACGACGGGAGCGGGAAACAGCATCCTCACTTTAGATTTCGCACCAGAAGATCAGCAGGAAAGAGAAACGATTCTGAGTCTGATCGATCAGACAAAAATTGACTTGTACACGACTTCTGAATGGCAGTCTGGAAGTACGGATGAAAATCTCATTACGAATTTTGACACGAATGGTACGGTAAATGAATATAATGAAATAATAACTCGGCAGAGTTCCAGCTCAATTATTGGTGACGGAACCCTTAAGGCCACGACGTGGGAAATTCAGGACGGTACCTCTGCGATTACTTCCCATGAAATGCAGATCGAGGAAGGAACCACGGTGGAGGTGCAAAATATTACTCGGGTGGGTGATGATCTGACGGTGCTTAACATTACCGGCGGTGGTACGATGAAAATTACCGGGAGTGTCACAAGTGTCGAGGAAATTTATTTTCATGGGGGAAGTAATTATCTGGATGGCACGATGAATGGGAACGTGACGATCGGCGACGCTTCTTTATATGGTGCGGGTACCGTCACGGGGAACGCAATTTTTGCCACGGTGAATGGAATTCATCGGCCGGATGGGCGGCAGACCGCGAAATCCTGGACTTATGCTGGTGGCGCGAAAATTTATATCGACATTTCCAGTTCTGGATGTTCTCTGGTGCGTGCTTCTGAAGGTGACATTCAGTTTTCGAAAGATGGGACCAGCTCCGCCACAAGTATCATTCTTCTAAATGACGGGACTTTTGCTGGAGAAGCGCAGAGTTTTACCATCATGGAAGCGGAGAATGGCAGTTTTAAAAATGGTGCGGGAACGACCATCGCCGCCAGTACGGTTACCGCCACAGAGGGTGTGGCAGCTTTCGGTGGAACGGATGGTTTTCAGGTTTCTGTGGAGGGAAGTAATTTAACCTTAAACTCTGCGACGATCACTTCTGCCACGGATGGCGCGGCTTTAAGTGTGAATGTGGATGGCTCAGGAACAGAACCGGCAGATACATATTCTCAGAATGGGCAGATCGTTTATGATAATCTCAGGCAGCTCATGAATGATGGAAATGAGGATGCGGGAACTCTTTTTGAGCGTGTGGTGGACACGGATACAGAGGTGACTTCACGGAATCTGGATATGCTGACCACGGTCGCGATTACGGCCACTCCCACGCAGACACAAATAATTTCAGAGGGATTTAATAATACGGTAATTAACCGGACTCACCGTATTATGAATGCCGCCATGTCTGCTGGTTTAGTGCAGCCCATGATTTATGGTTCAGAAGTCGTTCCGACCTGGGGCGGTTATGCGGGCGTACAGGATGATGAAACTCGGATGCTGGCGCAAAATATGATGTGTAATCCATTTTGTCGGCAGTTCTGGTTCCAGGGATCTGGAAACTGGATGGTGAATAAAAGTCAGGATCTCGGGGATTATAGTTCAGATACGTTCGGATTTAGTATCGGTGTGGATCGGCTGGTTACATGCAGTTTTCTTTGGGGGATGAGTTTTAGTGGAAACTGGATGAATACCTCTTTCAAGAATAGTGGTAGTTCCAGTGAAATTTCTTCTTTCATGCTGAACCTTTACGCCACATACTTTACGGAGTGTGGGTATATTACAGGAACGCTGGGAGGAATGTGGAGTATAGTGGAAACGGACCGATATATGGAATATGACGCCAGCACAGCTCATGGTGAACATGACAGTAATCTGTTTACTTTAGCGGTGGAAATTGGCCGAAAGATGAATTTTATGGCTTCCGATTTTAATCCGTTTATTGGATGGCAGTATATGGACATGAGTGAAGAGGCTTTTGATGAAACTGGTTCTTTAGCGGCTCTGCATGTGGATAAACGCTCAAGTCAGAGTTTCCTGCAGCTGCTGGGTGTTCGGTTCTCTCGTGTTTATGAATCTGCTTACGGGTGGAGTCTTGAGCCGGTTATTTCGGCTGCCTGGGTTCACGATTATTGTGGTGGGGGAATTAGTGCGACCAGTTCTTTCCTTTTTGACAGTACAGGAACGTCCATGATCGCCACCGGATATGATATGCCGCGTAATCGTGCGTTACTCAGTGCGGATCTGAATATCCTGACCTGTCGTGGAAGAGAAATCTTCTTCCGATATGCGGGCGAATTTAATCGTAATTTTGGCTCCCATACATTCCAGGCAGGCTTTACTTTCATGTTCTAAATTTACAGAAATGAAAAATATATCGGCGGGTTACATGAAATGTTCATTCTCGCCTATTCGCGGGCAGACGAGAACAGGTGTTTCATAATTCGTGAAACGCGGAAGAAAAGAAATCCATAAGTGCGTCAGATATATACCTGCTGATTCCATTTAAATTTCCGTTTTTTGCTGTTCTGAAAGCAGATATTTTTAGCGAAGCAAAATGGGAGAGAAGTGGAAAAATTTATAGTACATCTGGTATAAAAGACGGCTGGTCTTACAGGATAAGGTCAGCCGTCTTTTGTGTTCTGCGTGTATTTTATGCTGTAATTCTGAATGACATTTTCATTTTCTGGTTTACGAAAATTCTCCGTAATGCGGGCATAAAAATCGGAGCATTCATATTTTGTGTCCGATGTACTATAAAATTCCCCTTCCTCGGCATTTTTGTTTCGCTGAGAAGCCGGTTTTAAGAGCAGCCAAAAATGGAAATTTAAAGGAGCACCAGTATGTTCCTGAAGAATACAAAAAAGTTTCGTGTTTTTAGCATTTCAAGTTTCGTGAAACATAAAATGGAAATCAGGCGTCGGCAGAAGGCGGAGTTAAATCCGTAACATGTCGCGTAACGAGATAAAAAAAGCTTCTTGGTGAATCCAGACCAGGGCGTGTAAGGTAATCAGAAGCAGTAATCCGGCACTAAAAAAAGTAATTCCGATATAAGGTTTATGTGGTGCGGTAAAATACTGCAGATTTCGTTTTAATGAATTCTCTAGAATACGCCAGCTGTTCAAATTTTGTTCCTTTTTTGTAGCCACCAGGGAAACATTTTTTAAGTTCGGAGAGGTTTCTAAATATAACTGCACGTCCATTTTGGGTATGACCAGCGCATCTCCTGCCCACCGTGCCCCCGGGTCCATTTCCATGACCAGATCCGATAAGACGGGACGTAAATCCATTAAAGAAATATTATAAATATGAATTCTTGAACGCTGAGCTAATAAAATTAGAGTAACGGTCAGGCCATAAATGGCCAATAAAAAAAGCCAGATGAAAGGGCCAAAATGCCAGGATGCATTTACGGGAAAAAATAATTCCATCGGCCCGATGATGATAAAACCGGTCAGAGCCATAAATAAGACTCCCAGATCGCGCACTCCGGAAATGACGAAAGGATGGCGTGAAAAATTTACCAGACCCATTACCAGAAGATAAATTGCAAGAGGTGTCAGCGCGATATATAATGATAAAATGTCGAGCATGGGAGATTCCCTTAATCCTGATTCGATTTCTTTTTTACTGTTTCCACCATATACCTGATTTTACCGTATACGGACTTCACTTTATTTTCGTTTTATGCAGTCATAGTGCAGGTATTTTATACTGGTTTTCGTTTAAATTTCTGTTTTGTACGGCGCGGAATGCAGGCATTTTTAGTGAAGCAAAAAAGCCGGAAAACGGAATTTTATAGTGCATCGGGTATAAAATAAATTCATGAAAAAGGACATACGCCATAATGACCCATGTCCTTTTTTTGGTATCAGATATGCTGGACTTCTTTTTTATATCAGCATCTGCGTTTTAATTTCCTCACGATAAATGTGATTTATTATACCGGCACTATTTTTAATTTCCGTTTTATGCTGTTCTGAAAACAGACATTTCACCGAAGCAAAAAGCCGGGGAAACGGAAATTCATAATGCATCGGGTATAAAAACACGCGAAAACGTTTTAGGAAAATCTTTTCCGCTTAAGTGGTGGAAACGGACGTGACAGGCTGCATCTCTTCAGATTTTTCCTGTGTTTCTGGAGTGATATTATTTTTATCTTGTTCTTTTGAACCGATAAAATCAAAAGCTTTTCGTCCTTCTTCACCGGATGTGACCGTGACACGAATGGTGTCTTTTCCTCGGAATTTACCGCGTAAAAGTTCTTCTGCCAGCGGATTTTCGATATTATTTTCCAGGGCTCTTCGCAGTGGTCGCGCACCGAAATCCACATCACTTCCGCGCTTAATTAATAAATCTCGCGCTTCATCAGAAAGAATCAGGGAGTATCCACGATCCTTTAACCGATTTCGAATTTTGTTAAGCTCCAGATCCACCACCTGCTGCAAATCTTCTTTTGTCAGATGTCGGAAAACGATTAAATCATCCACACGACCAAGAAATTCGGGGCGGAAATACTTTTCCACCTGTTCTTTCACCCGGTCTTTCATACTTTCATAACTCGCGTCTCCGGTGGGAGACTGGAATCCGAATGCCGATTCATTTTTAATGGCGTCCGCACCGGCATTCGTCGTCATGATAAGAATGGTATTCCGAAAATCCACATTTCGTCCGAAGCTGTCTGTCAGCCGACCTTCCTCCATGACCTGAAGTAACATGTTAAAAACATCTGCATGTGCTTTCTCGATTTCGTCCAGAAGCACGACAGAATATGGCCTGCGGCGGATTTTCTCCGTCAGCTGGCCGCCTTCTTCATATCCGACATATCCAGGAGGTGCTCCGACTAATCGGCTTACGGCATGTTTTTCCATATATTCACTCATGTCGATCTGGATCAGAGCATCTTCCTCTCCGAACATGAATTCCGCCAGCGATTTCGCCAGTAAGGTTTTACCCACACCCGTGGGACCAGCGAAGATAAAACATCCCGTGGGACGTTTCGGATCTTTTAATCCCGCACGGCTGCGGCGCACGGCTTCCGAAATCTTCTGAATCGCCTCATGCTGACTAATAACACGTTTATGCAATTCTTCTTCCATATTCATCAGGCGCGCGGAATCCTCCATGGACATACGTGTCAGAGGGATTCCCGTCATTTTAGAAATGACTTCCGCCACGACTTCTTCGTCGACACGTCCTTTCGTATCACGGATTTTGTTCTTCCACTCTTCCATGATCTGCTGTTTTTGCTGGCGTAATTTGTCGATTTTATCCCGAAGTGCTGCCGCGACTTCAAAATCCTGAGAAGAAACCGCGTCATCCTTTTCCTGCGTCATCTGCTGAACTTCCGTGTCTATTTCCTTTAAATTTGGCGGACGCGTCATGCTCTTCAGATGTACTCGGGCACCAGATTCGTCGATTACGTCGATCGCTTTATCAGGTAAACACCGTGCTGTAATGTACCGATCAGAAAGATCCACCGCGGCGGTAATCGCATCATCCGTAATCTCGATATGATGATGCTGTTCATAACGATCTTTCAGTCCGTAAAGAATTTTGATGGTTTCTTCTTTACTGGGTGGATCCACGATAATTTGCTGAAATCGGCGTTCCAGGGCATTATCCTTTTCGATATACTTTCGGTATTCATCCAGAGTCGTCGCGCCGATACACTGAATTTCACCTCGTGAAAGAGCTGGTTTCAGAACGTTCGCGGCGTCCATGGCACCTTCCGCACCACCCGCTCCGACCAGTGTATGAAGTTCGTCGATAAAAAGGATAATATTTTTAGCACGCTTCACTTCATTCATCACGGCTTTAATACGTTCCTCGAACTGCCCACGATATTTTGTACCAGCCACCATCATGGCCAGATCTAAAACGACTATTCTTTTGTCCAGTAATAAGTCCGGTACCATTCCGTCCACGACCTGCTGTGCGAAACCCTCGACGATCGCCGTTTTTCCCACGCCAGCCTCTCCCAGCAAAACAGGATTATTTTTAGTTCGGCGTCCGAGAATCTGCATCGTGCGCTCAATTTCCTTTTCGCGGCCAATCACCGGATCCAGTTTTCCCTGTTTCGCCAGCTCTGTTAAATCACGTCCGAAACTGTCCAGCGCAGGAGTTTTGGATTTTCCGTTACTGCGGGGAGTTTCACCAGTTTCTGGATGATTCGGTGTGGGCATACCCGGTCCGACATTTTCCATGGCCTCACCGTCCGGACCATGACCCAGAAGATTAAGGACTTCATTTCGTACATCATTTAAGTGTAAACCCAGATTCATTAAAACCTGAGCCGCGACTCCCTCCTGTTCCCGTAAAAGCCCCAGCAGAACATGTTCTGTACCGATATAAGCATGGTGGAGCTGACGCGCTTCCTCCATGGCATATTCCAGTGATTTTTTTGCACGCGGAGACTGGGGCAGGCGGCCAATCGTTACGATTTCCGGTCCGATGCTTACCAATTTTTCGACTTCCCTGCGGATCTTTCCCAGATCCACACCCATATTTTTTAAGACATTTGACGCGACTCCACTTCCTTCTTTTACCAGACCCAGCAAAATATGCTCCGTTCCGATATAATCGTGGTTAAATCGCTGCGCTTCCTGATTCGCAAGCTGAATCACTTTCCGCGCCCGATCAGTAAATCTTTCGTACATATGTTTATCTCCAATTCTTGTAGGCAAAAAGCCAATTTATGGGCAGGTTTCTAATTTTAGATATATGAATTACTTTCACATTTAATTTCTGTTTTGTGTCATCACGAAAGCAGGTATTTTTAAATTTATATTCTCTGAAAATACTGAAATTCATAACACAGCAGTATAAAATTATACTTAAAGTGCTAAAATTCATTTTCAGGATTACATTTCGCGTAAATAAATTACTTTATGGTTACACGAAACAGAAAAAAGTGAAATCGGATAAATATTATAAATAAATATCAAAAATTAAAAACATTTAGATAAGATACCCTTTCATGTTACATATTATAACGCACTTAAGAAATAAGAAAACTACTCCCCGTGAAAAATACTGTGATTCATCATGAGTAGAAAAAGCGCTGTACAGTATAAACTGCCTAAATGGTAAAATTATGAAATATCTCACATAAGAAGTGTTTTGTCTCTGGCAGACTTTAAATTTTGTTTTTCGAGCATTTTTTGCCAGATGTATTATACTAGTTCCACTTTAAATTTCCGTTTTTTGTGGTTCTCGAAGCATGCATCTTCAGCGAAGCAAAATGCCAGGGACGCGGAAATTCATAGGATAAATCGAGTATATAAAATTCCGTATATCCGACATAAAAATACCTGCCTGCTTTTATGCCTTCAAAACAAAAATTTAAAGTGAACTCAGATAATATATTCTGATTACGAAAGAAAGGACGAAAAAGACGGATTTTTTCAAAAATATAATATTTCAAAAGTTTTTTTATTGTGAAATAATTAAATTAAGGAAAATAGAGTGTTTTATATGAAAATATAAAAGATGACGATTTTTAGGAAGAATGTCTCTTTAAATCGACAAAAAAAGAAAATAAACATCTTTTAGAGATTAATCTGTAAAGGAGAGATGAATTTTATGTTTTATGAGTGCAGAAAAAGAAAAGGTTTTCCTAAAAGAAACATTTATCATAAAAAATGATGAAATAATGAAACATTTTTGTTTATACTCTCACGTAATCTAATATAATTCTTCGAAACTTTAATCAAAAAACTTTAATTTTTTTGTAAAAAAACTTTATTTTTTAAAAAAAGAACCGTAAAAGAATCCTTTTTGTGATTTTTTTGAAAATATAAATTTTTTGGTATGTTATATGCGTGTAAAAAAAGATAAATTGGTACTCCTTTCGAAGGGATTCGATCATACCAAATTTCCCGGACCTTCGAGGCAAAAGAAAGCTCCCGTGACATCTTACCCGTGTCTCGGGAGTTTTTTTCTTAAGAGCTTTCAGATTTTATATTTTCTTGATTATTCTGTACCCTGCGTTCTCTATTTAAATTTTCGTTTAGTGCGGCCCGGAATGCAGACATTTTGTTTCGCTGAAAATATCTGTTTCCAGAACCATAAAAAATGGAAATTTAAAGAAAAGCCTGAGTATGAAAATTTTTCCATGAAAAAAAACATGAAATATGTGCAGATGAAAATCAGTTAAAATAGGAAATTATTCTTCCATTTCCAGACTTACAGGGCAGTGGTCACTACCAAAAATTTCAGGATGAATTGCGGCATGAGTGATTTTTGGCATCAGACGGCGCGAAACTAAAAAATAATCGATTCTCCATCCGACATTTTTCGCTCTGGCGTTTCCACGAAAACTCCACCAGCTGTAAGCCTGAGTATCTGGATGCATTTCTCGAAATGTGTCCACGAATCCTGCCGCGAGTAATTCTGACATTTTTTCTCTTTCCTCATCTGTAAAACCTGCGTTAAAATGATTCGTTTTATGATTTTTTAAATCGATTTCTTGGTGCGCGACATTTAAATCTCCGCAAATTATGACGGGTTTTTTGTGATCCAGACAGGTAACATACTTCCGAAACGCGTCTTCCCAGCACATACGATAATCCAGACGTGCCAGCTCATTTTGTGAATTCGGGACATAAACATTTACAAGGAAAAATTTTTCGTATTCCAGTGTAATCACACGGCCTTCTTGGTCGTGCGTTTCGTCACCCAGGCCGTAATTTACCTGAAGTGGGGTTCTTCTGGTAAAAATAGCGGTGCCGGAGTACCCTTTTTTCACTGCACTGTTCCAGAATTCTGTGTAACCCGGCAAGATAATTTCTGCCTGTCCCTGCTGCATTTTTGTTTCCTGAACACAGAAAATGTCTGGATCAAAAGAATGAAAAATGTCAAGAAAACCTTTACCGAGACAGGCACGCAGTCCGTTTACATTCCAGGAGATGAGTTTCATGTGATGGATTTCCTAAAAAAGGGGAAGATGTATTTTGCAGAAAGCTAAAAATAAGGATTTTCATAACCGATACACTATAAATTTTCGCTTCCTCGGCATTTTGCTTCGCAGAAAATACCTGCTTTCAGAGCCGCAAAAAACTGAAATTTAAAGTGGAACCAGTATAAAATATATAAATGGTGTAAAAATGAAACGAATAAATATAATTATAAAAGTCTTTTAACTTTTGTAAAGGTCAGATAAGGTTTTGTGTGCACATAACAGTTTCTCCCCCCTGTAAAATTTTTGTGTCTGTGTTAATATGATAATATCTGATGGTATTCTGAATCCAGATTAAATTTTGGTTTCGTATGGTTATGAAAGCAGGTATTTCATGGATTCTGAAATGCGGAAGACGTGAAAATTTAAAGTAAATTGAATATAAATTATGTTCCTTTTTGCCGTATAATAACTCACCGTGAGTTGGGCAGGCAGGGCAGTTATTTTGAATAGGAAAAGAAGGAGTTTTGTCTAATGGCGAAGAAAACGATTAATGCTGTGGATGTGGCGGGAAAGACGGTGCTGATGCGTGTGGATTTTAACGTTCCGCTGGACGAAAACCTGAATATTACGGATGATCGCCGAATCGTCATGGCGTTACCGTCCATTAAGTCGGTAATTAGCCGTGGTGGTAAATTGGTGTTAATGAGTCATCTTGGTCGGCCGAAGGATGGAGAAGATAATTCACGGTTCAGTCTGAAACCCACGGCCGTTCGTCTGGGGGAATTACTCGCTCAGGAAGTGGCTTTCGCCACGGATACTGTAGGGCCGGATGCTCAGGCGAAAGTGGCGGCACTTCAGAATGGTGGAGTGGTGGTTCTGGAAAATCTGCGTTTCGAAAAGGGAGAGAAAAAAGGGGATCCGGAATTCGCGGCAAAACTCGCGGCTTTCGGTGACATTTATTGTAATGACGCTTTCGGAACGTGTCACCGGACAGATGCTTCCATGGTCGGTGTGCCGGAAGCCATGACGGGAAAACCACGCGTCGTGGGTTTCTTGGTGGCGAAGGAAATTCAGTATCTTACGGATACGATCGCCGCGCCGCGCCGGCCTTTCGTGGCGATTCTTGGTGGTGCAAAAGTTTCTGATAAAATTAATGTTATTAATAATCTTTTGGGGATATGTGATAAAGTTCTTATCGGTGGGGCCATGGCGTATACTTTTTCACTGGCTAAAGGCGGAAAAATTGGGAAAAGTCTGGTGGAAAAGGATAAAGTGGATCTGGCGAAAGAACTTCTGGAAAAAGGCGGTGAAAAACTCGTTTTGCCGGTGGACACGCACTGTGCGGATGCGTTTAGTGCTCAGAGTAATAAAATTATTGTGAGTTCCGATCAGATTCCGGACGATTATGAAGGAATGGACATCGGGCCGAAAACCTCTGCGCTTTATGCCGAAATCGTGAAGGAAGCGAAAACCGTGGTGTGGAATGGTCCCATGGGTGTCTGTGAAATTCCTCCTTTTGATGCGGGCACGAAAGCCGTGGCAGAAGCGATCGCCGAGAGTGATTCCGTCAGTATTATTGGTGGTGGAGACAGCGCAGCAGCGATTCAGAAATTAGGTTATGCGGAGAAAGTAAGTCACGTCAGCACCGGTGGCGGTGCGAGTCTTGAAATGCTGGAGGGCAAAAAGTTTAAGGCTGTCGAGCTTTTAGATGATGAGGAAATTCAGGATGATGATTCGGCCACTCCCGGCTGTGGCTGTGGATGTAACTGTTCTCGATAAAATTTCATATGGGGAACCATATGCCGCGGCGAGAATTTTGCGTGGTGTGTGGATAAAATAATAAAAGGTGAACGGTCTTCGGAAGAGTCAAGACGTGTTCACCTTTTTTATGTTTTGCAGGAGAATATTTTAGTGTGTGGAAATTTAACGTGTCTGATTCCGCCTAAATTTCCATTTTGCTGGCCCCGGACACAGAATTTTTTTTCGGGCGGCTGCTGCCAGCGAAGAAACGTAATGTCAGGAAGAAATGTAATGTCTGGAAAATGAAAGTTTATACTGCACCGGTATATATACTGGTTCCACTTTAATTTTCCGTTTTGTGCGCCTCTGAAAGCAGGTATTTTCAGCGAAGTAAAATGCCGGAAAAGCGGAATTTTATAATGTATCTGGAATAAACGTACCCCGTGGCGAGAATTCTGCCGGGGTGTGTGGTTTATAATGAAAAGTGAGCGCTTTTGGATGATCCGAGAAGCGTTCACTTTTTTTATACGCGCGGCGAGAAAGTTTTTTTCCCAGAGACACAAAAAATTCCACCTTTTTTGTTCGCCGACAGACCGGTATTTTATGCCCGATGCACGATAAATTCCACCTTTCAGACATTTTTGCTTCTCGGTGAAATACCGACTTTCGGAGCCGCATAAAATGGGAGATTTTAAAGTGGAATCAGCGTATAAAAAGCGGAGCGGGAATGAGATTCTCATTTATGATTTTCTTTTTGTTTAGACGGTACTTCACGCTGCTGGAGGAAAAGCCATTTTACCAGTTCTTCATGATCATAGGCGGGCGTCCAGACATCATGGGCGATTTCCGGCATTTCGGTATATTTCATTTTGGGATTATCTTTCAGCGCGGTGGCCGCGTTTCGGCTGCGGGAAACGGGAACCACTGGGTCTGCCGAGCCATGAAATATCCAGATGGGAAGTGCATGCAGAGGTGCGGCTTCTTTTAATGCGGCATTATCCGCTCCTCCACAGATCGGAACCGCAGCCGCCACTTCATTTCCCCAGCGGATAAGATAATCAAAAGTTCCGTAACCTCCCATGGAAATGCCGGTGATGTAAACTCGGTTTTCGTCGATCGGATATGTTTTGAGCATGTTTTGTACCAGTTCGTGTACCATTCTTAACGGAGCGGAGGGCACCTCGGGCGTGGTGTGCGTATTTTGATTTCCCCAAGATACATTACACCATTTCATTTTTTTCGGACACTGAGGCGCGATTACGTATGACGGCTGAGCGTCTTCCGAAAATAGAAAGCGCATCCATTCATCATGCCTTAACTGGGAGGTATTATCGTTCCCACGCTCTCCGGCACCGTGCAAAAAAATGATCAGAGGGTATTTTTCTCCTTCTTTTACAGAGGGAGAATACTGCCGGTAAAGCAATTTTTCACCTGTGGCGGAAAGCCATTCTTTTTTGGTGAATTCCGCATGTTTCTGCGCAAATTGAGTTTTTCCGTGCAGTGAGGCACCACATATAAAAAGAAATGAAATAATAAACATAAAAAAATTATAAAAATGGCAGTGGAAATTTTGCATGTGGCTACTTTTTTGAAAAATTTTGGAGTTTTGTGATTCTAGATCCGATGCACGATAAATTCCCACGTTCCTCCCGCCGACCAGAAACGTATTTTTTTGGCTTCACGGAAAAATCTGCTTCCGTGGCCACGAAAATGAAAATGGCGCCAGGATATTTTGGAAAGAAAGCCGAATCAGATATTTCGCAGATGGTGTGAGAAATCCTGATTCGGCGGACATATTTTGCGTGCTCGGCCAAAACGTCACGTGTGAGAATGGGGAGACTCTGTAAGAATCCTAGATGAAAGTGAATCGTTAATATTCCAGCGTGTAAACTTCTTGACCATTTCGGCTTCCGATCGCGTGATACACTTCCATGTCGATTTCATCCGGAATAAAATCGGCATGACCATCACAGTATGAAGCGACGACTCCACCGACGTGATTTGAGCGTGCGGAAACGATAACGTTACTGCCCGTGGCGACACAGGGAGCATATATTTCACTGATGCAGTAATTATGCCTGTCCGGCATGAGTGTATTCGGCTGATACAGCGTGCTGAATAACAGACCGGCATGTCGTCCGTTCAGGTAACGGCCACGAATATCTTCTGAACCGGTTCCCACGGCTCCATCCGGAACGATCAGAATTTCACTGAAAAAGAGCGTCTGAGACTGGCCGTCTCGAATGCTGGACATTCTTAACTGGCGTTTCGCCGGAAAAATGCCATTAATTTCCGCACTCTGAAGGTAACCAGAAGAACCGGAGGCATTAAAATAAGTGTTTCCGCCATTTCCCATGTAATTCCCATGGAATCCCTGCTGATTCGTCGTGCTGGAACCGTTTTGTACTTTTCCTGTGTTCGGGTCATCCGGGCAGAGGAAGGAAGGGACGATCGCTTGTTTATCGGGCAAATAAGTATAATCATACGTGCCCGTGCGCTGACTTTCCGGGACGTCATAATGTTCCATGTAAGTTAAATACAGCTGCTGCTGATCCATGGACGCAAGAAGGTAAGGATACCATGAATGACGTAACCACTCATGTCGATCGATATAACATCCTAAACCGCGTGGCAACTTTTTTTCATTCGTCTCATAAGTTAATGTCGCTTTACTGATCTGCGAAATATTATTAGTACACTGTGTTTGTCTCGCTGCGGCTCGGGCAGAACTCAGCGCGGGCATGGTAATTCCCATTAACAGACCGATAATGACGATCACCACTAAAAGCTCAACTAATGTGAATCCGGTACGTCTTTTTTTCATAAGTTTTACCTTATATCTGAAATCTCATAAAATATCTTTTGCATCGGAAATGGACGTTTCTCGAGATGCTCTGATTTACATAATTTTTCCCCCGGCGCGATTCTGACAGGTATTTCTGCGAAGCAAAAAAACTGAAATGGGGATTTTATACCCGAAACACGATAAATTTCCGCTTCCCCGGCCAGTTTTAGCTTTTCTGAAAATGCTGGTTTTTAGAGCCGTATAAAATGGAAAATTAATGTAGGCGCAGCATCATTATGGCGTTTCGGATATAAAAAACTTATGCCCGACAGAGTTCTCCTTTTCTGCGGCGGTATTTACATATCGCTCCGAATCCGAGTGCGCTCAGAAGTAAAATCCAGGTCGAAGGCTCAGGAGTTTCTGTGGCAGCAGGATTCGCGTAAGCCAGCAGATGAAATGCTGACCAGTCATTTTCGTTACCATAAATTAGTTCCCCAAAGGATCCGGAGATGATGCCATTTTCTGCGTACACAAAAAAGCTGGCATATGAATTATTCGCTGCGGTGATGGTATCTTCTCCCTCCGCGTTATTTACAGTGAATGTGCCCGGATATCCAGGGCCGGAGAACATGATTAATTGATAAAGGTAATCGTCGCTCAGACCGGAAATTTGCCAGCCGATCGGCGTGCTACCAAAACGTTCTTGGTTTCCGAGTAAATAATCTCCCAATAAAAAGTCGGAATAAGAATTTGGTTGATACGCCACGATTTCATCGCTGGAATTTATCGCGAATTCGACGGTGGAAGCGAAACCTTCCGAATCAAATAATTGCAGAGAAGCAGTCACACGGGCAGGTGTGTAGCCACTGTCGAGCCAGTCGGGAATTTCAGGATGATAAACATTCCATTTATTTCCCAGACCAAAAATATGATCCGTCGTTCCATCCGTGGCCGCAATTCCTCCGCTTCCCTGAATGTCCACAGAATAAAGCGCGACCTGTTCCAGCGAATTCAGGGAAATTCCATCCAATTTTTGTAGCTGTGCAGTGGAAAATCCATTTCCGGTGACATCCGTGGTAATCGAAAGTGCTCCTTCTCCTTTTTTGTTGGCCATTAAATATTTATATTCGGTTGCACCGTTTTCCGTATATGCGATACGATATGCCTGTGCT
>JAUNBR010000074.1:0-19153 GCA_030527015.1 Planctomycetia bacterium
CTTTTTTCTCACACACCTTTTTTCTCACACGCTTTCCTCTCACGCTCTCTTTTTCCGTAAAGTTCTCTTTCGCGTCCGAATTTTTCTTATCTTGTGGATATGTAAAACTTAAAGCCAAAAGAATGCAGTACAAAAAATTTTCTAAAAAGGAAATATTTTTAGAATGTCAGATAAAAATATGAAAATACAGGCACTTCTGATGAAATGCCTGAATTTATACCCGATGCACTATAAAATTCCGCTTTTCCAGCATTTTTACTCCGCAGGAAATAGCTGCTTTCGGAGACGTACAAAAAGGAAATTTAAAGGAGAACCAGTATAATGCATGGCAAAATACCCAAAACAGGGAGTTTTACATGTACCATACACGGAAGTTTTCTCTCTGTTTCCGCAGTATTTTTGCTTTTATTCTTTTACTCGCTCTATATATTCACCTGTACGGGTATCGACACGAATTTTTTCACCAGATTCCACGAAATTCGGCACGGTAATTTCTGCGCCGGTCTCCAGAGTACAGGGTTTCGTAACATTCGTCGCGGTGTTTCCGCGGACTGCAGGATCTGCCTGGGTTACTAAAAGTACGACATGATTTGGAGGTGTAATTCCGATCGGATTATTGTTGTACAGCAAAACATCACATACCATGCCTTCCTTAAGATATTTCCAGGCATCATCCACTACTGTTTTATCCAGTTCATACTGTTCATACGTTTCATTACACATGAAAAAGAACGTGTCCCCCTGCTGGTAAAGAAACTGGGCCTGAATTTCAGAAATATCTGCTGACTCGATGGAATCTCCACTTTTCCAGGTACGCTCAATTACGGTATTACGCAGAAGATTACGTAATTTACACTTATAAAGAGCCTGCCCTTTTCCAGGTTTTACGAACTGACATTCGATCATGATGTATGGATCACCGTCCATCTGCACTTTCAGACCTTTACGAAATTCACTGGTATTATAGGTTCCCACGTACTTCCTTCCTTTCCTGTTTTACAAAATATGTTATACTGGTTTTTATTTGTGATGCACCATAAATTTCCACTTTCACGGCATTCATGAATGCTTAAAATGTCTGCAAACAGAATTTACGAAATGAAAAATCAAAGAAAAATCAGTATTCTTTAAAATTTCGTTCGGTACCGGCAGACGGCGTGAAATTTATCGTGTGTCGAGCATAAAATAAGTAAAAGCGTTATTTTTTATCAGTCATGTAACATCAGAGGACATGTCCCGGTTTTATTCCACTATGAAAATCATAAAAAAACTTGAGGAATTAAAAAAATTCATCCCCCTTTCTGAAACGGACTTTATTCATGCACAAGAAACAGTGATGAAAACAGGATATCCGCTGGCGGTCTCCGCGAGTTTTGTAAACCTCATTCTCCACAGTATTTCCGAAAAAGCTCCAGAGGGAAACGAGTTTTCTCTAACAAAAAATGCACTCTTACGACAAATTCTGCCCTCCACTGAAGAACAAAATAATCCAGAGTATTTTACACTGGATCCGCTAAAAGAGCAAGACCCCATCTTTTTCCCTCCTGGACATGATACGCCACGCCTACAAAACAGCCGATTACTGCATAAATATCAGGGAAGAGCATTACTTTTAGTCTCCCCACGGTGTTTCGGAAACTGCCGTTTCTGTTTTCGCCGCCACACATTTCGTTCTGACACCGAAACAGAATGTAATCATGCGGAACTCAATTCTTGCACAAAAACGCAGAAAAATGAGAACCTTCACGCCTCATTTTTTACGGAACTGTCACAGATTTCTCAAAATACCACACTTTCAGAAATCATCCTCAGTGGAGGTGACCCACTTACCTTATCGGATGACGCACTCATTCAGTTAATAAAGAATCTGAGCGAAATTCCACATATACGCAGAATCCGTATTCATACTCGCGCGACCGTTTTCGCGCCAGAAAGAATTTCGTCTCATTTTCTTTCTGCTTTAAAGGAAATTTCTTCAAGTACCGGGAAACTTATATTTTTTGTACTCCATATAAATCACCCTTCGGAATTACACAGTCCGGCAGGAAATGCCGCCCTCTCGGAAATGCTGGATCATGGCTTTCCTCTTCTTCAGCAGGGTGTTCTTTTACGTGGAGTGAACGATAATCTGGAAACACTGGTGGCACTTTACGAGAATTTAATTTCACGGCGAATCATTCCTTATTATCTTCACCAGCTGGATCGTGTTATCGGGGCGGCACATTTTGAAGTGGACGAAAATGTCGGACAGGAACTTATCATGAAACTAAAAACAGTATTACCAGGTTACGCCATACCACGTTATGTTCGTGAAATTCCCGGGATGCCGGCAAAAATAGAAATTTCTTCTCAAAACCATTTTCTGGAATCATTTTCTTACTAAGAAAATATCTAAAACAGATCACATTTCCGTTAATATACCCAGATTAAAGGAATAACTTTATGCCCGATGCACAATAAATTTCCATTTTCTCAGCTTCTTTACTTCCCTGCCAGAGCAGGCTGGGCTAAAAATGACTGCTTAAAGAACCGCAGAAAATGGAATTTAAAGTAAAACCAAAAAATAAAAGATACACCCTAAATATAAAATTAGGATACCATAAAATAAAAATTATTTTCTCATATATTGATGAAATGAGAATTTTATAGTATATTTTAAAAAATCATTTTCTAAAATTCCGATTAACCCTATTTTATTAGTGAGTCCAGATATGAACACCCCAGCAGAGAATTTAGCGATTAACACGATTCGTACACTTTCCATGGATGCCGTCCAGGCGGCGAATAGCGGACATCCGGGCACGCCCATGGCTCTCGCGCCGGTGGGTTACCTTCTGTTTAATGAACGCATGAAGTATGATCCAGCACATCCGGAATGGATCGCGCGGGACCGTTTCGTCCTTTCATGCGGTCACGCCTCCATGCTTCTTTATTCTCTGCTGCATTTATCTGGTGTTCAGCAGTGGAAGAATGGCGCCGCGACACAAGAAAAAGCGGTTCCGCTGGATCACATAAAACGCTTTCGACAGATGGACAGCCGGTGCCCAGGGCATCCGGAATTTCGCCATACTTCCGGCGTGGAGGTTACCACGGGACCTTTAGGTCAGGGCCTGGCCATGAGTGTGGGAATGGCTCTGGGCAGTAACTGGCTCGGCGGTACCTTTCATCGAGATAATAAAAATTTATTAAATTATAATGTTTACGCACTCTGTGGTGACGGAGACATGATGGAAGGCGTGGCCTCTGAAGCCGCGTCACTGGCAGGGCACATGAAATTATCGAATCTCTGCTGGATTTATGATGATAACTCGATTACGATCGAAGGAAACACAGAACTCGCTTTTTCAGAAAATGTCGCGGAACGCTTTCAGGCATATGGCTGGAATGTTATAAAAGTAAATGACGTAAATGATTTAAACGCTCTGCGCAGTGCTTTTGACGCATTTCTGGCAGAGAAAAATCGTCCCACACTTATTATTGTGAAAAGCATTATCGGTTACGGATCTCCGAATAAAGCAGGTTCCCATGAAGCTCATGGCGCCCCTTTAGGTGAAGAAGAAATTAAGCTCACTAAAAAAGCTCTCGGATGGGATGAAAACGCAAAATTTTACGTTCCTGATTCCGTTTACCAGATGTTTTCAGAAGGAATCGCGGCACGTGGAGCCGACGCTTTCTCTCTGTGGCAGTCTGAAATGGATGCATATGCTTCAAAATATCCCGCTGAAGCAAAAGAATTACAACAAATTTTATCAGGAGAACTCCCGGAAAACTGGGATGAAAAAATGACACGCTGGAACGCAGATGCGAAAGGTACCGCCACGCGAAACTCTTCCGGAAAAGTACTGAATCAGCTGGCCGAAAATCTTCCGTGGCTCATCGGCGGTTCTGCAGATCTCGGGCCTTCTAATAAATCCGTTCTTACATTTCCTGGCGCGGGTGACTTTTCCCTCCAGAATCCCTCCGGGCGGAATTTCCATTTCGGAATTCGAGAATTCGCCATGGCCGCGATTATAAATGGTATGGCCACGACAGGACTCCGCTGTTACTGCGCCACATTTTTCGTTTTTGCAGATTATCTCCGTGCTGCCGCGCGATTAAGCTGTATCATGGAATTACCGGTGCTGTATCTTTTCACTCACGACTCGATCGGAGTCGGCGAAGACGGTCCCACACACCAGCCTGTGGAACATTTAGCTTCTTTACGCGCCATGCCAAATATGATCGTCATGCGCCCCGCAGATGCGAATGAAGTCCGACAGGCTTATAAATTTTTCGCAAAAGAAAAACATCATCCCATTTCCCTGGTTCTCACGCGCCAAGATCTGCCCACGTTCCCACGCAGTAAAGATGGTACCGGTGAAGACGGAATCTGTCACTGTGCCTGCGGTTTACGGAATGGTGCTTATATTTTACGTGACGCCATAAACCCAGAAACAAATATTCCAGATATTATTCTCATGGCCAGTGGAAGTGAAGTCCACCTGTGCCTGGAAGCGCAAAATACTTTAAGAGCTGAAGGAATTTTTGCGCGCGTCGTCAGCTGCCCAAGTCTCGACATTTTTGAAACTCAGACCGCAGAGTATCAGGAATCTGTCCTCCCCAAAACCTGTACAAAACGGATCGCGGTGGAGGCAGGAATCGAACAGGGATGGAGAAAATACATCGGACTGAATGGAACTTTCATCGGCATGACGAGCTTCGGTGCCTCCGCACCATTTAAACAGCTCTACGAACATTTTGGAATCACGACAGAAAATATTATCGAGAAAGCCAAAAATCTGTTAAAATAACCGATAAAACTTTATTCCCGAAATGCCCCACTTTCATATCCGATACACCATAAATTTCCACTTTCCCGGCATATTTTTGCTTTCGCCGAAAATGCCTGCTTAAAGAGCCGCACAAAACGGAAATTTAAGGTGGAACCAGTATATGCCTGAAACGCCACTTTTAATTTCATCCTTCTGTCCGCCGTGGTCACACACGAAATATAATCAGGACATTCAGAAATTATCGTGGCGTTTCGCATTCCTTTCAAAAAAATATCTCAGAAAATCGGAATATACAAAACATCATTTCATCTTAAATCCGCATGTCAGATTTCCGTTTATCATGAAAAAACTTTACCGATTTCTTTTATCCCCGATGCACTATAAATTTCTGCTTTTCGGTTCTCCGGGACCACTCTTTCCACTAAAAATGGAAACTCAGAGCTCGCCATACACAAAAAAGAAAACACTCCGATAAACTGTCAAAAATCACGGATTCCGCATACAGGCACACGACAAAAATCATCCATCTGTTCCTGCATTACAGCATACCAGGTTCTTTTACTTCGATTCCCTTTAATGCCATCTTCAGAGCTTCCACATTCGGCGCCACTTCAAAAGCCGTGGCACGTGAAATCATTCCTTTCTCCACAAGATCTTTTAAACTTTTTGTAAAATCCTGCATTCCTTCCTGGTATCCGATACGAATCGCATCTGCCAGTTTTTCATCTTCTTCTTCCAGAATCAGTTTTCTGACAGTCGGATTAAAAAACATGATTTCACACGTCGGCACCCGCTGAACGCCTTCTAAAATGGAGGGTAACAGTTTTTGCGCCACGATTCCTTTTAAATTAAATGCCAGTGCACTGCGTAATGCCTTATGCATGGCCTGCGGGAACAGGTCCAGAATACGTCCCACCGTACTGGGCGCACTGGAAGCATGAATCGTTCCAAAAACCAGGTGCCCTGTCTCTGCCGCCTGAATGGCCGTCTCAAAAGTTTCTTGGTCACGCATTTCACCTACAAGAATAATGTCCGGATCCTCACGCACCGCGTGTTTCATTCCGATCATAAAATCCTTCACATCCATACCGATTTCACGCTGGTTTATAAGGCATTTTTCTTCCGTAAACGTAAACTCGATCGGATCTTCCAGCGTTAAAATATGCTTCTGATAATTTCTGTTTATCCAGTTTAACATGGACGCGATGGTCGTGCTTTTTCCAGACCCCGTAATTCCAGCCAGAAGAATCATTCCCTGACTGTACACACACAATTTTTCCAGAGAAGGCGGTAAAAACAGCTTCTCAAAATCTGGAATCGTGTTATTTACTCGGCGCGCCACCAGCCCGATATGCCCCAGCTGCTGCAAAATGTTTACACGAAAACGCCAAGAGACTCCTTCCACATCCACCACGTGCGCGAAGTCCGCACCTCCATCTTCTTCAAAAATCCGCCGGTTCCGCTCATTCATGATTTCAAAAATCATACGCATCATGTTTTCGTCGTCTATCGGCGGAGAATTTAGTGGCCGGAGAGTACCCGCCAGACGAATATATGGCGGACGGTCCACCTTCATATGAAGGTCACTTCCCTTCAGCTTCACCAGCGCGCGAAAATATTTATTAATCTCAGGATCTTTTTTCGTTTTTTGTAAACGGCTCCCCGACGCTAAATCATCTTGAGTAGAACTCATTTTTCTCCTCTGCTCCTTTTCAAATTTTCATACAGATGCGTTATATACCCGATACACTATAAACCTTCGCTTCCTCGGCATTTTGCTTCGCTGAAAATGCCTGCTTTCAGAGCCGCACAAAACTTAAAGTGAAACCAGTATAAAATAAAACCAGGTATAAATTTCACATTCATAGGATTTCATGATCCACGGAATTACATTCATCTCTGCCTAAACAGAAAGTGGAAATCTCTGCATAAAATCATCTATAATCGGAATCATCTGCTCATACTTATCTTCCACGATATAATGCCCTGCATCAGGGAAAAAATGGGGTTCTGCCACAGGAAAATACTCCTGAAAACGCTCCATAAATTTCGGCGTAAAACACCAGTCATTCCCCCAGATCAGACATACCGGACGTGAGTTAAGTTTTTTCAGCCCATGCTCAATTTCCACCAGCGTATCATAACTGCGCTGTCCCGGACGAAAAGGTATATCCCGCACGAATTCATGCACAGCCAGCCGGTGATTCCATGAATCATACGGCGCAAGAAGTCCTGCGCGAGTCACGCTGTCCATCCGTTCCTTCTTCATCACCGCCATTTTTATCGCTGCCCGTGCAAAAACATTAAATCCTTTTACCGCCACATCACCAAAAACTGGAATTCGGCACAGCGCGATTCTTCCAGGACATCCCGGAAAACGAAATGCCGCCGTATTACAAAGAATGAACCGGGAAAACCGCTCCGGACGAAAAACGGCCGCGCCCATACCGATCGCCCCGCCCCAGTCATGCGCCAAAAGTGTAATATTTCTCAGGTCCAGTTTTTCCACTAACTCCAAAATATCTTCCACACGCCGACGTAACGTAAACGGATACTCCCGACGTGACGGTTTCTCCGAAAATCCACATCCGATATGATCCGGCACAATAAGCCGATATTTATCTCGTAAACCAGAAATAATATTTCGCCAATAAAATGACCACGTGGGATTTCCATGCAGCAGAAGAAGGACTTCCCCTTCCCCCTCATCTAAATAATGCATCCGCAGATGGCGGATCATGATTTCATAAGATTTAAAAGGATATAATTGACGCCAATCATTCATATAATTACATTTTTTACCGATTCTAATTTATATTTCCGTTTCCTGCTTCCATGACCACACAAAATAAAAACTTATGCTGGTTTCACTTTAAATTTAAGTTTTATGTAATTCGGAACGCAGATATTATTTATCCCCGCCAGACCGACAGGAAACCAAAATACCGCCTGCCGGCAGACAGAAAAACGAAAATTTATAGTGTCTCGGATATATACTGGTTCTCGTTTAAATTTCTGTTTTGTGCGGCTCTGAAAGCCGGCATTTTCAGCGAAACAAAAAATGCCGGAAAGCGGAATTTTACCTCGGATATAACAGCATTTTGTGTGTCACAGAAGCAGACATTCCATAATTCACAAAAGACAGAGAACGCGAATTTTTATAGTGATTCGAGTATAAAATACCAGAGTATAATAAAGAATAAACTGGTATTCAGATACCTCAAAAAATCAGAAAATAAAAAATCACCACACCTCGAGCACTGAAGTTATCATATCTTAATGCGCTATAATTCTGATCCTACTTTATACTGGTTCCACGTTAAATTTCAGTTTTGTGCGGTTCTGAAAGCAGGCATTTTCAGCGAAGCAAAAATGCCGGGGAAGCGGAATTTTATAGTGTATCGGGTATAAAATTCCGTTCCGTGTGGCCTGACAGCAGACATCCTCAGCAAAACAAAAATGCCGGAAAATCGGAATTTATGGTACATCCGAGATAAAATCACATCTCAAAACGCCGCCAGAGCATCTGCCTCTTCTTCACGAATATCAAAAATTCTGTCTAAATTCATAATCGTAAACAGTTCCCGAATATCCGGCGTAATACAACATAATTTTAACGCACCTTTTCGAATGGTAATCTTTTTATATAACATAATAAGTTTCCCAAGAGCTGCACTGGAAAGAAACTCGACGGAAGAAAAATTCAAAAGTAATTTCGTATGCCCACCTTCTTCCACCAGCGTGAAAAGCTCATTCCCCAGTTCAAGAATACTAATATCATCCACAATTCGGGAATCCAATAAACGAATCACACAAATATCATCCACGACATTTAATGAAATATGCCGATAATCTGTCATAAATCTCTCCTTTTAGGGTACAAAATAATTAAAATTAGATTTATATTTTCTTACTTACATCATTTATTTCCAGGCTTCTCACACAGTTTATACTCTGAGTCCTTATTAACACCACCTTTTGCACAGCCACAAAAGTAAATAATTCTGTATTTACACCCAGCTCCACTTTCAGCACCAGCTCTGAACACAGGCATTTTCAGCCATGAGTGTGCCCGCGAAACAAAATACCGACCTGCCTGTCAGCGGACAGCAGAAGCGGAAATTATACTGTATCGGGTACATCCTGGCGTTACTTTAAATTTCCGTTTTATGCGGCTCTAAAAGCAGGATTTTCAGCAGAAGCTAAAATGCCGAAAAGCGGGAGTTTTTAGTGCATCCGGGATAAAACCATCTGGCGGCATCTCCGCAGAAAACAAAAATAGAAAGTACATCCGAGATATATTCTCTAAACGAACTCTTTTTAAAATTTTCTCATTCTTTATAAGAAGATTCCTGCTTCGAGCTTATTTTTTCCAGCGTCACTTCATTTCCTAAAGGATTATAAGAAACAGATGTCATAAAATTCTGCATCAGCTTCACTCCACGACCACAGGGACGTTCACAAAATTCCTCATGTGTCGGATCCGGTAAATGCTCAGGATCAAAACCACTCCCTTCATCTTTAATCCGTGCCATAAAATGTTCTGGTGAAACTTTCACATAAATATGAACACTCTTCTCCTGTAAGGAACGATTTCCGTGCCGAATGGCATTTATCAGTGCTTCTTCCAGTGCTAAATGAATAGCAAAAATATCTTTTCGCTCCCAGCAAAATTCAGATAACTGACTCAAAATAACATCTAAAACCTCATGTCCCGCAGAGGGTTCACTGGGAATACAAAAATCTTTCTGCCAACAATTTTTTGTCGTCATGAATTCACCAAAATCTGATGTTAAAAAAAATTTCACCATTCACTGCATGCACCTGAGACAGACCCACCCTATTTTGAAACTTCTTATAACGCCATCATCCTTTATCCATTCTCTTTTATGGTTACCGTAAAACAAAACAGATTTCATCTAAATTTATACTGGTTCTCGTTTAAAATTCCATTTCTGCGGTTCTTTAAGCAGGCATTTTCAGCGAAACAAAAAAGCCGGAAAAACGGAAATTCATCGTACATCAGGTATAAAAACCAGCATTTTCAGCGAAACAAAACACCGGCCGGCGGACAGGGGAAGTGAAAATTTATTGCACTTCGGGCATAAAACAAGCAAAAATAGTATCTTGGCATCTCAAAATAACACCTACATATTTACATCCTTTCACAAAATATACACGATAACATCCATTTTTTCCAGTAGGACAATAAAATTTTTTAACTCCACTTCTATAATTTCCGTAAATTATTCATATAAATTATTTCTTCCTCTGTTCCACTTTAAATTTCCGCCTTTCGGGTTTCCGAAATCAGGCATTTTCAGCGAAACAAAATTCTGAGAAAGTGAAAATTTATAATACATCCGACATAAAACATTCATACGGTTTTCTTTTACCTTTATGGCTCCCACTGAAACGTCTGTATCATCTGCTGATCCGACGTCCCAAAAGTTCCCAGTAAATTTTCTTCCACCGTAAACGCCACCGTAACCTGCCTGGCCGATTCCTTCTTCTCTGCGATTTCCAACTTATATATATAATAGTAAATCCAGCTGATGGATAACCCATCCACTTCTCCAGTAAACTCCACTCGGTAAATAATCGTACCGTCTTCTGTTTCAAGTTTTGATGAATCACGTACTTCTTTTATTTCCCCACGAAATGTTTTCTTTATCTCCTCAAAAAATCCATCCAGAGTTAACTGTACAGGAGAAAGTGTCTTCGGTGAAGTTAAAACGGTACACTGTGCGATCAGATCTCCTTTTTCCACCATACGAAATGTCGCCTGCCTTTCATGAAAAATCGTGGGATACCACCGCGCATCCATTTCACACCGCCACAGGCCACCCGGCTCTAAAAACATCAGTTTTTCCGAAAGAGCATCATCAAAAACAATTTTCGAAAGAACTTCTTCCGTCAGATTTTCTGATTTTTTTAATGGTTTAATCGTATACTGTACCCGTGCACTCACATCCATTTCGGGTGCCACATGCCCAGCAGAACGTTTTTCTTTTAATGTAATCCCATTCCATACGATTCTCCCTGAAACAAGATGAAAATAAGTTACACATTTCAGATTCATTTTAGACGCCGTGCCATCTGAACTTCCTTCGATCCATCCTTCTGTCTCTAAAACTGCAATTTTTCCTTTTACTTCTTTTAAAGTCGTTTTCACTTCCAGCTGAAACACCATATCCAGCTGAAGAAGAAGTCCCATAACATCTGCAGACTGAGCCCAGCTCTCCCCAATTTTCACTTCCCTGTTCGGCAACAAAAAATCCAGTAACAGCGAAATCCCCTGCTGATCCAGAAGGTCTCTTTCTTCCCGAGTCAGCAGAGATTCCGGACGAAAATAACGTATCTCCGCATCATGAATATTCACTCCAAATAACCGAGCACGCTCATCTAGTTTTTGTGTCTGTTCGGCAGCTTCTACAACAAATTTTGCGTCATCTCTCAAAAAATACCATGCTCCCAGCGTGGGTTTCGCCGATTCTCCCTGAAGTAAATTTCCGGACGCCACCAGCATTTCCTCATACGTCTGATTTCCAGTAACAGAAATAGGAATCTTTCGTGTCTGTTTTTGTAATTTTCGCGGCACTCCTCCTGGCCCCAGTGGTGGTATTCCATCTCCACCAGCTGCAGAAGCCACACTCTGACCCGTTACTGCGTCCACTTCATAAATCAGCATTCCACGAACATCTAGCGTACGATTAACTTCATCCACTGTTCCTGCTTTTCTTTTGGAACGTAAAAGATAAGAATCCGGCTCTGCACAGACTGCGATTAACTGAAAATCCAACAAAAATAAGAAACAAAATCCGACACATGCGTATTTTATTATACATTTTTCGAATATTCTCATACAAAACATTTTTTCCTCATATATTCTAAAATTATACTGGCTCCATTTTAAATTTCCGTTTTGTGCTGCTCTGAAAGCACGCATTTTCACCGAAGCAAAAATCTCGGAAAGGCGAAATTTTATCGTGCCTCAGGGATATTATGATATGCTTTTTATGACAGACGCACTATAAATTTCCGTTTTGTGCTGCTCTGAAAGCACGCATTTTCACCGAAGCAAAAATCTCGGAAAGGCGGAATTTTATCGTGTGCCTCAGGGATAAAACGAAACCAGGTGTATCTCTCATTATTAAATTTTCAGCTTAATTCAGCATCAGCTCAGCTAATTTTCATATTTTGCAAAACACCAAAACGCTTTTTATACCGAATACACTAAATTTTTTCTCCTCAAAAATAAAGACCATCACCATTTTCGATAAAAAAATTTCTCAGTTCATCATAACAAAAACTTTCTATTTTTGTAAAGATGAAAATTTTTTTAGAAAAAATGTTTTTTATTTTACAAAAATGTCTTCCTGTGCTTTTTACACTGGATAAAGACACTTAAAAAATAAGAAAAAAACCTTCTTTTTCGCATTCCACATGACTGTCTCAGGGAACATTTTAACACCTGGAAACATCTCCGAAAATTTTCTCAGTTTATTACAATTATTACATCATTCCGATCCTGTTCACCACAAATATTTTTCTCATTTTTAATATTTTCCCCTGCTTACACATTTTTTGAAGTCATAATTAAAAGTAGAGAAAGCATATTTTATTTTTTCCACTCTCATTAAATTTTATTTTCCAAAAAACTGTATTTTATACTGGCTCCATTTTAATTTTTTTGTACGGCTCTGAAAGCATGTATTTTCACCGAAGCAAAAAAACCGGAGAAGCGGAATTTTATCGTGCACCGGGCATAATATACCAAAAATTTATACTGATTCACTTTAAAATTTCGTCACACACGGCCTCCCGAAGCAGGCAGTATTTTAGATACCATAAAACAGCAAAAATACGAAATTTTATTGTACTCGGGTAAAAAACTTTTTTATTTAAAAGGAGGAATATTCATTATGAACATAATGCAAAAAACAGTTACTCTGCTTTCGGACGCTCCACAAAAAGAAACTCCGAATGTTTATTTTGACACTCCTGATCCAGATAAATTTCTGACAGTCGAAGAAGTCGCGAAAGAGTTAAATGTTTCGACGAAAACCATTTCTCGCTGGCGAAAACAGGGACTCCAGAGTAAATATGAAATGAGGTCCAGCCGAAAACGAGTGGTGATTTCTCGCCTCTGGCTGGAAGATTTTATAACGACACATAAAATTCAGGTCGAACGTGGCATCCGATTTAGTCAGATGACGGAAACAGAGCGTGAAGAGATCATTCAGCGTGCGAAAATGATGGCCGCTGTGGGAAACAGTTTTACAGAAGTCTTACGAAGACTCTCTAAAAATACCGGAAGGAGCACCGAAACCATCCGGTATACGCTCAAAAAATATGATAATGAACATCCGCTGGACGCAATTTTCCCCGATAACCAGTCCGTTATGGACGCCACTCGGAAACTCGAAATTTTTCGCGCTTACCGAAACGGTGAGTCTGTCTCCTCCCTGGCTCTGCGCTTCCAGAGAACGAAAACCAGCATTTACCGCATTTTAGCCGAAATCCGTGCAAAACGAGTCATGGAGTTTTCTTTGGATTATATCCCCTGCGATGAATTTCTCCTCACTTCTTCTGACCCCGAATGTGAAATAAAAATTCTTGCCGACATGCCTGAAGGCGAATATAAAACTCGTAAAACAAAACTTCCTGCTGGATTACCCTCCTATTTAGCCAGTTTATATACCGTGCCTCTTTTAACTTTTAAACAGGAACAGCATCTTTTTCGAAAAATGAATTACCTAAAATTTAAAGCTTCCATTATACGTAATGATTTGGATTTCAAGCATCCCTCCAGCCGTTTAATGGACCAGATCGAAAACTGTTATGACATGATGACGGAAGTGAAAAATCAGATCGTCTCCGCAAATTTACGTCTGGTCGTCTCGATCGCCAAGCGTCATACCGGACCGATCGACAGTCTTTTTGATCTCATCAGTGACGGTAATATGTCACTCATCCGTGCCTGCGAAAAATTCGACTATTCTCGAGGAAATCGTTTCAGCACTTACGCCAGCTGGGCCATCATGAAAAATTACGCTCGCGCAATCGCCGACGAACAGCGGTACAGGAAACGTTTCATGACTCTGGAAAACGAATTTAATGAAGAGCATCCGCAGGAAGAAGTGGACCCTGTGGAAATGGAAACCACCCAATTACGCCGTGAAAAACAGGTGGCGAATATTCTCCAGTGCTTAAATCCACGAGAGCAGCAAATTATTATTCACCGTTTTGGCCTGAATCGTGATCGAGAACCCCTGACCCTAAAACAGGTCGGACAGGAAATGGGAGTCACGAAAGAACGTATTCGCCAAATCGAAATTTTGGCTCTCAACAAATTACGAAAATCCGCAGAAAAATGATGAAGAACACACCTTATCCAAGAAACGCTTTTCCTTTTTTCTTTGCCATTTTCATCTTCCGTAAATCACACTTCCTTCACCCTCTCCAGTATTCCCCAGTACCTGTTTCCACATGCCGCACTTAACAAAAGTTTAGCTCACTTCACTCTCCATTTTCGTTTCGTGCGGCTAAAAAATTAGATCTTTTCGGCCAGACCTACTTCTGGCAGGAAAACAAAAATACCGGTAAAGTAAGATTTCACCGTGTATCGAAATAAAATCCTCACTTTCGTGACTCCAAGATCTAATATTTATACTCGACGCATTATAAACCCGATACACACTATAAAATTCCGCTTCTCAGTATTTTACTTCGCTGAAAATGCCTGTTTTCAGAGCCGCACAAAACGAAAATTTAATGTAAAACCAGTATAAAATTTTTACTGCTCAAATTCCGCAGCATTCTTCATATTTCTTTGGCCGCCCAGTCCGCCAGTTTTTCACGGAAAATTTTGGCGTTATGACGAATATCCACGGGAAAAGATGGATGAAAGAGAATGACGTTCACATCTCGAGTTAAATCGTTCTGTCCCCCCACTTCCATCAGTTCTTTCCGCAATTTTTCTCGTTTTTTAGCATCCCGACAGACCTGTGGATCTTTTGGCTCTATGATAATCACGGGCACCATTTTCGTCTTTCCGTCCACCTCTTTCTTCACGCCCACCAGCGCAGAACGGACCACTGACGGATGTTCATTAAAAATGGCCTCCACGGGAATCGAAAAAAATGTTTTCGCCTCTGCCTGCACACGGTGTGCTTTTCGGCCGCAGAACCAAAAACGCTGCTGCGCATCTAAATATCCCACGTCCCCCATCCGGTGCCAGACCGCCCCCGTCTGTGGATCATAAATTTTCGCCAGAGCGTTTACTTCCACGCGGGTTACATATTCCCTGGTTACCTGCGGTCCACTGACGATTAACTCTCCGATTTCTCCCTCGGGTAATTCCTGAACCTCCGAAAGCTCAGGAATCGCCTCATCCGTAATCTGAATCACTTTCCACTGAATGCCCGAAAACTTCCTGCCCACGCACACACCCGCACCATGACGACTTTTCTCCGCCGTTTCCGCCAAAACCTCTGACGCCGAAATCGTCGCCACCGGCAGTGCTTCTGTCGCACCATACGGCGTATGAATTTCACCCTCTGGATGAATAATCGCCTTCACAGAACGTAACACCGGTTCCTGTACCGGCGCACCTGCGGAAAGAATCATTTTAATTTGTTCCAGCCGTGTATGATTTTCCAGGCACCACCGACTGACCACTTTCCAAATTGTCGGAGACCCGAACGACTGCGTCACATTCCAGTCACGTGCCGCCTCTAAAATATTTTTTGGATTCACACTCGCCGGCCGACTGGCATCCATATCTGGAATCACCGCCGTGGAGCCCATGGCGCAATTAAACAGACCGAACATCGGAAACCCAGGAAGATCTGTCTGACCAGCCTGAATTCCATATTCCTGCGCAATTTGCTGCACCTGCGCGTTAAATGTCTTATGCTCATACAGCACGCCTTTCGGTGGCCCGGTACTTCCTGTCGTAAAAATAATGGCCGCCGGATCCTCTTCAGAAACTTCTTCCATAAACGCGCCCGGATATGGTTTTTTCCTTAATCCCGCAAGTGTCGGCCCGCCCCAAAACCACCGCCGCCCTACCGTTAAATGATATTCCGCTTCTGGAAAACGCAGGCGCATAAATCGCCACAGTGCCTGCACCGCCGAAATCGCCAAAAAACCCTGTGGCCGCGCTTCCTCTAAGCATGAAATTAAATTCCGTTTTCCCATGCCCGGATCAATTAAAATCATGACCGCACCAGACTTCAGGCATCCGAAAACAGAAGAAACAAAATCCACTCCTGGCCGCACCAGCAGCGCAATTCTTGTCCCACGGCGCACACCCATTTCATGCAGTCCATGCGCGATTCGATCACTGTCCTCGTCCAGCTCTCGAAAACTCATCGTCTTATACTGACGTTTCCCATTTTTATATCCCCGCGGCTCCACCACCGCAATTTGCCCCGGCTGACTTTCCGCAAAACGCCGCAGATGATATGCCACATTTTTCATCGTTTATTTTCTCCTCAACTCAAAATACACTCTTTCCTCTTTAAATTTCCGTTTCATGTGGTACTGAAGACAGACATTATAAGAACCGCACAAAACAGAAATTTAAAAAGCAGTATACGTAAAATCAGCTTCCTTTTAAGGAAATATAAAAACCGGCATTCCGTAAGCGTCGAAACACCGGCGATAAATCCTGATTCTCCTTTAAATTTCCGTTTCTTGCGGCTCTAAAGCAGGCTTTTTCAGCGAATACTGGTTCCATTTTACTTTCCGTTTCTTGCTGCTCTGAAAGTAAGCTTTTTCAGCGAAGCAAAAATGCCGGAGAAGCGAAATTTATAGTGTATCGGGCACAAAAATGCCGACCTGCCTGTCAGCAGACAGAGGAAACGGAAATTTATCGTCCATCGGGTATTAAATTCAAGAAATTTTCAGAAATATGCTTGCGTTCACGCCTGCCTTTCTTTTTCGAAAGCGGCGTCAAAAGCGATATTACTGGGAGAGAAATCCATATCGCGCACAAAACTCAGCGATTCACGTGCACCATGTTCTCTGTCCATACCGGAATCTTCCCATTCCACCGACAGTGGACCCTGATAATGAATATCATTTAACTCTCGAATAATTTCTTCAAAATTCACACCTCCACGTCCCGGCGAACGAAAATCCCAGCCGCGCTTTCGGTCTCCAAAATTCATATGGCTGGACAAAATCCCTGATTTCCCATCCAGGGTGACGATCGCATCTTTCACGTGCACGTGATAAATCCGGTCAGGGAAAGCCCGAATGAACTCGACCGGATCCACTCCCTGCCACAAAAGGTGACTGGGGTCAAAATTAAAACCGAACTCTGGCCGGTAATCCAGTGCTTCCAGAGCACGTTTCGCAGTATATAAATCAAAAGCGATTTCTGTCGGATGAACTTCCAGTGCAAATTTTACGCCGCATTCTCCAAAAACGTCCAAGATGGGGTTCCACCGGTCCGCCAATAAACGAAACCCATCCTCGATCCACGCCGGGGGCACGGGCGGAAAAGAATAAAAATACGGCCAAACACTGGAACCGGTAAAGCCATTCACCACCTCCACTCCAAATTTCGCGGCCGCGCGTGCCGTATTTTTCATTTCCGAAATCGCTCTTTCCGTAACACCGTCCGGATTACCATCTCCCCATATATAATCCGGCACGACCGACTTATGACGAATGTCGATTTTATCCAGCACGCACTGCCCGACACAATGATTACTGATCGCCCAGCATCCCAGTCCGTAACTTTCCAGCGCAGCACGTTTTTTCTGACAATAATCCTCTTCCGCCAGCGCTGCCCGAACGTCAAAATGATCTCCCGAGCAGGAAAGCTCCATTCCATCATATCCAAAATCACTGAACTTCTGAGCCAGAGCGTCAAAAGGCACATCCGCCCACTGCGCCGTATACATCGTCACGTTTCTTGCCATACCATTTCTCTCCTGATAATAAATCTGTTAAAATTCAAAAACCTTTCACGTCTGACGTGGTTTTTTGACCCGCTATTTCCGCAAAAAGCCAAAACCGTACTTTAATTTGTCCACATCCTCCTCCCCTAATTATTTTTTTGTAACATACTCCGCCATGAAATTCAAGTATTTTCTCCAAATTTTTCTCAAAAATATTCCTTTTTCGTCAAAATAATCATAGTAATCTTAATATTTCCTTTTTTATACTGCTTCTCCTTTAAATTTCCGTTTCTTGCGGCTCTAAAACTGACCTTTTCAGCGAAACCGACTGCTGGCAGCGAAACAAAATACCGGGGAAGCGGAAATTCACCATATATCGGGGATAATCGCGGAAAAGCAAAACTTCTCGTCCTTCGGCACCAAATATTTACCTCCGTCATCTCCTGATGAACAAATTTTATGCAAAAACATGAAAAATTTCACGTTTTTCACAAAAATTACTTGTGAACCCCCCAAAAATGTGTTATAAAAAGGAGCATGTGGAAGTATACTTGGTTTTCCATCAAATTTCCGTTTTATACGGTTCTGAAAACAGGCATTTTCAGTGGAACAAAAAAAAACGTGAAAATGAAATTTCACCGTCCATCGGGTTAAACATTTTAGTAAAACAAAAAACTGGCGAAACGGGACCATATACGTGTCGGGTAAAAATATGCGTGAAAATCCTAAATTTGCGATTTTTCATTCTGCTGACCAGCTGCTCTTGGTCTGGTTATCCGGCATTTTCTTTCTTTTTTTCGTCATTTGGATTTTGACACAAATTGATTACCATACCTCCATTTCCGCCGAGAATCATTCACCTCAGATTATTCAGATCGACCAGGCATCTCCATCCGCCCAGCATGTTTTAATTGACATTAATCAGGCAGACTTTCATGATCTCATTCTTTTACCAGGGATCGGCGAAAAAACCGCTCAAAAAATTATCGCCGAGCGTGACACCCATGGACATTTTTCATCTTTAGAAGACATTAAACGTGTCCATGGAATCGGAGAGAAGAAATTGGAAGCCATTCGTCCATTTTTACTTCCCATTCCTGAAATCCAGATGGCCGACGGAAAGGACAGACGCGGCGAACCCCGTAAATTTTAGAGTTCTCTTCCATCCATGCAGAATAAACTCTGCCCATCACAGACCACACGCATCGGACCCCGTCGCCCGGAAACAAGACACCCCGAGCGACGTTCCGCCGTGTTTCGATTTTCCCGTGGAGCCGTGGACGAAGCGCGAGCGCAGTCCCGGATAAATCACCGAGCGACGTTCCGCCGTGTTTCGATTTTCCCGTGGAGCCGTGGACGAAGGACGCAGTCCGTAGTCCCGGATAAATCACCGAGCGACGTTCCACCACGTTTCGATTTTCCCGTGGAGCCGTGGACGAAGGACGCAGTCCGTAGTCCCGGATA
>JAUNBR010000074.1:19253-19427 GCA_030527015.1 Planctomycetia bacterium
AATCACCGAGTGACTTTCCACCACGTTTCGATTTTCCGTAGTCCCGGATAAATCACCGAATGACGTGGGGCAAGAAATGGACACGCGCCCAAGTTTCCGGGAAGGGGGTGGGAACTTGGGCGCGAAAGGCGTCAGTGAAAAAAAGGTGTGAGGTGAAGTTTAGAACTCATACGT
>JAUNBR010000007.1 GCA_030527015.1 Planctomycetia bacterium
ATCACTAAGATTGGAAGCGTTGTCAAGTGGGAAAAATGGAAAATTACAAATTATCTCAAAGAAATTTTGGAAAATTGCGCCGTGAGCACAAAAAAACTCACGAAAAGTGGGTGGCGGACAGGTTAAAAGCGGTTTTTCTGCTCGGAAGCGGCTGGTCGGTCGGCGACGTGGCAGAGGTGCTGATGGTCGACGAAAATACCGTGCGCGTTTACTTTCAAAAATGGAAGTCCGGCGGAATCGACGCGCTCAAACAGCGTCTTTTGCGAGGTCGTGCGACCAAACTTACCGACGCTCAGAAGGTGGAGCTCGGGAAGTGGCTGGATGAAAATCTCTGTCAAAAAGTGGCTGAAATCCAGCGGCATGTTTTATACGGATTCCACTTTAAATTTCCATTTCGTGCGGCTCTGAACGCAGGCATTTTCAGCGAAGCAAAAATGCCGAGGAAGCGGGATTCATTATGCATCGGATATAAAAATGTATCACGTTTTTTTTACCCGATCCGGAATGTGCAGTTTTTTGAACCGCCTCGGATTCGTCTACAAAAAACCGAAGCACGTGCCGGGCAAAGCGGACCCCGAAAAGCAAAAAGAATTCGTCGCGACGTATCGAAAACTCCGGAAAAACGCGGGTCCAAACGAATTTTTTTTATCCGATGCACGGTAAAATTTCACTTCTCCGGCATTTTGCTTTCGCTAAAAATGCCGGAGCGTACAGAGTCGTGGAAAACATGGAAATTTTATGGAGAATTATTTATACGTGGAAAAATGTCGGAAACGTGTCATGTTAAATCACCGTCTTAAATTCGGACTGGTTCGTCTGGCAGATGGACTAAAAGAAATTATCACGCTGGCCTGGTGAAAAATTATGTCGGAACGTGTGAGAAATTTTGAGTTATGAGTGGAGCACGTATGACGTTTTAATTTCGTGCTGACAGATGGATAAATTACTGCGCCAACTAGATTTTGTCTAGAAAAAACGAAGCACGTGCCGAAAAACGCGAATCCCGAAAAGCAAAAAGAATTCGTGGCGAAGCACCGTAAACTCCGAAAAAACGCGTGCGAAAACGTTTTTTGTACGTAATGAGACGATAAATTTCGCTATTTTCGACATTTTTCTTAACAAAACATACCTGTTTTCAGAGTCGTGGAATACACAAAAATTTAGGTAAAATTAGTCAGATGTAAAAATTGAGTAAAGTCGTCTCAATAAATTACCGCCATAATATCGGACCGATGATTCGTCTGGCACATAGACTAAAAGAAATTGTTGCGTTGACCTGGTAAAAAAACATGTCGGAACGTTCGTGAAATCTTTCGTCGTGTGTGGAGCACGTATGGCGTTTTACTTTCATGTTCGCAGATGGATAAATTACTGCGCCGACTGGGTTTCATCTGCAAAAAACCGAAACACGTGCCGTGAAAATCGGACCTCGAAAAGCAAAAAGAATTCGTCGCGACGTACCGTAAACTCCTGAAAAACGCGGGTCCAAATAAAGTTTTAACCGATGCACGGTAAAATTTCGCTTTTTTCGGCAATTTGCTTCGCAAAAAATACCTGCGCGTTCAGAGTCGTGGAAAAATGAAAATTTTAAGGAGATTTACATAGATGTAAGAATTAGGGAAATCGTCAAAATAAATTATCGTCTTAGTATTTGACGAATCCGTCTGATAAATAGACTAAATGAAATCGTCACGCTGGCCTGGTAAAACTTTATGTCGGAACGTGAAGAAATTTTACGTCGTGAGTGGAGCACGTATAGCGTTTTACTTTCATGTTTGCAGATGGATAAGTTACTGCGCTGACTCGGTTTCGTCTAGAAAAAACCGAAGCACGTGCCAGAAAAAGCGGACCCTAAAAGCAAAAAGAATTCGTCGTGACGTACCGTAAACTCCTGAAAAACGCGGGTTCAAACGAGGTTTTTGTCCGATGCACGGTAAAATTTCACTTCTCCGGCATTTTGCTTTCGCTAAAATTGCTTGCGTTCAGAGTCGTGGAAAACGGAAATTTAGAGTGGAAACAGATTTCGGCGACGGCTGCCATCCGCGGCACCAAAGCATTCCTGCTTACGGCTGGATTCGACGTGGCAAAGAACATGCGCTGAAGTCGAATTCTTCGCGGCAACACGTGAACATTAACGGTTTGATAAACATCGACACGCACGCGACTTGCGTCGATTTTCCCGAGACCGTGAACGCGAAAACGACGATTCGTCTTTTCAAAAAATTGATTTCTCGGCACGATCCGAAAACCGTCATTCACGTTTTTGTCGACAACGCTCGATATTATCGCGCCGCACTTTTGCGCGAATTTTTATCCCACACGAAAATTCGTCTGCATTTTTTACCAACTTACTCGCCGAACTTAAATCCGATCGAACGTTTATGGTGATTTTTCAAGAAAAAAGTGCTCTAAAGCCGATATATTCCGGAATTTTCAAAAAAACCGATATATTTCGGAATTTTCAAAATTTATACAAGAATGCAAAAACTTCTTCCGCCGCAGAAAACGGTATCGCGCAGAACTGCGCACGCTGATAAATGAAAAGCTTCATCTTGTCGCAGGCGAAAACTGAATTTTAACGTGGCATGAGTATAAAATTCCTGGTGATGTGGAAATTTATAGTGCATCGGTATATAATGCATCGGACATAAAAAAACCGAAACGTGATTTTTCGTCACGCTTCGATTTTTGTAATTTACCGATTTACAAAAATAGTTATTTTTCCACTTCTCCGATCGTGAAGGTTCCGTCCACGTTATCCAGCTGAAACATCAGAACCTTTCGCGTCTGAGTCGGACGCCCCCAGTCCGTGTAAACTTCGGCCTGAACCGTTACCGGTCCCAAAAGTTCCACCGACTGACTGCCATAATAATGCGCCTGGATCAGATATTTTCCAGACATTCCTGTTTTAATCAGATACTCTTCCGGACCATATCCCTGTGTAAAATCTCGGGAAATCATTCCGCCGATCGTGGAAAGATTATGCTGATAATTCACTTTTTCGTCCGAGGGTTCCGTCACCCACAGATCGATATCCGTGTTATCCGCATCCCACTCCATGACGATTCGAAAGTCCAGATCCATTTTCTTCACCAGCCGTTCATCCACGGAAAGTTCCTTCACGCCAGCCTCCTGTAAACGTGGGATTACCAGCACGTTCATTTCATCCAGCGCGAAAAGTTCAATTTCTGAAAATCGCTCGTCCCAGGGATTTAATACCACTTCTTTCAGCAGTTCGAGCGCTTCCAGAAGTGAGTTTTTCACGCTCTGATCCGTGGCGGGCTTTCCTTCCGTGGAAAGAATCAGAGCCAGCGCCAAATCACGATAAGAATGCGGTTCCTCTGCACGCATCCGTTTTATCCGACGAAAAACGTCCACCGCCAGGGCCGGTTCATTCATCTGCATCAGACGCCGAGCAAGAATCCGAAGAAGAGGCACGTTTTCCAGTTCCAGCTCTGCGAGATTACTGATCACGCGCACCGCTAAATCATGTTTCCCCATTTTCTCCAGTAAAGTGGCGCACTCCATGAAAAATCGAGAATCTTCCGCGAAATCTTTCCGAAACTTCAGATACTCTGCATACGCTTTTTCTGCACCTGCCGCTTTCATCGCGTCCAGATACTCACGCGCCACTTCCTGTTCACGTACCACAGATTTCTTCATCACCATGCCAAATTCTGACACAGCAGACTCACTATCCTCCACGATAATTTCCTCGTACTGCTGCTGCTCTATAATACCTTCCTCATCTTCCGCTTCCATGACGGGAACCGGTATTTCCTGTGGGGAATTCCCTTCCGCGTCATTTTCCATTCTTCCAGCGAAACCTGAGGAGGCCGCCTCGGGTAAATGAGGCACCCCGGTTCCTTCATCACCACCAAAAAAGTCACTCGAGTCGCCCGCTTCTTCCGCATCTTCTTCAGTACTTTTATATTTAAAATCTTTCGGATATTTAAACTCCGTACTCCACCACGTGACTCGGTTCTCCCACATGGCCAGCACCTCTTCCATTTTCGAAAGGCGCGACTCGGCCTGCTGCTTTTCCACCGTATCCATTCGGCGAAGATATTCATCCCGCATTTCCGGCAAAGATTCCGGAGGACAAATTTCGTAGTCCAGGTACTGCTGCAGAGAATCCAGCACCAGCAGAGAAGTTTCCGGAGTCACCAGTCCGAATTCTTTTCCCAGCGATTCTATTTTCTCTCGATTCTCTTCCGGAAAAATCACCAGTTCCGCAAGTTTCGTCTGCGCGTACACTCTTTCCGCCAGCCGAGAATTTCCTGTTTCCGCCGTCAGCTCATATTTTTGGACATGACACACATTTCCATCCACGGAATATGTTAATACCAGTTCACCGGTGGGTGCAGTCATTCTGCCAGCGACAATAATATCTCCCATCACCGGACGATCCAGTTTCGGAAATGTTTCATCCAGAAGAATATTCGTCCCCTCTATTTTTGAAAGAATGACAGGCCGCCCATTCATCTCCGCGACGATTTTTTCCGGCGTAATTTTATTCAGGTGAAAATAACTCCCTCCGTTTAAAATCGCCATTTCACGTAAACGTGGTGTGTCCACCTGACTTCCAGAAGCGAAAACATGAAGTGGGCACCGTGCTTCAGACACTTTTCCGCATTTTTGATTACCAAAATTCCAGATTCCATCCGTAAACAAAAATGCCCGTGAAGATGCCGTGTTCCCCGTATTTTCACAGGAAGAAAATTTGATCGCTCCCGGTGCAGTTCCTCCGTCATACGGAAGTTCTTTAAGGGTCTGAATCAGCTTTTCGACATCCGCCGCTCGGCTCTCTTTCCCCATAATAAATCGCTGGGCAGGACACGCCACATTCCGAAACACGACGAGATCCAAAGAAATTTCACTCGCGGAACATGTCTTCAAAAAATATTCGAGAAATTCATATTCTTTCGTAAAATCCTTATCCGCACGAGATCCGGACGCATCCCAAAAAACGCTCAGTTCCATTTTTTCTTGCAGGCCTTCCATGCGAATCTCCTGCTTCTGCACTCCAGGCACCTCTTCAAAATTCGGACATTTCGCCTGAAGTGCAAAATAAATTTTCTCATTTCCAAAACGTACTTTTTCCTCGTTTCCAGAGTATGATGAAACCAAAATATTCCGCGCAAGAGAATCTGAATTTTCTTTTCGCGGAAGTAAAATTACCAGATCATCATTCGGCAAAAAGTTCTTCCGCTGTGTTTCCGCCACGTAACTTTCGCGCCAGGTAAACGTCAGATCCTGCAGTGCACCTTTCGCCACCTCCGGTGGGCATTCCGGTTTAATTACCTCCAGACGCAGACGAAAATCTTCCACCGCCGACGCGAATTTCAGAGGTAAACGAAACCTCTGTTCATTCGTCCGAGGATCTGTCTCCAGGAACGTAATATACTTTACCCGAATCGTCCGCGTCCCTCCGGCAGGAAGCGGAAACACCCGTGTTTTAAAGCTGTTTCCACCACTCCATTCCACCAGACCAGGATCTATTTTTTGACGCACCACTTTCTCATACGTGACCCGTGCACGTTCTTTTGTCACCGCCACGCCATCTATCATTTCACCGTCCACGTCCAGAGCATACCCATCCACCGTCACTCCTTCAGGCAGCGGAAAGTACAGATTTCCCGCCAAATCCCGTTCCGTCTGATTACGAAAAATCATCGTAGCCACAACTTCCGCCGCGAAAGACTGAACCGTTACGTTCACGTCATACCCTGCCAGAGTCATGGGCACCGACTTCCCTTCCGTGTCTTTCGCCACCAGCGCAGGCACCGCCATTCCTTCTCCACCGCCAGAACGTTCCACCGCCTTCACGGGTTCTGAACCTTCCGCAGCCCAAGATGTGCCAGAAAAAACAGTTCCGCAAAGAAAAAAAACGACGATAAAAAGACAAAAATTTTTCACATAAAAAAACATAATATTTTTCCTTATATACTGGATTTATAATGGTCCCACTTTAAATTTCCGTTTTATGAGGTTCTTTAAGCAGGCATCTTTAGCGAAGCAAAAATACCAGAGAAGATTTATAGTGCATCAGGTATAATTTACCCATTTATTATGAAGTGCAAAAAAACATAAAAGGCGAATATCTATTTTTGTATTAAAAAAGTAATGGAATAATTTTTATACGTTCACTTCTGCCGCCGCGACACCGGAAGAAAAAGCGAACTGAAGATTATACCCACCAGTATCCCCATCCACATCTAAAATTTCACCGCAAAAATATAAGCCAGGCCTTATGCGAGACTCCATGGTTTTCCGGTTCACTTCCGTTAACAAAACACCTCCAGCGGTACACATGGATTCCCGAAAGTCGCCAGGATGATGAATGAAAAATGGGTAATGAAGAAGCACATGAAGAATAGTTTCCCGTGTTTTTTTGTCCACTTCCCAAGCATATAAATTTAGAGGTACGCCACACAGACGTAACAGACATTCTGTTAAACGCTCCTGAATCTGAAAATGCTGTGAAATCAGATTCTTTACCATTTTTTTACTGTTATGCGTAAGCATATCCAAAAATAAACGCTGAAAATCTTCCGCGGTTTTTGCCTCATTATGTTCCGGAAAATGAATGGTCAGAGAGTCTCCCGGACAGAAATGTCGGCTCATGTCGAGAATACCCGGCCCAGAAAATCCCTGGTGCGTCAGAAGAAGATTTCCGACATGCGTCATGATTTTTTGACGATTACGCCAGAGTGTAAAAATCCGATTTTTTAGCGAGATCCCAGCACATGATCCGAAAGGATAAGAACGGATATAAACGGGCGTCAGCGCAGGACGAACCTCCGTAATGGTGTGTCCCAGCATTTTTGCCAGTATGTATCCATCTCCGGTGGAACCGGTGCGCGGCCATGATTTTCCTCCCGTGGCCATGATTAATTTTTTCGCGCGCCATTTAAAATTTTTCTGTCCCGCCAGAGTGCTTACCTGAAAACATGAGTCCTTCTCCAAAAACTCTACTTTTTGTGCGCTGTGTGAATAAAAGATGTGAACACCATTTTCATTACACGCTTTCAGCAGCGTATTTAAAACATCCTCAGCACGATACGTTACAGGAAAAACCTTTCCGTCCTCACGTTCTGTTAATTTTAATCCGCGCGAAGAAAAAAACTGTGCTAAATCCCGATTCGTAAAAGCCAGCAGACATGGTTTCACAAATTGCGTACTCGGATGATAATGCTGAAAAAAAAGGCGCATATCCCCGCCATGAGTTAAATTACACTGACCGCTGCCCGTGACGAGGAGTTTTTTCCCGGCAGAGGAATTTTTCTCAAGAATCGCGACGCTTTTTTCTTTACCATGACAGGCCGCCGAGATTAAACCTGCAGGACCGGCACCGAGAATCAAAACATCATAAAAAGGAATACGCATAAAAATCAGACTTCCATTTTTCGCGCAAGATAAAGATATGGTAAACTGCCGAAAGCCTCAAAAGTTTCCAGGTGAAATCCCGCACGACGCAAAAGCTCTTCCATGATCCAGTGAAACGTACTGTTCTCACAGGAAATATGACCATAAAGAGCCTGGCGCATGACGTCATCTTTTATATTTTCCGTAAAGCATGAAAAATAATTATAAATATCTGAAATACCGAAATAATCACAGGCGTAAATTACGTCGACCAGACAAAATATCCCTCCCGGTTTCAGAAGACGATGAATATTTGCCAGCGCGGCCGCCTTCCATACATCCGGTAAATGGTGCAGAGCCAGACTGGAAATGACGGCATCATAAGATTCCGGGGCATCCTGAAACGTCAAAAAACCTGCCTGAAAGAGACGGATATTCGAAACGCCTTCCTCTCTGTTTTTTTGCTGTGCATATTCCAGCATTACCGGGGAAATGTCGATCGCCGTAACCTCCGTGAATTTTTTCGCCGCCGCTCGAGCAAAAGCCCCGGTGCCGGTGCCGATTTCCAGTATTCTCGCCTCTGAAGGTAAATTCAGACGCTCAAGTAAAAACGCATTTTCTTTCGCCACATCCCGAATGGCCCCCATCCGTGCGTCGTAACGCGCGACCTGCTGGACATCCAGATAATTTGTCGTCGATGTAAAATCGATTTCCGAGAACATCCACGGCGGAAGAATACTTTCCGCCGGAAAAATAATTTTTGCCGCACGACAAAAAGCCGATTCTGCTGAAGCATCAAAAAGTACGAAACGAATCAGGCGAAATGTTTGTGACGGATATGATTCTAAAAAAGATCGGACCGTCCGTAACGCGATTTCCGCTGCTTCCGCCAGAGGATACCGATACGCGCCCGTGCCCAGAGACGGGAAAGACACGGAAAGGCAGTGATTTTCTGCTGCACATTCCAAAGAATTCCGATACGCGCTGGCCAGTAATTCAGCTACTTCCGCAGATTTATGTTCACTCCACCGCGGCGCGACAGCGTGTATGACATATTTCGCATTTAACTCGCCCGCTCCGGAAATGACCGCCTGACCTGTCGGACAGCCTTTCGGATACCGCCGCCGTGTTTCTTCCATAATAGACGGCCCGCCGCCGCGGTGAATCGCACCGTCCACACCTCCTCCACCCGCCAGAGAGGAATTCGCCGCATTAATAATCGCGTCCACTTCCTGATGCACGATATTCCCTATAATCAGCTCGATCTGCGTATTCCGAAAGCGTATTTTCATATATTTTCTCTTTCTGTCCAAACATTTTGTCTGGTTCCATTTTATACCCCCGATACATTATATATCTGATACACTATAAATTTCCGCGTCCACAGCATTTTTGTTTCGCTGAAAATGCCGAGGAAGCGAAATTTTATAGTGTATCGGGTATAAATGCCCTCTCCTGAAATTTTTTTGCCGCAGCCGGCGTGGTTACCGATGACCGTTTACCAGAGTTAGCGAATGCTCTGAATCCAATTTTTGTTACACTCTCCGGAATGTTTACGCTCGTCAATTTATCGCAAAACGCGAACGCTTCATCTCCAATCTTCGTAACCCCCTCCGATATATTTACACTGCGGAGGCCACTACATCTGAGAAATGCCCGATCTCCAATTTCCATCACGCTCTTCGGTATATTTACACTGCTCAGACCATTACATCTAAAAAACGCTCTTTCCCCAATTACCCTTACCCCCTGCGGTATCTCCACACCTGTCAGGCTGCCACACTGGAAAAACGCTAATGCTCCGATCTTCTCCACGCTCTCCGGAATGGTATATGCCCCCATTTTTCCATTCGGATACGCCACAAGAGTTTTTCCATCTTTAGTAAAAAGAACACCCTGAATACTTTTAAATTGCGGATTTTCTTCTTCACACTCAAAAGAAATCAGAGAAGAACAGCAGGCGAACGCTCCGTTTTCTATTTCCGTTACACTGCGCGGAATGGTTACTGAAATTAACTCATAACACCGGAAAAATGCTAATGCCCTAATTTTTACCACTCCTTCTGGGATAATTACAGACTTCAGTTTTTCACAGTCAGCGAAAGCTCGGGCACCAATTTCTGTCACCGGTAATCCCTCTATCTCCGCAGGAATCTCAACTTTTTCTAAAGATGCATTTCTTAACCGGACAAAATAAATTTCACCACCCGATTTCGTATATTCAATAATTCCAAAAGGTGCCCGTTTTATATACACCTTTTCATTCGCCAGATCATTCAAAACTATTTTTATAAAATCCTTCTTTCCGTATCTTTCCGCCTCAGAATCTTTTTCCGTGTGAATCGTCAAATTATCACAGCCAGTAAACGCCGACTCCCCGATTTCCTCCACACTCTTTGGAATGGTCACCGTTCTCAGATTTAAACATCCAAAAAATGCACCGTCTCCTATTTTTTTAATATTCTTTGAAATACTTACAGAACTCAGCGTATTACAGTCTCGAAACGCCCTGTGCCCAATTTCTGTCACACTCTCCGGAATACTCACGCTGACCAGCCTCTGACAGTCCGCAAATACCGATTCCTCTATTTCCGTCACCCCTTCCGGAATAATCACAGAAGTTAAGGCAGTACATGTATGAAACGCGGATTCCCCGATTTTAATCACATTCTCTGGAATGGTAATCGACGTAAGCCCTGAACAGTGATAAAATGCCAATTCTTCAATTTCCGTCACACTCCCGGGAATACGAACAGACGTCAAACTGTCACAAAACGCGAACGCCGCTTTTCCAATTTTCCTCACCCCCTCTGGAATAATCACTGAGGTTAATCGTGTACAATTCGCGAACACCCCCATTTCTATTTCCGTTAAATTCTTCGAAATGGAAACCGTCTGAAGCCCTGTGCATGTGTGAAATGCAGACCCTCCTATTTTTACCACACTGTCCGGAATGGTCACCGAGGTTAACTCTTCACACTTCGAAAACGCCTTTTCTCCAATTTCTGTCACGTTTTTAGATATATCCACCGACGTAAGACCACTACAATTATTAAACGCGCCCGGCCCAATTTTTATCACGCTCTCCGGTATAATCACTGACACCAGACCAGCACACGAATGAAACGCAGATTCACCAATTTCCGTTACCGGTAAATTATTAATCGTCGCAGGAATCTTTAGTCTCGTCAGTGCTTTATTTCTTAAACCCGTAATACAAATTCCGTCTTCCGTCTCTTCATAATTCAGATTTTCTGCCAGATGGCGTTCCCTTTCCTTTTTTCCGGCAGGACCTAAAATCCAGATCGACAGGCCAGATAAAATCGCGATTCCCACTACAAGAAATGTGAGTCGAAGAAATCCTTTCCGTGAGCGTACAGTCATACATCTTTTTCGATCGTTTTTCTGCCCGCACGACGATTTTACATATAAATTATTTTTGCCCATTCTTTTTCTCCTGGATTAATTTTCCACTTTATTTTCGTTTCGCGCGATCATAAAAACAGGTGTTCTCAGAGAAGCAAAAAATTAAGGAAAGCAAAAAATTACAAAATATTAATCATAATTATATCATTTTTCATATATACTGATTCCACATTTAAGTTTCCTTTTTGTACGGTTCTGAAAGCCACGGCATTTTTCGCGAAGAAAAATCCCGAAGATGCGGAAATTTATAATGTACCGAGTATATTTATCATTAACTATAATCTGATCTGACAAAATGTCAAGCGATATACACAGAGAAAATATTCTTTTCCACCTGCTTCTTTATACCGATTCTCGTTTAAATTTCCGTTTTCACGAGAACACGGGAGGCGTGGTGCTTAGCTCCGACGGCAGTTTTTAAAACGAAAATTCAAAATAGTAGGAGTATAAATTTCCATTTTTATGTGTCTCCACTTTAAATTGCCGTTTTGTGCGGTTCTGAAAGCCGGCATTTTCCACGAAACAAAAATGCCGGGGATACGTAAATTTATCGTGTATCGGATATATGTAATTCTGAAAACCAGCATTTTCCGCGAAGCAAAAATACCGGCCTGCCTGTCAGCAGACAGGGAAACTGGAAATTTACAGTACTTCGCGTATAATAATGCCGGGGATACGGAATTTTATCGTGCATCGAGCATACCAAAAAAAAAGAGGCGTCAAAAAACGCCTCTAAATTTCAAATTTTCAGTTCTGATTTTACAATAATTAACCGAAAACTGCAAATTTCACGATCAGACCTGCGGCCACGACGGAAACCATACTCATGAGTTTAATGAGAATGTTCAGGGACGGACCAGTCGTATCTTTGAAGGGGTCACCCACGGTATCACCGACGACGGTCGCCTTATGCGTATCCGATTTTTTACCACCGAAAACGCCCGTTTCGACATATTTCTTCGCGTTATCCCACGCACCACCGGCATTCGCCATGTACACCGCCACGCAGAAACCAGTCGTCAGCGTTCCGACCAAAAGACCGATAACGCCCGTCACGCCCAGGAACAGACCCACGACCACTGGCAAAATCAGACCCAGCAGTGACGGAAGAATCATTTCCTTCTGCGCAGCTTTCGTAGAAATCGCCACCGGTTTCTTGTAATCCGGCTTATTCTTATATTCCATAATTCCAGGAATTTCCTTGAACTGACGCCGGACTTCTTCCACCATACCGCCCGCAGCGCGTCCGACCGCCATCATGGTCATCGCGCCAAAGACGAACACACTCATCGCGCCGAGGAAAATTCCCACCAGCACTTTCGGGTTCAGCAGGTTACAGGTGTAATAATTCATCCAGTCCATCATGTTCGCGCTCTTCACGCTTACCATATCCGGCCGAGCTTCCAGCGTCTCGGGAATAAACGGACAGCACTTCATCACATTTTCATCCAAAAATTTCGGACCGGCTTTCACGTCTATCGATTTCCACGTTTCATTCGACTTCGCCCAGGTTAATTCCTCGGGCGCACCACGATAAATCAGATTCGTGTCATTCGGATTATTCGCCTGATTCGGCATCACCAAATAAGATTCCGGGAACCATTCCTTACCCTGCTCCTTATATTCCGCTTTCTGCTTTTCCGTGGCTTCAAAACCAGGATAATACACCACAAACTGATTCGAAACTTTATAATAACCGACAGGATTCGCCTGATCCTTTTCGATAATCTCCACAGCGGTCGTACCCCAGCGCTCGAAACCGACACGAACTTCCTCGATATACGCCGCCAAAAGTGCAAGCGCCGTCAGAGCTGCAGAACCGATCGCGAAACCTTTTCCAGTCGCCGCAGTGGTGTTTCCAAGAGAATCCAGCGCGTCCGTACGCTCACGAACTTCCGGAGGAAGTTCCGCCATTTCCGCGTTTCCACCCGCGTTATCCGCGATCGGACCATAAGCGTCCGTGGCCAGCGTAACACCCAGCGTACTGAGCATACCCACCGCCGCGATACCCACGCCGTACAGACCCAGCGAGAAAATCTTCACGTTCGTGAAATCAAAACCTGTCGTAAAGCCGAAAGCCAGAAGCGTCGCGATTCCGACGATCACCACCGGTGCCCAAGTACTGAACATACCTTCCGCGATTCCAGCGATAATAACTGTCGCCGGCCCCGTTTTACCCTGCTCGGCAATTGCCCGCGTGGGCTGATATTCATAAGAAGTCCGATATTCCGTCCATTTTCCAATTAACCATCCAGCCGCCAGACCGGTAACGACGGAAAGACCCGCCCATTTCGCCGTGCCATCCATCAGGAAATACGCCACTAAAATGGAAATCACCGCGATAATCAGTGAGGGGAAATTCACGCCTTTTCCGAGAGCTTTCAGCAGCGTTCCCTGATCCGCGTTTTCTTCCGTGCGCACAAGGAAAATACCGCAGATGGACAGCGCGATACCCACCGCCGCCAACAGAACGGGCAGGAACAGTGCGTTCAGCTGAAATTCCTGTGACATTCCCATGGCCGCATATGCCGCCACACCGAGAGCTGCCGTGGAGAGAATCGAACCACAATAAGATTCATAAAGGTCCGCGCCCATACCGGCCACGTCACCCACATTATCACCCACGTTATCCGCGATCGTCGCCGGATTACGTTTATCATCTTCCGGAATCCCGGCTTCCACTTTACCCACGAGGTCCGCGCCGACGTCCGCCGCTTTCGTGTAAATACCACCACCGACACGCGCGAACAGCGCCTGCGACGAAGCACCCATTCCGAAGCAGAGCATCACGACGGTAATTTCCGTCAGAGACATGTTCCAGCTAAACATGGGGAACAGCCAGTATAATGCGCCGAACCACAGCACGATATCCAAAAGTCCCAGACCGACGACCGTCAGACCCATCACCGCACCAGAGCGGAACGCGACCTGAAGTCCCTGATTCAAAGATTTCATCGCGCCAGCCGCAGTACGGGAAGACGCCCAAGTCGCCGTTTTCATACCGCACCAGCCTGCCAGACCGGAGAAGAAACCACCCGTCAGGAACGCCCATGGAACGATTTTATTCTGAACATTCAGGCCAAAAGCCAGGTACATTAAAAACGCCCAAATTACGACAAAGAAAATACCGACCACTTTATACTGCTGCCAAAGATATGCGTCCGCGCCCTCACGAACCGCCGAGGCGATGGAAACCATTTCTTCGTTTCCTTCATCCGCCTCCATCATGGTCACATAAAATTTACGGGCAAAAACTAAAGCGGAAATCGCACCGGCCAGAGCCAGAATCCAGAAAAATCCATATTTACCAGCGAAACTTACGCGCGCATCCGCACTTTTTTCCTGCCCTCCTGATTCCTTCGTCACATTTTCATTCACCGGGGCTTCCGCTGTCTGCGCCGGTGCCGAAACTTCAGGAGTCGCTGCCGGTGCCGTCTGCGCCGGTGCCGGTGTTTCAGGATTCACTGCCGGTACCGTCTGCGCCGGATCTACAGGTGCTGCTGCCGGTGTTTCAGGCGCCGGTGTCACGGATACTGCCGGGATCTCAAGAACCGGGGCCGGTGCCGCAGGTGCTGCTTCAGGTGCCAAAACTTCAGGATTCGCTGCCGGTGCCGGAATCTGTGTATTTTCGGGAGTTACTTCCTGCGCATGAGTTACTCCTCCCATGACAAAAGCCGTCAGCGCGACTGCCGCCAGCATATGGCGCTGAAGAAGCTTCAAAATTTTACCGCTCTTCATAATTTAAATTTCTCCTAATCATCGAACGTTGGAAAAAGGTGAACTAAAGAAGAACCAGAGCCAACGCGCCTTCCGTTCTTCGTTTTCCTAAACACAAAAAACTATTATTTCCTTATTCTCTTACCTGATGCACTATGATTTCTTATTTTCCCGTTTTTATACCCGATACACTATAAAATTTCGCTTCCCCGGCATTTTGCTTCGCTGAAAATACCTTCCAGCCTGTCCGCAGACAAAAGAAGTGGAATTTAATTTAATAGTGCACCGGATATAAAATAATAAACCTTCATCAGGAATGATAAATTTTGTATAACGTGTGCTTTTACGTGCCCGAGAAGGTGCACTAAAACCACTTTATGAAGTAATACGAATTTACCCATTATTAACCTTCAGTCTATCTTATGGAGGCGTGGGCTGTCAAGCGGGGGCAGTGGAAATTTCTCACGATTCGTAAAATATTTTTAGAAATTTTACTAAAATTTTCCTATAATCTAAATTTAGCCATATTTTTGTACTCTATATATGTTTTATCTCTGAAAAATCATGAGGTTTTATTTCTCTAAAACTTTTTATATCCGATACACGAGGAATTTCCGCTTCTCCGGCATTTTACTTCACTGAAATGCCCGGCTTTCAGAACCGCACAAAACGAAAATTTAAACGAAAACCAGAAATATGCCTGACGGATCATAAATCCCCCCAAAAATAAAACCATAATGATTCATGTTCTGCTCTGTACTTTACTTCAGAATACCCCCGCTTGCCGGGAGAATAGGATGATGTAAAATAAATTAAAATTTTGTGCTCGACACACTTAACACAGATTCCGCATTAAACTTCTATTTTTCATGTGCTGCCTGGTGATATTTCTTCACCATCAGAATGTTCGACTGAAGAACCTTATCATGTGGAAATTTAATGGAGAACCTGATATTAGGAGTAAAATAGATAATGGAACATTTACTTTCCGCTTTAGTTCAGAACGTCCCCGGTGTCTTGTCCCATATTTCCGGGATGCTGGCTTCCAGAGGATATAATATTAGTAGTCTGGCGGTGGGGGAAACAGAAGATTCCTCTCTGTCCCGCATGACGATCGTCGTAAAAGGGGATGCCGCCATTCTGGAACAGGTACGTAAACAGCTGGAAAAAATCGTAACTGTCGTAAGTGTGGACGATATAAGCGCAAAAGATTATGTGGAACGGGATCTGGCTTTAATCCGCGTAAAGGCAGACACGAAAGCCCGGATCCGTGTCAGGGAATTAGTGGATATTTTCCGAGCAAAAATCGTGGATGTGGCGCCACATTCTGTTATCGTGGAAATCTGCGGTAAAGAACGAAAAATTGAGGCTTTTATAGACCTTATGCGGGATTTTGAGATTTTGGATGTCGTCCGCACAGGCCAAATCGCGCTGGCACGCGGAAATGAAATCGAGTAATTTATCCATTAATATAATTAATGTATAATATAATAATGTATCTTTTATACATTTAATCATTTCATGGAATAAAACATATATTTTAGTAATCGGGGAAAGTTTCCCATAATGATTACAGTTTCAATAAAAATCATATTAATTGAAGGAGAGGTATCATGGCCGCAAAAATGTATTATGATAATGACGCAGATCTTTCTTTGCTGAAAGATAAAACCGTCGCGATTCTTGGTTATGGCAGTCAGGGACATGGTCATGCCCAGAATCTGCGAGACAGCGGTATTCGTGTTATCGTCGCGGAACTGGAAGGCACACCGAATTATGAAACGGCAATTAAAGATAAATTTCAGCCCATGAGCATTCCTGAAGCCGTAAAACAGGCGGATCTGATTACGATTCTTTTGCCTGATGAACTTCAGGGACGGATTTTCCGTGAAGAAATTCGAGATAACCTGAAACCAGGAGCACTTTTAATCGCGTCACACGGATTTAATGTGCATTTTGGCCAGTTTAACGTTCCCAAAGAAAATAAATTTATCATGATCGCGCCAAAAGGCCCCGGCCATTTAGTCCGTGCGGAATTCGTAAAAGGAGCTGGCGTCCCCTGTTTAATCGCCCTGGGAGAAGGGGCCGGAGATGCAGAGCGTGCACTGGGCCTGGCGTACGCAAAAGGAATCGGCGGCACACGTGCTGGTGTTATCGAAACGACATTCGCAGAAGAAACCGAAACGGACCTTTTCGGTGAGCAGGTCGTGCTCTGCGGTGGTCTGTCCGCTCTGATTAAAGCTGGTTTCGAAACGCTGGTGGAAGCGGGTTACCAGCCAGAAATGGCATATTTTGAATGCGTCCATGAAGTTAAATTAATTGTAGACCTGATTTATCAGGGCGGCCTGAGTTATATGCGTTACAGTATTTCGAATACTGCGGAATATGGTGATTATGTGACCGGTGACCGACTAATTACCTGCGAAACGAAAAAAGAAATGAAAAAAATCTTGGCCGAGATTCAGGATGGAACTTTCGCGCGAAACTGGCTGCTGGAAAATCAGGTAAACGCCCCTCACTTTAAGGCCATGCGCAAAAAAGAAGCACAGCATCAGGTGGAAACGGTCGGAAAGCAGTTACGGAAATTAATGAGCTGGATCGACGCAAAAGAAGTGTAAAACTTTTTCCTAATTTATTTAAAAAAACAGTTTTTTTATAATCTCTTGTGAAAATTAAAGTTTCGCAAAATAAGATTTTTGTGTAAATATAATAATGTTTTTTTTGCTAAAAACTAAAAAGTGCCGATGGATTTTTCTGTCGGCATTTTCGTTTATTCTGATTTTTTTGCCCGTTTATGCTTATTTTTATGAATCGCGCGCATTACGTGCCGTTCATTTTGAGGTGACCAGTGAAGATTTACCGGCGGGTTTTGACGGATTTAAAATTCTTTATATTTCTGATATTCATCATGGCTGCCGAGGAAGTTTTAACCTTATACCAAAAATAATTGAAATAACACGACAAGAATCACCTGATATTATTTTTTTTGGCGGAGATTATTCAGAAGATTATACCAGGGAAATGCAGAAGGAATGTTTTGAGGCACTTCGGCCCCTTTCCGCACCTTATGGAAAATATGGCGTTTTGGGAAATCACGATTACCTGCCCTGCCCTCTGCTGACGATTCACCAGATGGAAACATTCGGAAAAATTACGTCCTTAAATGATACCGGAGTCTGGATCCAAAAAGGACAAGACAGAATTCGTGTTTTCGGAACGGAATATCTTTGGGATCAGAACGCTCCTCTGGCGTTCCCGCGATATGAGGTAAGTTTTCTGAAAAAATCAGATTTTGTGATTTTTTTACCTCATTCTCCTGACCATTTTGAACGTTTTACGGCAAAAGAAAAACAAAAACTGGATCTGGTGCTGGCCGGGCACTCCCATGGAGGACAAATTACTTTTTTCGGACTCTGGGCACCAGTTTCCGTCATTCACCATAAGGAATATATGACTGGATGTACAAAAAAAGATTTTGGCACGACCGTCATCACTTCGAACGGTGTGGGCACGAATGTTTTTCCGTTCCGTTTTTTTGCACCTCCTCAAATTTTGTGTGTTACCTTAAAATGCGGAAAATAAAATGTTTAAAATAAGTGACATTTAGGAATTTTCCAGGCACGTTTCTATTTCTTTTTTAACTTTTTTTCAAAAACGGGTTTCTTCTCTTGGAAATCTTTTCGGTATCCGTTATAATCATACGTATAAAGCGTTTCTGATTTAAAAATTTTTGAAAAAACATCAAAAAAATTTTTGTATTTTTTATAAAAAGGAATTTCACGATGAAAGCCAGACATTATATTTTTATATTAACGTTCGTTCTCTTATCACTTTATACTGGCTTTTCTTATGGACAGTTTAAGGACGAAAGTGAAACCGTTACGCCAGGCGGTGCGCCTCTGGGTGAAAGTATTATAGAGTACTGGGAATCTGGAGTGGAATTAAACGCCAGTCGGGGAGAATGTAAAAATGTTCGAGCGGTGGTTCCTGTGCCCACGAACTGGAAAGAACAGAAAGTTAAGCTGGTAAAAGAAGATATTTCTCCGCTGGCGAAAATAAGTTTCAGAGACGTTAAAGGCGGTGGAAAAATGCTCATGATTAATATTCCGGTTTTACCAGCTCGGGCAAAAGAAAAAGTCATCCTTCGGTACGAAATCGAGTGTTTCGCCACGGAGGCTCCGTCAGACACCAGTATTTATCAGAAAGCGGAAAATGTCAGCAAAAATCGGGATCTTCGGCTTTATTTACAGCCCAGTCCAAAAATTGAATCGAAAGATAAAAAGATCACAAAATTAGCAAAAACGATCGGCGTGGACGCAGAGAATGCGTGGAAAGAAGTGGAAGCCGTATATGATTGGGTACGGGAAGAAATAAAATATGAGAATGGACCACAAAAAGGCGCACTGGCTGCGCTAAAAGATAAAACGGGAGACTGTGAAGAACTGACCGCGCTTTTTGTGGGAATCTGCCGTGCAAAAGGTATTCCGGCACGTGTCGTGTGGGTTCCGGGTCACTGTTACGCAGAATTTTATCTTGTGGATGCGGAAGGAAACGGTCACTGGTTTCCGTGTCAGACGGCCGGGGACAGAGCTTTCGGTGAAATGCCTTTTCAGTATATCATTCTGCAAAAAGGGGATTCTTTCGAAACACTCCTGGATAAAAAACCAGTAAAGGTGCCGTATATTCCCGTCCAACTAAAATCTCTGGAGGCTCAGCCACATGCAAAATTTATCACAGAAAAAGTTGTGCAGTGATTTATGCTCTGATTCAACTTTAAATTTCCGTTATGCGTGCCTCTAAAAACAGGAGCTCCTCAGTGAAGTATACTGGTTCCACTTTAAATTTCCGTTTTTTGCGGCTCTGAAAGCAGGTATTTTCAGCGAAGTAAAATGCCGAGGAAGCGAAATTTTATCGTGTATCCGGTATAAAATTTTGTTTTGCACGACCACCGCTTTCTGTATTTCATATGCCGTGAAATGCAGAACAAGAAAACGATTTATAGTGCTTCCAGCGATAAAATTTATAGTACTTCGAGTTATAAAATGTTCGTTAATGTGGAAAAAACTAAAATTTCATATGAAATCAAGAAATCCTCCTTTTTAAAATAATCTGATGAGCACGTCCTTCGAAACAGCAAAATTAATTGGCGTAATAGATATCGGATCCAACTCAATTCGCCTGGCTCTGGCACATGCGAATCAGGACGGTACTTTTGACGTTTTTGAAAAACTTCATCGTGGAGTATGGCTGGGAAAAGATACTTTTCGCCGGGGAGCTCTCGGTTCTCAGGCCATGAAAGCAGCGATCGATATTCTTAAATTTTTTCATGATGTATTAAAACATTATGGAGTAACCGATTTTCGAGTTTTGGCCACCACGGCGATCCGAGAGGCATCTAATGCTGATTTTTTTGTAGAGCGCGTACGTCTGGCGACTAATTTAGAAGTGGAAGTAATAGACGCCACAGAGGAAGTTCAGTTTACTGCCACCGCGGTGATGGCGAATGTTCAGAAAGCGATTCGTGAAATCCAAAAACCTTTACTTCTGGCAGATGTCGGCGGAGGAAGTACCCTACTGACGATTCTGCAAAATAGCACGGTCATTAACTCACAGACCTTAAATTTAGGTTCCGTCCAGCTGCAAGAAATGCTTGCGGATACAGACGCCACACCCGGAGAGATAAAGGAATTAATGCTGCACGCGATCCAGGAAATACTGGACTCCTCTGAAACTTATTTTCCCATGCAGGATGCAGAAATTTTTATTGCCACAGGAGGAGACGCACGATTCGCGGCCGAACAGGTGGGAACCGTTACCATGTTCGAGCATCTGAAATGTATCCCGTATAAATCGCTTGAGGAACTTACCGAAAGATGCGCACGATATGAACCGCAGCGGCTGTGTCATAAATTCGGCATTCCACTGGAAGATGCAGAAACTCTCGTACCTGCATTATTAACTTATCTGGAATTATTAAGTCGTACTCAGGCGAAAAATCTGCTGGTTTCCTCTGTTTCCATGAGAGATGGTGTTTTACTGGCTCTGGCCAGGGACGTTTGGGGACGAGAAAATATCTCGTATCGGGAGGATATTTTGGACTCAGCGAAATCTTTGGCAGCCAAATTTCATATCGACATTTCTCACGCTCAGAAAACATCAGCTCTTGCGGAACGCATTTTTGATGAATTGCGTCCAGAACACGGACTGGGGAGTCATCACCGGCTGCTTCTTTCTGTAACGGCTCTTTTACAGCACGCGGGGCGTTTTTTAAGTAACCGTGCCTTTCATAAACATTCCTATTATTTAATCGCGAATTCAGAAATATTTGGTCTCCGCCGTACCGATCTGGAACTGGTGGCGTTAACTGCACGTTACAGCCGCCGAGGAAGTCCGAAAATTTCACACCCGCAGTATATGGCTTTACCGCGTCAGTCACGACTGGTGGTCAGTAAACTGGCAGCCATTCTAAGAATCGCCGATTCTCTGAACCACGGAGAATGCCCCGCTGCGGAGCGCATCCGTTTTCAGCGTGAGGGAGATGAACTCATTCTCCACTTACCGCCACAAGAAGGTTTTTTACTAAAACTCAGTATGCTGGAATCTCAGGGAAAAATGTTTGAAGACGTTTTTGGAATCCGAGTGAGTTTTGAAGATTAAAGCGTATCATGTACCCGATGCACTATGAATTTTCGTTTCCCCGGCATTTTTATTTCACTGAAAATGCTTTTAGAGCCGCACAAAACGAAAATTAAAAAATGGAATCAGGTATATATCAAAACATAACATAAATTTTGATTAAAATAAAATCTCATGACACTAAAACAAAAAAAATATTTTCCAGACAACTCACCTTACATCCTTCGTGATTTAAGCTGGCTGGAGTTTAATGACCGGGTAATGCAGGAAGGACTAAATTCGCAGCTTCCGCTGGGAGAACGTCTGCGATTTTTAGCGATCGTCAGTTCAAATCTTGATGAATATTTTAAAGTTCGTGTGGCCAGTGCGAAACAGAGAGTGGCCTCCGCGTCTTTTTGTTCATCTTTTGAAGAAATCTCGGATCAAGATTTATTAAAGAAAATTTCACTTCGCTCTCACCAGCTGGTTCAAGAACAGACGGAAGGAATTCTTGCCTGCATGAAAGAGCTTTCCGAGTATGGAATAAATCTGCTTCGGTACCAGGAGCTTTCGCCGAAAGATAAAAAATATTTGCGCACGATCTTTGAAACAAATATTTTACCTGTCCTAACACCCATGGCGGTGGAAGATTTATCGCCGTCACCTCTTCTTCCTTCCTTACAGTTACATGTCGCATTATGGCTGCGGATTCCGGTAACGACAGAAAATCATTTTAATAAAAGTGCTTCTTCCCCACCACCTGTTTCACAAAAAATTTCACCAGAAACAGAAAATGAAATTTCCTTTTCTGGAGAAGACGAGAAATCCAAGATCCCTGGTGCCATTTCCCGAAAAGGCGCAAAAACAGGAGGAAAGACGAAAAAGAAAAATCCAGAAAATTCGAATGAAAATCTTGGGAAAAATAAAAAAACTTCCTCAAAAAAAGGAGCGGCTCTCCTGGAGGTTTCCCAAACATCTTTAGAATTAAACCCGAATGAATTTTCTGAAGCCCAGAAGCATGACGGCCCGTCCGATTCTTCTTATATGGAAAAACTCGCCGTCATTCCGGTTCCCACTCACCTTTCACGTCTGGTTATGCTGTCAGAGGAGGGAAATGCCGCGAATTATGTTTTTCTGGAAGAGATTATCGCGGAAAACGCGGATCTGCTTTTTCCGGGGTGTGAAGTTTTGGCCAGCGCGATTTTTCGAATTACCCGTGATGAAGATGTGATCATTCGAGATCAGGAAATGGAGGATATGACGAAAACGATTCGTGATGCCGTTCTTTCCAGGAAACGCCGTAATGCAGTTCGACTGGAAATTTCCGCAAAAACGGATCCACGCATCGAGCGAAAACTTTTGGAGATGCTGTCATTAACAGACGCAGATGTTTACACAAATTCTGCTCTGCTGGACGCGACGATTTTTTTTGAACTGGCACGTTTTCCCGCATTAAAAAAAGCATGTTATGAAGACTGGCCCGCTGTCCACGCTTATGACCTGATGGAAACAGATAATATTATGGAAACGGTCGCCACGCGCGACGTAATGCTTTTTCACCCATACGAAAAATTTGACCCGGTAATCGAATTACTGCAGACTGCGGCGGAAGATCCGGATGTTTTGGCGATTAAACAGACGCTTTATCGTACCAGCGGAGATTCCTCGATCGTGAAAGCACTTAAAAAAGCGGCCACGAACGGAAAAGAAGTCGTGGTTTTAGTAGAGCTGAAAGCACGTTTTGATGAAGCGCAAAATGTAGAGTGGGCTCTGCAGCTGGAAAATGCGGGATGTCATGTAATTTATGGAGTCGTCGGTCTAAAGACCCACGCGAAAGCCATGCTTATCGTTCGTCGCCAGCATGGGCGTATCCAGCGGTATGTCCACCTTTCCACCGGGAATTATAATGAGAAAACGGCCAAGCTGTATTCAGATATCGGCCTGATGACCGCACACCCGGAAATTACGGCAGATGTCGCGGCTTTCTTTAATCTGCTTACCGGTTATTCGGAAGTCGTCGGATGGAATCGGCTCACCGTGGAACCTTTTCGTCTTAAACGCCGATTTTTAGAACTTATAGATCGAGAAATCGATTTTTCCTCCCCTGAGCATCCAGGCCGAATACGGATGAAACTAAATTCTCTGGAAGACACAGACATGATAAATAAATTATATGAAGCGTCCCAGCACGGAGTAAAAATTGACATTAATGTTCGTGGAATCTGCTGCCTGCGTCCCGGTATTCCTGGCCTTTCCGAAAACATCCACGTCCGTTCCATCATCGATCGGTACTTGGAACATGCCCGAATTTTTGAATTCTTAAATGGCGGCCATCCTGAATTATATTTATCCAGCGCGGACTGGATGACGAGAAATCTTGAACGGCGCCTGGAAATTATTTTCCCTGTTCTTTCACCCGTTATCCGGCACCGACTCAGTAATATGCTGGATATTTATTTTGCGGATAATGTAAAAGCTCAAATTCTTTACCCTGACGGACACTGGGAAAAAGTCTTTTCTGAAGCAGGAGAAGAACCGATTCGCGCACAGCAGATGATTTATGAAGAATGTGTGGCGAATTCCACTGCTTCGGCACACCCTCCCTTACGTTATATCCCGCTTCGGCACAAAGAAAAGGATTAAAAACGAAAATGGATTACACTTTACACAGTCCCTACTTTTATGCTGGAGTTCCTTTAAATTTCCGTTTTATGTGGCTCTGAATGCACAGGTATTTTTAGCGAAGCAAAAATATCCGAGAAGCGGAATTATAATGCTTCCGATATAAAATTCCATTTTGTGCGATTCTGGACATGCCAGTATTTCCAGCGAAATATACCTGGGAATTTCCTTTAAATTTCCGTTTTATGCAGCGCTAAATACACAGGTATTTTTAACGAAGCAAAAATATCCGAGAAGCGGAATTATAATGCATCCGATATAAAAGCAGGCATTTTTAGGGAAGTAAAAATGCCTGCCGACCTGTCTGCGGACGGAGAAAACAGAAATTCATCACGCAAAGATACAGCATAACTCACCAGCCAGATTTCTCTTATGCGCGCATGGCGATTCCTTCTTTTTGCAGGAAGCTCAGCCATTTCTGACGAAAATCATCGATTTCCTCTCCAGAAAGCGTGTGGTCATCCGCGCCGATCCAGAAACGCCAGGTGTAACTTCCCTGCGTTTTTTCCAGACCTTTACCTTTATAACAGTAAAGAAATTCACGGCGTTTTAAAAGTGGATGCGTAAATTCCGCCAGTTTTTCCTCCAGCGCAGCGTAACCGGCATCCAGATCCCAGACGAGAGAAAAATCTTGCCAGGAAACAGGATAAACCGCCAGCGGTTCAGGTTTAAAATCAGGAAAAACAGACACGTCCAATTTATAAAATTCCAGCTCGAACCACACGACCTGCCCACCTTCCGGCACCACGGTCTGAAGCAGTTTTCCATCCAGAACCCCGAGTGCTCCGATTTTTACTCCATCTTTCGGATTTCCCAAAAACACTTCCACCCAGTAACCATCCTGCATCCACGGTGCGGCAGAACCAGAAACAGTCGCATTTTGCGGAGTTCCAGACACGAAGGAAAGTGGACGGTGCAGTAATTTTCCGAGATCTTCCAGTGCTCCTTTCACTGCCCGATAATGGTCTTCCAGTGTGCCGAAAGCAGTCGTGGAGTAACTGACACCCGCCAGATGTGTTCTTTCATCACACTGTCCGATCCACTGCGTGTCTCGTCCGACCGCCGCAGAGGGAAGCGTCTTCCCCTCCAGGTTTTTAGGCTCCGCCGCGATCTGCGTTTCAGTCTTCTGATTATACACATTCCCGATTTCAAAAAAGCGGAAATGATCCCGATTTCCCCGATTTTTCCCCACTAACTGTAAAAGCGTGGGCATCAGTGAAGTACGCAGGAAACGGTAATACGTAGTCGCAGGATTCCGAAATTCCATTAAATTTTCCGGGGCATACTGAATCTGTGCCAGCCAGTTACTGTCCATCCATGAATAATTATGAACTTCCGTAAAACCATGCGCCGCAGCCAGTAATTTTCGTGCCTGATGTTCTGCCCGTAATGCTTTATTTAAATGTAGTGGCCGAATGGGGACCTCAGGCAGCTGAGGAGGAATCTGATCGTAACCATATACCCGCAGAACCTCTTCAATAATATCTTCAGAAATGGAAATGTCTTTTTGGCTGCGAAATGGTGGAATATTTACCAGCAGACGACCATCCTCCGCAAAATTTGCGCCAAAACCCAGCCGATGAAGAATATTTAAAACCGTCTGAAATGGCAAAGAAATTCCCGCCAGCCGGTCCAGCGTACCCGCAGGAATTTCCAGCGCGCGATATGCATCTTTTAAATCACCGTCCCAAGAAAATCGACTGGTTACATTAAAATTTTCTCCGGATTCTTGCAAAAGCTGCAAAATTCTTCCCGTGGCGACTCGAGTATTCACCGGCGGCTGACTTTTCTCAAAACGCTGTGAGGCATCACTGCGTAAATCCAGACGTACTGCCGTACGACGAATTCTTGCTGCGTTAAAATTCGCGCTTTCAAGATATATTTCTTTCGTCGTGGGTTTAATTTCACTGTCTCGGCCACCCATAACGCCCGCCACTCCGATCGGCGTTACCTGCCTTCCATCATCATTACAGATCATTAAATCTTCCGCGAGCATTTTTCGCTGCTGACCGTCCAGCGTAATGAAGTTCAGTTCTTCCTTTCCTGTAAACTGCTGAACCGTCGCGACACGAATCGCATCCACGTGATCCCCATCAAAAGCATGCGTGGGCTGTCCCAGCTCAAACATAACGTAATTCGTCACGTCCACCATAAGATCTTTCGTACGCTGTCCCAGTGCGTGCAGACGTACCTGCATTTTCACTGGTGCAGGCGGAATATTCGGCATTTTCAGTGAAATACAAGAATAACATGGGCAGTTCGTCAGATCATCCACCATGATTTTTACCGGTGGAAGTGACTCAAATTGTGTAAGATCCATCTGTGGTAACGGTTTTAACTCACGCTCAAAAATCGCTGCGAACTCTCGCGCGAATCCGTAATGCCCCCACAGGTCGGGCCGGTGCGTCAGACTCTTATTATCGATTTCTATAATCATATCTTCTTCTGGAATCAGAGCTTCCAAAGAAGTACCGTTCTCCACATTTCGTGGAATGGAAAAAAGTTCTTCATGCCAGCGACTGAGGCCTATTTCTTTCGCCGAACATAAAATACCTTCACTTAAATGACCTGCCATTTCTGTGGGTATAATCTTCTCGCCACCGGCAATTTCTGCTCCCACCGGCGCAAAAGGCGCTTTTATTCCCACGACACAGTTTGGCGCTCCACATACCGAGGAAAATTTACCCGCTTTTCCACAGTCCACCGTAACGTAAGTTAATGTTTTTCCACTCTCCAAAAGAATTTTTTCTGCCGAAATAACCTCTCCGACAAAGATTCCTTTTACATTTCTCCGTATTATCTCCCAGCCCTCCACCTCCGCGGTGGCCATGGTCAGACGATCCGCGATCTGCTCCGGAGTAATTCCTTGAAGATCCACAAAATCAGAAATCCAGTCTAATGAAATGTACATATATTATATCCTGGCATAAAAACTTTCTTAAATCTGCGGGACGTCAGTGATACTTCTTCTGGCAATTTTCATTCCATAACCATACATCTCTGAAAATCCATCATTCCGGAAAACCGTATTCGCTGAAACAGCCTGAATGATCTGTGGAACACAAAAGATAATATTTAAGGAGAGAAAAATAGGAGAATCCGTATGACATCCCAACGAAAAATATACGAATATATAATTATAGAATAACATTTTATCACTCGGCGAGAAAAAAACAAGCGGCGGGGCATTTATATCCGATGCACTATAAATTTTCGCTTCCTCGGCATTTTTGTTTTACTGAAAATGCCTGCATTAAGAGCCGCACAGAACGGAAAATTAAAGGAGAGCCCGTATAACATAAAAAAACAAGAAAAAAACCCGGAATATTCCGGGCGCATCTAATTTTTTCCTCTGTTTTATGTCTGATATATCACTAAACTTACATTTTCTTTCCGCTTCTCACGATTCATGAAATACGTTTTCTGAACTGCAAAAAACAAAAAAATCAAAATTAAAGTATACCTGATTCTTCTTTAAATTTCTGTTTTATGTGCTTCTGGAAGCAGGGCATTTTCAGTAAAACAAGAATGCTGAGGAAGCGAAAATTTATAGTGCATCGGATATAAATATCAAAAATTTTCTTTTTTCCATATTTACCAGCTGGCAAATCTTCCGCCTGTATTTACCACAGGTCGGCGCGGTACAACAATAACTTTTGGTGTAATATCAAAAAGAACTCCTTTTACTTCTTTTAATGATTTACGTACCACACCGGACATCCCAGGATTAGGATTCGCTGTCGCGCTAAAAACTTCAAAAATTTTCTGAATTTCAGGATCCACGACAAATTCTCCGTTCTCCCAGTCTCCGACTTTATTAAAACTTCCGATCGTAACGATACTCGCGTAATGATCACGGAAAACATATGCCTCATATCCCTTTTTTCGCAGAGCATTACACAGTTTTAAAGCGTTTTCATCAGCTTCAGCCAGTGTCTGTTTTGAATCGACCATTTTTTCATCACTGGACATAATTTCTAGAATTTTTTGTTGGTTTAATGTGGAAACACCTTTCAGAACCGCCACCTGCACAGAATACATTCCAGGACAGTCCAGCAGTGAATATTTTTTAATGTCTTTATTCGCGTTTAGAACGGTTTTATCCAGACCACGAGATACAAAAAGTTCTTTAGGTAAAAGAGGATTCGGCGTCATAAATGCATTTTGCATGGGAGTACGTGTCTGGCGATTCGATTCAGGAGTACTGAATAGCGGGTGAGTCGCTTCACTCATTCCCCCTTTTTGCAGACAGGTGGGTGTCATTTTATGGATCCGTTCCAGCGTTTTTGCAGCCGATTTATCGTCCAGATTCGAATAATTTCCCACGAGAACGGCATATTCTGTCAGATTTTTCTTATTCAGATAACGGCATTTCGTACTAATTTTTAATTCTCCAGATTCTTTATCGTATTCCCAGTATGGTAAGCCTTCCGTACTATCAGAATCTTCATGCACACGAAAATAAATGTACGCATTCATCCGATTCTGCCGGAGTTCCTGAACCAGCGTTTTAGCTCTTTCATATGCCACGTCCGGATTTTCGTCCGCAAAAACCATCGCCATAATTAACCATGGCCCATGCTGTTTCGTCAGCATATAAGATTCCTCTGATGACGCAGCCTGTTTCCTTCCCCAGAATCCCTGGCAGAACCCGAAATCAGAAGAAAACACGCATACGGTTACAGCACACATGAAAACTAAAATAATTTTTCGTAAAAATAACATATTTTCTCTCCGTTCAGAGTACCTCTACACTCGAAATACAGTAAAAATGTTTATCTTTTATGCCTGATAAACTTAAATTTTGCTTTTCCTGTCCGCCGGCAGGCGGCCGAATTTTGCTTCACCGAAAATGCCGACTTTTCCAGACATACAAAATGAAAATTTAAAGGAGAATCAGTACAAAAACAGTAAAACCTGCCAAAACGGTGGGATTTTAGCAAAAAATGAAACTTTACGCCAGATCAAAAAACCATATTTTTATAAAAAATATTAAATTTCAATAATTTTTTTTGAAATCTGAGCGTACTCTCGACATTTTTAGAAAACATGATATACTTTAATTTCATCTCGGAAAATATTATATATCCGATGCACCATAAATTTCCGCTTCACCGGCATTTTTGCTTCGCTGAAAATGCCTGCCTTAAGAACCGCACAAAACGGTAAGTTAAAGTGAAAACAGATAATATCCGATGCACCATAAATTACATTTTTGTACGTTTCGGAAAATCCAGATTTTTTAGAGAAGCTAAAACGCCTGTCTGCCAGAGGGCAGGGAATGCGGAATTTTATAGTACTTCAGATATAAAATGAAAATTTTACCGAAGTACGAAGAGGTTTCTCCTTACCGTACTTTACGCACAGGAATATAAAATTTTATCATGTGTGAATAAACTTTCAGAATAAAATAAGAAAAATCTGAAAAATAACATGAATTTAATAGGACATATAATATAATTGAGACAAAAAGTGAGAGCGTGTGCTCAGAAATAGAAAATTTTTTAAGGAAAGAGATAAGCGAGAAAAAAGATGGCTCTTCTAAGATTAATAAAGGGATTTTCGCCTGGAAAAACATTTTTACTTGGAGAAAATGCAGTAACGCTTGGGCGCAGTCATGAATGTGAAATTTTACTGGAGGTTCCTTCCGTAAGCCGAAAGCATGCACGAATATTTTACCGAGGTGGGAAGCACTTTTTAGAGGATCTCGGCAGCCGAAATGGAACGCTGGTAAATAACATACCCATTCATGAAACTGTGGAATTACATAACCGCGACAGAATTCAGGTATGTAGTATCATAATTTCTTTTATGGAAGACGGGCATGAGAATGATTCGGAGGACAGTACCGATTTTCAGGCGCAGATGGTGGATGACGTGGAGGATTCTCAGCAGTCATCGTATATGGCGACATTTGACATGTTCAAAAACCATAACCAGATGGGGATGACGACAGTAAAAGCAGAGGACAAATTAAAAGCGTTAATCGCGATCGGACGTCATTTAGGGGAAGTCGTTACACTGGAAGAGGTTCTGCTGCATATTTTAGAAAGTCTTTTTGATATTTTCCCGCAGGCAGACCGAGGTATTATTGTTTTGCGGGATCCGGTTACGGGACGTCTGCAGCCGAAAGCACTAAAACAGAGGAATCCTGATAATGAAGAAGTGCGATTAAGCCGCACGATTCTGCAAAATGTAATTTCCTCCGGTCATGCGATTCTTTCCGCGGACGCGGCGAACGATTCACGTTTTGATATGGCGGTAAGTATCGTTTCGTCGCCGATTCGCTCGATGATGTGTGCGCCTTTAATCGGAATAGACGGCACGGCGATCGGTGTTCTGCAGCTGGATGCGTCGACGACCATGCGAAAGTTTACTGCGAATGACCTGGAACTCTTAGCCAGCGTGGCGAATCAGGCAGCCATCGCGGTGCAGAACGCTCAGCTGATGGAAAGAGCCATGGAAGAAGCCTCCCTGAGGCGCGAACTGTCGGTGGCGCACACGGTGCAGCAGGGACTTTTGCCTGCCGCACGGCCATTTTTGAATGGTTTCGAATTCTTCGATTATTATGCTCCCGCAAAAATGCTTGGTGGTGACTATTATGATTACGTGCCTCTGGGAAATGGAAATCTGGCATGTACACTGGCTGATGTTTCGGGAAAAGGTATTTCCGCTTCTCTTCTGATGGCAAAACTTTCTGCTGAAAATCGTTATAACCTGGCTCTGAATACAGAACTTTCGGACGCTATTTTTTATCTGAATAATACCTTTTGTGACCAGCGCTGGGACGATCGTTTTGTAACGCTCGTTACGGCGATACTTCAGCCACTTTCGGGTGAAGTAAAAATAGTAAATGCCGGACACGTGCCTCCGATTATTGTCAAAAAAGATGGAACCGTCCAGGTAAAGGATGATATTATCGGCGGTCTGCCAGTCGGCGTAATCGAGAATTCAGAATATGAGGAAGTGACCCTTACCCTGGAACCGGGAGATTCCCTGTTCATGTTTACGGACGGCGTAACGGATGCGATAAACGAAAAGGCAGAAATGTTCGGATTAAACCGGGTTTTATACTGCTGGAGCACACCTTTCACTTCCATTCAGCAGCAGGGTATGGCCTTAATTCGTGATATTCAGCGTTTTGTTGGCACCGTTCCGAATGCGGATGATATATGTGTTCTTGGTATTCGAAGAACTGAATGATGTTCTCTCAAAACACATGGCATTTCACACGGCGGGAAACTGACATATACTGGTTCCAATTTAAAATTTCGTTTTGTGCGGCTCTGAAAGCAGGTTTTTTCAGCGAAGCAAAAAAGCCGGAGAAGCGGAATTTTATAATGTATCGGGTATATGACATGTCGGCACACATAACAAGAAAAAACACGGAAGAATTCATGAAAATATAAACACGAGTCAGGTGCATGAAAATATTATTTTTTTTGTAATATTATTCCTGACATATACTGGTTCCACTTTAAATTTCCGTTTTAAGAGGCTCTGAAAGCAGGCTTTTTCAGCGAAACAAAAATGCCAGGAAAGCGGAAATTTATCGTGTATCGGGTATATAAAATTTCACTTCACCGACATATTTTTGTTTCGCTGAAAACTCCGGCTTTTGTGACCGCGCGAAACTGAAATTTAAAGTCGATTCAGTATATAAAATTTTGAAAGAAAAGTATGCGTCTGTTACATATCGGGGATGTCGTCGGCACTCCAGGCCGGAAAATTATCGTGAAAGCGGTAAAGGCTCTTAAAGCACATTACGGTTTAACCGCCGTCTGCGCGAATGCTGAAAACGCCGCCGCAGGGTCTGGCCTGACACCCAAAATTTATGAAGAGTTAATCTCCGCAGGTGTCGACTGCATTACCATGGGAGATCATGTTTTTCGCCGAAAAGAGATCATCCCTGTTTTAGAGCGCGAATCACGAATCGTGCGCCCCGCGAATTATCCTCCCGAATCACCAGGCCGGGGGCATGTCCTCCTGACACTTACTCATGGCGCGCGCTGTGCGATTATAAATCTTTTAGGCCGTGTTTTCATGCAGCCGGTGGACTGCCCGTTTCATGCCGTGGACAAAATTTTGCGTACGTTACCTGCCGATATTAAAATTATTTTTGTCGATTTTCACGCAGAAGCCACCAGTGATATGCAGGCCATGGGCCGGTATTTAGATGGTCGTGTGACAGCCGTTTTAGGTACGCACACACATGTCGCCACCGCGGATGAACAAATTTTTCCCGGGGGTACCGCTTTTCAGTGTGATGTGGGAATGACTGGCCCCATGGACAGTATTATAGGCCGGAAAATTGACCGTGTGCTGGAGACCATGACGACTGCCCGACCCACGATTTATGATGTGGCCGAAAATGATATTCGTTTACACGGTACGATCGTCGATTTTGAGTACACCACCGGAAAGGCCACCGCCATTCAGCGCCTGACTCTGAATATGGAAGAAGCTGAAAAACTGGCCGCTTCTGTTCCTTCATAAAATAAATGCAATAAATCTTCCTAAAGAAAAATGTCCAATTTATTTTGGTCTTCTGTGTAAATTTTCACTTTTATAGCATTTTACTTCTGAAAATGCCGGAAAAGCAGATTTTATAGTGCATCGGGTATAAATTTTCAGAAATTTAAGAATCTGGGAAATTTACGTAAAAAAACTTATAACATAATTTTTTTATTTTTTCATAAATTAAAAAGATTTTTATAAAAAATATACTTGTTTTCCGAAAAAGTTAGAGGTGGCTAAACTTTCTGTGAAAATATGACGATTATAATGATTATACGGATTATGTTGGTAATGAGGGTTTACGACATGCATACCGAATCGAATGGATTTTATAATAAATCAATTTTTAAATGGAGTGCAAGATGTCGAATCTCTCAAAAAAAGTCTTGTGGGGACTTACCGCGACCTTCTGTATCATTTCATCTTCCGTGGCTCAAAAACCGCAGGAAGGATACGTAAGGCCAGCTAATTATTCTTCCCCCATATGCGGCCCAGTTCATTCTCTTCAGAAATCGTCCTCTTTATTATTAGCTGCGGACCCATTTCAGTATCAGACTCCGGAAAATAATGCGGGTTTTGTTCCGGCGCGAATGGTTTCTTTACCTCCTGAAATTAAGCTGGTGGGGGTTTTAATGTTAAAAAATCGTCCTGCACTGGCGGCGGTCCAGTTCCCCGGCACCGGAAATCGTCCGGGTGAAATTCATTACGTCCAGGAAGGAGATGATATCGAGATTCCTCGATATTTGTTACAGAATAGCAAAAGACGGGGAACGACACAAGAAGAAACAGCAGAGATTCTCTTTTTGAAAGTTCAAAAAATTACGTCGCAGCATGTGGAGGTCAGCTCTCAGAGTAATCTGGAGGACCGGCACTATCTTCGATAAGTATGAAACAGGAAATCTCTGGAGGATCTAATTATGTTTTACCGATTTTTTGTTATAAGTCTCGGAATATTATCCGGGACACTCATTTACTCTCAGGAAAAGGTTTCCGTATGGGATGCTTCGATAAATGATATTCCTGCGGCGAATATTCCGATGAATGTTCCCTCTCATATCTCCACGAATCTTCCTGTGGACGGTATTTCGGTAATAGAGAATCCGGCATGGGATTCCACGACTGAATATATTCCTGGCATGCAAAATTCTCCACAACAAAAATTACGTCAGATTTTACCATCTTCGGAAAATTCAGATTTTGTTTCACCGGCTCAAAAGGAAATTCGTCCACAGGCAGAAACTCCTCGTCCACAGACGGCCCGATTTCATCTGGAATCGAAACGGCAGAAAGATTCTGCCCAGCATGAGGTTTCGGGAACACGGCGAAGTAAGTTACCGGATATGGAAATTACATCTTTAAATATTAAAGGAATGACACTTCATGAATTTTCCCGATTATTGAGTCAGGGGGCGGGCTGGAAAGTCGTCGTCAGTCGTGAAGCAGGGGACCTGGAAATACGAACATATTTTGAAAATATCCGTGGTGAGGACGCGATTCGCGCAATTTGTCAGGCGAATAATTTATGGTATCATCTGGATGAAGATACAGGAATTATTAGCATCATGACGGTGGACGAGTACCGCCGCGGCATTCTTTCTCATTCACAAGATACGGTGAAGGTGGTAACTCTCATTTATCCAGACGCCAGAGCGGTGGGAGACGCGATTCAGCGGCTTTTCAAAAATCGGGTGGTCTGGACGCCGCCGGATGATTATCTGGATGATCCGATCGAGGATATCGAGAGGGCTTTTGAACGGATGGAAAGCATAAATGATCAGGTACAAGATTTACAGCAGAGTTTAGGAAATTCCAGACGCTCGAGTAGCTCCAGCTCCAGTTCCAGCTCGGGCAGAAGTTCCTCACGGCGCAGCCAGCAGAATCAGGACCCTCTGGCAGAGAATCGTGTCGTGGAAGATATTCAGCAGGATGTGGCGGAAGAGAAACTCATCGCGCAGCTGACGGGTGCGGCAGAAGTTCAGGGCGGAAATTTAGGTAATCCGGGAATCGTGTATATCTCCGCTTTTCGTGGAAGTAATGATCTGCTGCTGCGTTCTTCTGATCCGAAGGCTGTGGATGAAGTAATGAAAGTAATTGCTCAGCTGGATAAACCAAAACCTCAGGTACTGCTGGAAGTGAAGGTTCTGGATCTGACACTCAGCGACGATGAATCTTATGGTTTCGACTGGCTTTTTAATAAAGGTGATGCTTCCGGTGGGCGTTCCACGGGAATAAATCAGAGCACACTGGGAAGTAACTTCGGGACCATGGAAAAACCTGTGGCCGGTTCTCTGGTTCCACAGGGAAATGGTCTGGACCCGAAAGCCCTGGTGCTGCAGGTCGTGACGGATGAAATCGCCGCAAGAATTCAGGCCATGCAGGAAAGCGGCAGGGCAGTCGCTCTGGCCACTCCGAATTTATGTGTCGCGGACGGAGAGGCATCTCGTATTTTCGTCGGAACCGAGACGACCGTTTTAACCTCCGTCTCCGTCAGCAGAAGTACGTACTCGGGCACGACCACGACTTCTGATACCGTTTACTCCCCTGAAACCGAGCGATTAAATGTCGGTACGACGCTCCTAATTACGCCTCGGATTCATGCCGACAGAACCACTACCATTCGGATCGCGCAGGAAGAATCCCAGGTGGGTGATTCTCAGACCATTACTTATGGTCCGGAAAGTTTCACTTCCCGAGATATAAAAACCAGAACGGTCACCACCACCGTAATCGCAGCGGACGGACAGATCAGCGCGATCGGCGGCCTGATTCGTGAAGAGGCAGAAGACCAGGAAGTCGGTGTTCCCGGCCTGATGAAAGTCCCGTATTTAGGTACGCTCTTTAAAACTTCCTTTAAAAATCGTGAACGGCATGAACTGCTGGTACTGATTCGCCCACACATCCTTCTGGCTCCCGGTGAGGCGGAACCCGTCTCGCAGGATATGCTGGAACGATTAAGTACGCACCCCAGCGCCCATGGACAGATTCCCTCCATGAGAATCGGTGAAGGCGTCAGCGTGGTGAATGAACGGATTTATGACATTCCTCGGCAGGCTTTTAAAGCTGTAAAATGTCAGGCTCAGCCCAGCTCCACGAAAGGATTTTAGAAAATGAATGTAACGATAAAAATATTCATCGTGTTTTGGGTTTCCCTCTGCCTTCTTCAGGGTTTAGGCTGCCACGCGATACACCATCATGGTAAACCAATAAAAGTTGAACCGGAAATTGCTTTGGGTACTTTCGGACAGGCAAAATTAGATCAGGAATCTGGTAATTACCTGAAAGCCGTGGCGGGTTATCGGGAAGTCATCTCCTGTTCCCCCGATCCACTGGAACGTGACAGGGCAAAAATCGCTGCCGCAGAGTGTCTCATGGAAATGAAAAAGTATCCTGCCGCCCTGGCCGCTCTGGAACCGCTGCCTTTACAGGTAAACACCGAAATGGACGCTCTTAAACTCGCGCTGGCTGGCGAAACCTTATTATACCAGCACAGAAACGAAGAAGCGGAAGTTTATCTGGAAATCGCGCTAAATTCCTTGGACCTGGAGGATTCCGTCACCCAGATTCAGGCCGGTAATGTGGAAGTCCTGCCAAAATGGGCCGCACCTGCCGCCGCGAATCTCGGCTGCGCCTGTCTGAAAAATGATAAACCCGAAGAGGCCATGGTCATGTACCAGTTCGCCGCCATGATTTACCGAGCTGCTGGAAATTCTTTGGCCGCCGATAAAAATCAGAGAATGTATGACGACTTGGCGAACGTCATTCGGCTTTACGCTCCCCATAAACCTGTGCCCGTGGTAAAAGGTTTCCACGCCGGCAGATTTTAGCATCCAAAAAGGCGCACCTCATTTTATACCCGATAAGTATAAACTTCCACTTCCTTAACAATTTATACCCGATACAGTATATACTGGTTTCATTTTAAATTTCCGTTTTTTGCGGCTCTCTTAAAGCAGGCATTTTCAGTAAAGCAAAATGCCGGGGAAACGAAAATTTATAGTGTATCGGGTATAACATCTTCCCTCAGTATTTTTATTTCACCGAAACTTTTGTTTCACAGAAAATACCTGCTTCCAGAACCGTACAAAACGGAAATTTAAAGTAAAATCAGACATGAAACTTAAAACAGATGAACTTTTACACCACCTGATCGAACAAAATGGTTCCGATCTGCATCTGGTGGCCGAAAATCCTCCCATGATTCGCGTTCATGGAATACTCCTTCCCTTACAGGAACACGACATTTTAACTTCTGAGGAAACGGAATTCCATATTTCTCAGATGGTTTCCGAGTCGGCCATGCAGGAACTGCGGAGCACCGGGGAACTGGACGCCGCGCTGCAGCTGGAGGGGGGACACCGGCTGCGTATTAACGCTTATCGCCAGCAGGAAAGTTTCGCGGCAGCGTTACGTTTATTGCCGAACCGATTTTTCTCACTGGAGGATTTAGGCCTGCCCACGAAAGTTTTAGAGCATATTTGCCGCCTGCATTCCGGTCTGGTCCTGGTTACCGGCGCCACAAGCAGTGGAAAATCCACGACCATCGCCAGTATCATCCACCAAATTAATCTTGAGCGTCCCTGCCATATTCATACGATCGAGGATCCCGTGGAGTATCGGCATCACAGCGCGAAAGCACTCGTCACCCAGCGTGAAGTCGGTACCGACACGAAAAGTTTCGCCGAAGCGCTCCGACGTTCCATGCGTGAAGACCCAGACGTTATCGTCATCGGCGAAATGCGAGACCTGGAAACCATGTCCGCCGCTCTGACCCTGGCGGAAACCGGGCACCTCACTTTCGGAACCCTCCACACCTCCACCGCCGTCCAGACCATTTCCCGTCTGGTAAGTGCTTTCCCCGCCGCCCAGCAGGCACAGGTGCGCATTCAGCTGGCCTCCACCCTCCAGTACGCGATCTGCCAAAAACTCGTCCCCTGGGACGCCGGCGGAGGAAGATCTCTCGTCGCCGAAATTCTCGTCGTGAATCCCGCTGTCCGTGCCATGATTCGTGATCAAAAAACACACCAGATTCGTACAGTTATGCAAACAAACTTTGACGCCGGGATGAGAACCCTCGAACAGTCTTTAGAAGAGGCCGTCCGAAGTGGAAAAATCTCGAGAAAAACCGCTGATCTTTATTTAGAAATTTAAAATACACAAAATAAGTAAACTTAGTGCATGCTTTACTAAAATTTTCTCAAAATTTTTCTTAAAAAACATTCCCCCCTCTTGAAATTTCTTTTCTTCGTGATATTTTATGTATATCAAGAAGTTTAGACTGGGCTAAAATTTTTAGTAGTACTATCTTCTCTCTTGGGACGAGAAGATGCCTCGAGGAAAAGCAGAAAGGAGTGGGGAATTTTTTTCTCTAATGATTTATGGTCAGTTATCCAGACATGGAAAACGATGCAGTTATTCAGTGTATTTGTTCCCGATACGCAGACTTAATGCAGCACGACGGTTACGGCGAAATGCGAATCGACATTCGCATCTTAAAGCGTGGCCAAAAAGAAGTCATCGTCAGCAGCGGAAAGCAGTATCGTTTTGTTGTAAATTCACCGATTCCTGTTACGGCGGACAGTGAAGAGGTGCTTCCTGAAGACAGGAAAAGTTAATCGCCGATCTTTTTTCGCTTCTTATGGAAGAGAGGTAAGCGCGCTATTTATTTTCGTCGCGAATGTGGGTTTCGGACGGGTGTTATTAGTTTTTCGGAACTTTTGTTTTTTCATACTGGGTGGATCGCCGACGTGGAGAGTGTGGTTTTCTTACGTTTATGCCGGCACAGCACCCAAACACTTTGTAAGAAAGGAACCCTATAAAATGAGAAAAGGTTTTACTTTAATTGAATTATTAATCGTTATTGGTCTTTTGGCCGCTCTGGCCGCCGTTCTGCTCCCCTCTCTGATGGGTGACCGAACCACTGCACTGGAAGGTGTCTGTAATTATAACCAGGCAGGAACGCTCCGTACGCTGAAGCAATTTGAATCGATGACCTCTGGCATGCTGCCAAACGGCCTTCATACAGGTTATGAAGTATCGACTGGTAACTCCCCCATGTCTGGACTGCCGACGGTTTTAAAAGCGAACATGCAGAATTCCGGCGCGACGACTCTCACCGCGGGTGACGTGGCGGCGTTAGCTTCTGTGGGTATTACGAAATTAGCATATGGCTCGGGCGATCCAGCCGGTACGACGGAAGACGCGAAAGTGGGTTATGAGTATGTCGCCGTGGGAAAAGAAATCGCGGATGTAATCGCCGGCACCACCGCAGGAACCTGGGTGGACGACGCAGGCGCCGATTATACTTTTAACGGGAAAACTATCACACTTTTAGAGCAGGAAGGGTACACCAAGATCATTCCTCTTTTCATCGCTCCCACGACAGACTGGACCGCTCCACAGACCACTGCCTGGACGAAAGGTTTCTCGGTGGGGATGGACGTTCCCGGTGCCTGCCCCATTCCTGAAGGTGATTTCGCGTATTACGTGGCGTACGTCGGATTAAAATCGGATGGTTACGCGACCTACACAGCCTCTGGCGTCAGCGGCGGGGGAATCGCGTCAGTGCCCGTTCCTTCCAGTGCAGAAGCGGAAGATGACACGCAGATGCAGACCTTCATTAATGATGCGGTGACCGCATGGAATACAGCGAATCCGGATCAGGTCTGGACTTTAACTTGGGGCACGGCCTCCACCGATTCGGATGGTGTCGTCACGCTGTCCGCCACGGCGGAATGTGTGGACGCTGGCGGAGATCCAGTCGGAACAGGTTCTTACTCCATTACCTACGATCCGAATGCCAGGAAAGCAAAACTTCTCGGAACCTCCTGTCCGGAATGCGGAATCACGAATCCGTAAGATGATTTACATCGTGTGAAAGGAATCTTCACATCACGTGAAGCTACAAAACGAAGTTTTTCCCGGCGGTGGGAGACTGTCGCCGGGTTTTTTATTATTTCCCCATTTCATGCCCCTACTTCCGGCAGCGTGAGTAAAATTAACTTCATAATATAAAGGCTGATTCCATGTGTAAACGAAACGGTTTTACGCTGATTGAACTGCTGATCGTTATTGGACTGCTGGCCGCGCTGGCGTCCGTCTTTTTTTCCCACTTCACCGGCACGAAGGAAGAAGTGGCTCATGATCCTATCGTCCAGAAAGAGCTTTCCGACATCCAACGAGCGTTTCATCGCATGGCGGTGGACTGCGTTTTGCAGCGAGATACGCATTATCTTAAAATCGCGCAGTACGGTCTGGCTCCGCTGATGGCCAACTCTCTGCGGACGGACGGTACGGATAACACGAATTGGCAGTTCCCGATCTGGGATAATGAACGTGGCCGTGGATGGCGCGGACCTTACATTTCCAGTGAAGGTTACCGGGAAATCGATCCTTCTTCCGTAGGGCAAAAATCTGGAAACCGAACGGAGCGTATCCCGGTTTTAACTTCCCCTCACGCACAGTCTGAGACCGACAAATATTATTATCGTGTACTGGCGGTCGACGCAGACGGAAAGATTCTTTCCCCGGCCGAAATGGACACCCCCGACGAAGTGAAGAATGTGGATCAGTTTTGGGTTATTTTCCCCGAAACGGAATCGTGGGGCGAGAACATCAGCAGCGTTCCCGAAACGAACCGACGCAGACTTTTAATTGGAGATTAGAAAAATGCCGAATATGCAGGAACGTATGAATCTCGAAAATCGCCGCCGGCCGTTCCGAACTGACCGCACCGGTTTTACGCTGCTTGAACTTCTGGTCGTTCTGGGAATTATTACCGCGCTTTCCAGTCTGGCACTTTCGTATGTCGATAATCTTCACACCGGCCAGCGCAAGGACCGCACGACGCAGCGTCTGAATGAACTCGAAACGCTGCTGCACGGTGACGGTCAAAACGCCGGGGTTTTTCTCTCCGACATGGGGCGGCTCCCGATCGCGCGAGAACTGGACACCACGAACGGGCAGGAAAAAGACGTCTGCACCACCGATTCCACCACGGGCTGGATCACGCCTTCTGGAAAACTTCTTTCCGAACTGTGGGACGGCGATATTTTCAAATTTCGTTATGCCATCCCTGGTGACGAAACGCCGAGAGTTCCCAGACCGTTTTTGTATTACCAGGGTTATGACGGGGATATTTTATCGTTTCTGACGGAAGTAAATTCTGACGCTTCCGTAACCCTCGGCGAAATACACTGTCCGAAAGTCACGCTGGAGTGCGGCTGGAAAGGGCCGTATCTGAACGTGCAGGCGGGAAAAAATTATTATGACGGTTTCGGAAACGATTTCCGCGTAAATGCGGACACGGGCAGCGGAAAAATCGCCGACCTGCTCTGGCCTCGTGACACGATTCTGGAAGTGGGAAGTTTTGGAGAAAACGCCGAGGCGGATAAGGATTATTGGCTGGAAAACCCGCCGGAAGAAGAAGTCGAATGGCATCACCGCGACGATCTGAGGAAATTATCCGAAACACGGATTTTCGCCACGCTGGTAGTGCGAATCTTAGTGCGAAATTATTCCGGAGGACAAATGACGTGGGTGACGCCACAATTTTATGACGAAAAATTTATCCCGGTTTTCAGCACGACAGAAACTTATACTGACGCGGAGGTGGTACGCTCCGACGACTCGAACACTGGGGAAAAAGGAGACCTCTTTCGGATCATTCGTTCCGGAATGACGGCCACGGGCGGAAGCCTTAAACGGGGAAACACCTTCATCGACGATCATGGTAATGAATGGCAGTGGACGCCGTACACACGAAAATTCACGCACCTGCGCGCGGCGGTCTTCTCTCCGGCGGTGGAAGAAAAACCGACTATAATTGACGGAGAAGACAAAAAATATACTGGAATACGCGTCACGACAGCGCAGTTCGCGAAATGGTCGGAAACATCCGGCGGAACGACGATCACGCGCAGTAAATGGGGAATGGGTGATCCGGCGGGCATGACTCCGAGTGCCGTTTTTCACAAAAACGATTTTTTTGCATGGACAGTTCCGCCAAATCATGCATCGGGTGACCTTACCTTACTTTATGAGGAACCTGCTCTTCGTGAAGTGAATGGCCAGAATTACCCTCAGCATTCCCCGGAACCGGTGGTGGACGGTGACACGCCCGGAGAGGTATGTTTCACTCGCCTGACACCGGGCACGCGAAAATTATTCGTTTACGCTTATCTTTTTAATGACCTGGACGGTGACGGAATAAAAGACGCGGGAGAGCCGTACAGTCAGGCCGTGCATTCAGGAATTCAGACGATCGAACTAAAGCCAGGCGTTAATTTCGCGACGATTTATTTAAGCGAAAATCTCGATGAGTTTTTGCCTTAATAGAAAACACAGATGATGTGTTTCATAACACAAGAAACATAAGCGTAAACTTCCGTGAGTGAACGGATGCGGTGGGGATGAGGTATGGACACCGGTAAACACAAAAATGAATGATGGATTTTTCACGATTCAGGCCGAAGGAAAATGCTTATCGTGGGTTTCGCAGAGGTGACACTTCTGTCCATGAAAATGATTTCCGGGCTCCGCATGACGGTAATGAAAAACATACTGGATCTCCCTTAAATTTCCGTTTTATGCGGTTCTGACAGCAGATATTTTTAATGGAGCAAAATGCCAGAGAAGCGGATTTTTATAGCATATCAGGTATAAAAGAGGTTTTTCTCAAAACGAAACGACGTATGTAGTATTTTCAAAAAAAGTAAAGAGAGTGATAAAGTATGGGACTATTTTTTTCACGGAAAAAAAGCCGTGTTGCGGTGCTGGTTCATGATGGCGAACAGTGGTACGGTTATGTCATGACGTATGCTCGTCCACGGTGGCGGCGTGAGGCGGAAATGAAATGTCCCGGAAAAAATCCACGTCAGATTCCACCGGGATTACTGGATTTCGCGGAAAAAAATAATGCGGCACGGATACGAATTTTAGTTTCGTCGGAATTAATCACACTTCCCTCGGTGGAATTTCCACCAGATTTATCGCCGGAAGAAATGCAGATGGTCGTCCAGGGCGTGATGTCCGAACAGACAGATTTAGAAATCGGCACCGTGCGTGTGGCGGCGGCATATGCGGAGCGGTTTCATATGGGGGCCCCGCAGGAAATGCTTCTGGTGGCGTCTTTCGAAAACGCACTTTTAGAGACTTTTGAGAAAAATTGCCGCACGATTCGCATTCCTCTGGAAGGAATCGGGTGCCTGGAAATGGCACTTTTAGGCGCACACGCGAGAGAAAACGCAGATCGAAGATTTCTCTTTCTGAAACGTGATTCAGGTTTTTACGTAACTCACGCGACGGATTTTCTGCCCATGTCGGTAAACGCCCTGCCCCTGGGCGCGCTGGAGGACACTCGGGGACGAGAATCGGAACGTCTTCAGAGGGCGGGAAAACGTCTGGAGTCACAAAAAGATGTGCCTCTTTCGGTGCTTTCCGCCTTCACGATTTCAGAAGATCGGCGCGTGGAATTAAACACCGTCTTCGGCGAAAACACGGACGTAAAATGGACGGAATACAGTGCTTTTTTACAGATGGCGGCAGAAGAAGTGGCACAGGCCGAGTATCCCGGTGCGCCGGATGGTGGCGGAGCGGTCTGCGGTCTGGGAGAAGAAGATAAAGATCCATATATCGCCGGAACGTGGCTATTTTTCTTGGTGATTATTCTGGCGGTGGTTTTCGTCTGGGGTGCCCACATGAAATTACAGAGGGAATTAGAGGGAATCGAGAGAAAATCCGCTGCATGGAAAGCCCTTCAGGAAGAACGTAAAAAACAAAATGACATTCTGAAAAAAATTGATTCGGAGCGCACACGTTACGAAAAAATCACGGCGATCCTTCAGGATAAAAACGTTTTTCCGCCAGGTTTCATGGAAATACTAAATGTCCTGAATGAAAAAATGCCTCCGTATACCAGATTAAATTCGATTCACCAGCTTTCGCCGGGAGGGTATGCGCTGACGGGATGCACCCGTTATCAGGAAGGACTGATGGAAATGATTCCCATGCTGAACACCGCTTTACAGAGTGTTTCGTATGTCGCAGAATTATCGAAACTGGAAAAACGCGAAGAATCGCGAGAGCAGGATTTTCTTATTCGGATCACACCACAGAAAAAATAAATTACGAGGAAAAAATGCGAGTCATTCGGCGTCAATTACGCGCATGGCGTGAAGATTTTCAGAAAATATGGGGTAAACTGAAAACGTTTCATCGAACTGCGCTGGGAATTTTAATAGCCATCAGCATGGTTTACGGTGGCCGGGTCCAGTGGATCGATCCGATAAACACTAAAATCGCGGAAGCACAGGAAGCCCTGAAGGAAAGTAATCCGCCGGATCCCATTCCGACGATCGAGACGGATGATGAAGTCCAGGAAACGCTCGCCAAAATCGAAGGTCGAAAAGGGACACGCGATAAACGAAAAAAGGAAATGGAAGCGATCATCGACTCGCGGCCAAAAGTCACACTACAAAATAAAGAACGTACCTGGGCTGAATTCACCCTTTTATTTTCGAAAAATCATCTGCTGCTGGTTTCCAGCGCGCCGTTTTCAGACACGCCCGCGGCGACTTCCGCAGCTCCGAATTCCACGAGAGTGCGTTCCACATCTCGTGCGAAAACAGCAGTAAAAAGTCAAGAAAAAGAAGTGGCTTCCGAGAATAACCAGTCTCCGTTTCCCACGGAAAAATATCAGTTTCACCTGGAGGGAACGTTTAAAAATATTCATTCCTTCCTGGAGGAAGCTGCGAAATATCCTTACCCTTCTAAAATTGACCAGATTCAGTTAGGTCTGACTCTGCCTGAGGAAAGTGACGTGAAAAATCGTGAAACGAATATGGATTTTACTCCCATTTCCGCTGCGCCGGCTCCGGGTGTGGCACCAAAATTACAACTAAAGTTTCATTTTACCTTATATATTCAGGAAGTAAAAACGAAATAAATCATCACACGGTTCCATGAACTCCACACTAAAATACACACGAAAATAACATGTTCCATGTATTCCGTGGGACGTGAAATACAGGTGTTTTGGCCACTTAAATTTAAATAGAATCAGCATAAAGAGGTGTTCCCATGCATCAGTCCGTTCAGCGCGTTCTGGATCTTAACCGAGTCGTGGCGTCACGTCAGGCACTTCAGATGGTGCCCGGCTCACTGGCGCGGCGACTGGGAATTTTGCCCGTGATGGTTTCCGACGATCAGCTTCATATCGTCATGGCGAATGATGAAGATGATCTCGCGCTGTCACAGTTTGAGGCACAAATCAGCCTGCCCGTATACGTGGAAAGAACCTATAATCCGGAAAAAATACCGTCACTTTTGCGACGATATTATCCGGAGCGCAGCCAAAATGACGGCACCCCCCTGGCTCTGCTGGAAGAAATTATTAATCGCGCGATTCTGTATCGTTCCAGTGATATTCACCTGGACCCCGAAAGCACCGGCGGCGTGGTGCGCCTAAGAATAGACGGCCTGATGCAGAAAGAACGTACCATGTCACTGGATGGACTAAATGAATTGGTTTCCGCGATTAAAGTATCGTCAGGCATGGATATCGCGGAGAAACGTGTGCCGCAGGATGGGCAGCTTTCCATGACGATAGACGGTGAAGAAATTTCCATGCGCGTGGCGACAGTTCCCACACTGTACGGAGAGAAAACCACGCTGCGTATTTTGGCCACGGAAAGTGTCGCGGCGGAACTTGCGTCACTGGATTCTTTGGGAATGAGCACACGCCACAATGAATTATTTCAGACGACTTTAGGGTACCCTCACGGCGTCATTCTCCTTTCCGGACCGACAGGAAGTGGGAAAACGACGACACTTTACGCTGCGCTGCGGCACCTGAAGGAACCGGGAACGCTGCACATTTTGAGTATCGAAGACCCGGTGGAAATTCCACTGGACGGAATAAATCAGATCCGAATCGACAGTGATCGCGTCAGTTTTGCCCGGGCACTGAGAAGCACGCTGCGGCATGACCCGGACGTAATCATGATCGGTGAAATTCGAGATGGTGAAACGGCGGACATCGCGGTAAAAAGTGCTCTGACAGGGCATCTGGTTTTGTCGACACTTCATGCGAACGATTCGATCGGCGTGATTTCCAGACTTTTGAATCTCGGAGTGGCACCGGAACTGGTGAACTCGGCTTTACGGCTGGTGGTGGCACAGCGTTTAGTGCGCAGGCCATGCCCTCACTGTGTTCAGTGGAGATCCGCGGATGGGTCAGAACAACTTTTATTCGGATGGGCACCAGAAGAGCAGGTACAGGTTCCCATGACACATGGCTGCCCTCTGTGTCATGGAACAGGATATGCCGGACGTCTGGGATTATACGAAATGATTCCGATGGATAATTCATTTCGAGCGATGATTCGTGCAGGTGAGAGTGAAGAGAAAATGGCAAAATATGCTTTCGAAGAATTATCTCTGCCCACACTCCGGCAGGACGGGGGGCATAAAGTACGCCTGGGAGAAACCACGATCGCTGAGGTTCAGCGAGTCGCTTTCCAGATGGATGTATAATGAATGGCGAAAAATTTTCTCTGTCCGACACATTCATATACCCGACGCACAATAAAATTTCCCCTCTCCAGTATTCTGCACATACTGGTTCACTTTACATTTCCGTTTTTTGTGGTTCTGAAAGCAGGCATTTTCAGCGAAGGAAAATACCGGGGGAGCGGAAATTTATAGTGTATCCGGTATACAAAAATTCTGTTTTTGTGTGCTCACGCGAAACTTCTGTTTTGTGTGTTCACGCGAAGCTTCTGTTTTTGTGTGGCGCGCGAATCTTCTGTTTTATATGGCGCGCGAAACTTAAATTTAAAGTGAAAACAGTAAAGATATAATCCAAGAAACATGCCGACTTTTACTTATAAAATCCGAAAAAATGGCCAGACTCTGACAGGAAAAGTGGAGGCCGAGACGGTAAGCACCGCGGCGAAAGAACTGCGTCAGGGAGGCGGAATCGTGCTGCAGATTCAGGCGACTTCAGACATATCCGCCACTTCCTCTGAATCGGGGAGAACGCTCCCGCAATTCTTCATTTCCAAAACACAGATCGAGCTTTCTCTGCGACAGTTGGCGTCTCTGTTAAAAGCAGGGGTTCCTGTTTTAACTGCACTGGAAGCGGTGGGAACACAGTCGTCGTCCGCGCTGGGGAAAATTTATATGCGTGTGGCGCAAAAAGTTCGCCTGGGATATTCGATGAAACGTTCTCTGCAAGAAGAGGCCTCCTGTTTTGGAAAAGTAACGATCGGTCTGATAGATGTCGGGGAGGCGAATGGAACGCTGGATGAAATGTTTCTTTACGCGGCGAATCTGATGGAACGCGGGCGGAAAATTAAAAGCCAGATCGTTCAGGCGTTTACTTATCCGGCGATCGTAATGGTGGTCGCGATGGGTGTAAGTTATTTTCTGGTGGTGCATGTACTTCCTAAAATTATGGAATTTATAGTAAAGCAGGCAAAAAATATAGAAATGCCTCTGCCCACGCGAATGCTCATGGCGACGAATGATTTTCTTTGGGCATATGGTGTGTATTTAATTTTGGTGCCCGTGATTCTAGTGGTCATGTATGTTCTGGCGCGGAGAAATCCGGACGTATGCGAAAAAATGGATTATGCCATGCTTTTTATTCCCCTGCTGGGAAAAGCATTTCGAGAACACTCGAACACCATGTGGTCTCAGACGCTGGGCGCGCTGGTGAAAAGCGGAGTGGATATTCTGGTCGCACTGGAACTGGTGGAAGGCGTCATGAGTAATAAACATTATGCAGCTCAGATACGAATTATCCGTGAATATGTACGTCAGGGAGGTTCACTGAGTAAGGGAATTCAGTACACGACTCTAGCGAAATTTTGCCCCATGTGTCTTTCCATGGTTTCCGTCAGCGAAAGAAGTGGAAGCGTGGATACGGCACTATTAAGTGTCGCGGATTATTCTGAAGAACAGTTATCGCGCCGAGTGGCCATTCTTGGAAAATTGGTGGAACCAGTACTTTTTGCTTTTATTGGCTTAATCGTCGGTTTTATATATTTCGCTTTCTTCCTGGCGATGATGGCCACCACCCACAGCGCGGCAGGGTGAGTATACTGGTTCTCCATTAAATTTCCGTTTCCAGCTGATCTGAAACAGATATTTTCAGCGAAAGTAAAATCCCGGAGATGTGGAATTTTATAGTATATCAGATATAATTTTTCTTTTTCCGTCCGCCGACAGGAAGGCCAGTATTTTTACTTCGCAGAAAATCCCGCCGTCAGATCCGCATGAAACAGAAATTAAAAAAAGCCGCATAAACAGTAACATGCCCCCCCTTTTTCTTTCTTTATATAAGGGTGTAAAATATATCATGGGTGTAACACTTTTCGTGATTCCACATTTTGTGACCTCAGGAAACTAAAATTTAAAGTGGAAACGGGCCACGAAAGTATGTTTTCAGATGATACCGTACGAAGATGGTAAGGTGCGGTACGAGGCAAAAAATAAATTGGAGGAAAAAGAGAGCTAAAATGAAAAAATATATTTTACTTCTGTGTACGGCATGCGTGATATTCGGAGTCATCCAGAAATCTCGCGCAGAAGAAGGTGAATGTGTGCGGACCCGTGGTTTCGCGGTATTCGATAATAGTGGAAAATTTAAACCGTATGAATTTACACGTCATGCGGTGGGTGAAAATGACATTTTAATCGAGATTCTTTATTGCGGAATCTGCCATACAGATGTTCATTATATTCACGAAGACTGGGGAAAAGAAGAATTTCCCATGGTACCTGGTCATGAAATCGCGGGCCGAGTGGTTCAGGTGGGGAAAAAAGTCACAAAATTTAAGGTGGGAGATTACGCTGGCGTGGGATGTATGGTAAATTCATGCGGGAAGTGTGACGCATGTTCCCGTGACTGGGAAATGTACTGTCCGCAGCGAGTACTGACATATCCCGATAAAGATCCTTTTCATGGAAATACGCAGGCACAGGGAGGTTATGCAAATAATATCGTCGTTAGTGAAAAATTTGCAATTAAAATTCCAGAAAAAGCAAAAATGGAAAAAGTGGCTCCCCTTTTCTGCGCTGGAATTACGACTTATTCCCCGATTCGTTACGCGAACATTAAAAAAGGAGATGTCGTGGCGGTGGCGGGATTCGGCGGTCTGGGGCATATGGCCGTGCAGTATCTTGTGGCTCTCGGCGCAGAAGTCACAGTTTTTGACGTGACGGAAGAAAAACGTGAAGACGCCCTGCGTCTGGGTGCGAAAAAATATGTAAATGTAAAAAAAGCAGAAGAGATGAAAGGACTGGAAAACACGTTCCGATTTATCCTCAGTACGATTCCTGCGAAACATGATCCCGTTATGTATATTCGTATGTTGGCCGTGGATGGAGAAATGGCTGTCGCGGGAATTCCTGCGGCGGCAGACATGGCGTATATTCCTGTGGGAGCACTGGTTTCCCTGTCCCGGAGAAAAGTTTATGGAACCCTGATCGGAGGAATCAGCCAGACACAAGAGATGCTGGATTATTCCGTGGAAAATGGAATTTATCCTGAAGTGGAAATTATTCCTGCGGATCCGAAAGAAGTTTCCCAGGCACTGGAAAATCTCCGGACAGGAAAAGCAAAATTTCGTTATGTAATCGACATGCGCACGTTAAATGAAGAGATAAACAAAATTCCTGTTTCATCTGAAAAAATAAAATGCGCTGAATAAAAAGTAAAATGGAGCTCCTGGTTTTTTAGAAAATCGGGATTTCAGGACTTTTGAATTTTTATACCCGATACATTTATATCCGATATACTAATACTGGTTCCACTTTAAACGGAAATTTAAAGTGGAACCAGAGTATACTTCGCTGAAAATGCCTGCTTTCAGAGCCGCACGAAACGAAATTTTAAAGTGAAACCAGTATATAATTCGTAAAAAACAGGCTGTCTGTTCGGCAGCCTGTGTATCTCCATATTAATCGTGCGACAAAAAAGCATAAAAAGAACATGCGCCCCATGCATGATAAATTTCACTTCCGCGGCGTTATGTTTCCCTGCCCGCAGCAGAACGGACAAAAATTCCCCCTGCGTTCATATGCCCGATACATTATAAATTTTGTTTCGCGGTATTTTTTATATCCGATACACTATAAATTTCCGCTTCCCCGGCATTTTGCTTCGCTGAAAATGCCTGCTTTCAGAGCCGCCAAAACGGAAATTTAAAGTGGAACCAGTATAAAGATACGAAATAAAATTTAACGTTTTTCACGCGGAATATAATCTGTTTTGGGCGTTCCGACATAAATCTGACGCGGACGCATGATTTTTGAATTCGGAGTATCGTGCAGCTCTTTCCACTGCGCGATCCACCCGGGAAGTCGGCCGATCGCGAACATGACGGTAAACATGTTCGTGGGAATATGCATGGCACGTAATAAAATACCGCTATAAAAATCGACATTCGGATAAAGTTTTCTCTCCACAAAATACGGATCTTTAAGTGCCAGCTCTTCTAGTTTTCGCGCGATATCCAGTAAAGGATCCCGTTCTTTCATTTTCAGCTGAGAAAAAACTTTATCACTGGCGTCTCGAAGAATTTTTGCACGAGGATCGTAATTTTTGTAAATACGGTGCCCGAAACCAAAAAGCCGGAAAGGATTTTGCTTATCTTTTGCCATCCGAATACAGTCTTCAGGCGAAAGGCCTCCGTCATGAATGCCTTTTAACATTTCCATCACTTCTACATTCGCGCCACCATGTAAAGGTCCCCATAAAGCACTGACTCCGGCAGCACATGAGGCAAAAAGATTCGCCCGGGCAGAACCGACGGTCCGAACGGTGGCGGTACTACAGTTCTGTTCATGATCAGCATGAAGAATAAGAATTAAATTCAGCGCGTCCTCCACCGCCGGCGAAATTTCATACTGTTTATAGGGAATGGAAAACATCATATGCAAAAAATTCGCACAGTACCGTAAATTGGGATCCGGATATATGTAAGGCAGGCCTTTACTGCGCCGGTATGAAGAAGCAGCGATCGTTCTGATTTTACTGATGAGCCGGGCAGCGACCTGCAAAAATTCCTCATCATTATCCAGCACAAGCAAATCTCGATGAAAACATGCCAAATTACTGAGCATGGCTGAAAGCTGAGCCATGGGGGGTGCTCCGGCAGGTATGTTTCGAAACTGGTACCGAAGATTCTCGTGTAAAAGTTCATTATTTTCCAATAAAGTGCGGAATTCCAATAATTCCGTCATCGTCGGCAGCTTTTCTTTTATTAATAAATAGGCCACCTCTATAAAGTTCGGCGTTTTTGTCACAAATTGCTCGATCGGAATGCCACGATAACGTAAAATGCCCTCTTCCCCATTTATAAAAGTAATTTTACTTTGGCATACGGCCGTACTGCCCAAAGAAGGATCGTACGTCAGAATTCGGTGTTCCTCATACAGTCTGGAAACGTCCACCGCGACATCCCCTTCCGTCCCACGAATTACAGGAAGTTCTATTTTTTTGTCGCCAAGAGTAAGAATCGCTTTTTCTGCTGTCATATCAGTCTCCGTTCCGTATTTTATTTTAAGTGCATTATTTATAGTAGAGATATTATATACCCGATACACTATAAAATTCCGCTTCAAAATTCTGTTTCACCGGCATTTTGCTTCGCCGAAAATACCTGCTTTCAGAACCGCATAAAACGGAAATTTAAAGTGGAACCCGTATATATTAAATTTTTTTAAAGTTTTCATGCTGGCACACATAAATTTCCGCTTCCTCAGCATTTTTATTCTCTAAAAGTGCCTGTTTTAGAGCCGCATAAAACGGAAATTAAAATAGAGTCAGCATATTACAGAAATATCTGATTCGTATTACTGCAAAAATACGTCTTTAAAAAATCGGCATATATAATAAGATGCATTAAATAATTCCGACACACGATAAAAATCTGTTTCATCGGTATTTTTACCTGTGGAAATTTTAATTTTTCGCAGCAAAATGAAACAGAAATCTAAAATATCACTAATTTTATTTATTATATAATATCTTACTGGCGCGGAAAGCCCCCCGATAAGCTTTATCGTTCACACACCATAAAATCTTATACCCGATGCACTATGAATTTCCGCTTCCTCGGCATTTTGCTCCGCTGAAAATGCCTGGCTCTCCGCGCCGCACAAAACGAAATTTTAAAGTGGAACCAGTATATATGGACATTTTATAGGATGCGACATACTTCATGCACGATAAAATCACATCTCGCGTCCGCCGAGACAGACCAGCATTTTTACTCAAGAAAATGTCAATTTTTGTATGACAGCACAAAATGGAAATTTAAACTTTAATCAGAGTATACGTATTCAAAATATTTATCCTTCTTTTTCCTGATACACAGGTAATGCCTGAATGGCCGTTCTTAAATATTCCAGAGTTTTGTCTGCCTGACGATTATTTTGCGGTTTCTTAAACTCTTGTGGCATGTCGATTTTCATGGGAATAAAATCTTCAAAACGAAATTCATTCGCAATTTTTTCCAGTGAAATACTTCCGTTTTGTACTGCGACAGAAAAAGCGACACCCGCCAGATCTGCGTTAAGGTCTGTGATGTCAAAACCACTTCCTCCAGGGCGATCATCATGAAATTCTTTTTCTAAACCGATTTCTTCCACCATTCCAGGTGATAAATGGGCGGCCAGCGCAGCAGAAATCGAAAAATGTTGGCAAAGATCGGCACGTCCCAGCGCAGAAACATTTCGGAGGTGTTTTTTTCGTGCATTTTTAATTTCAGAAGTTTCCAGTGAACGAAAACGTTTTCCATATGCAGGTAAATTCTGTAATAACTCTGACGGATCCAGCAAAATTCCCACCGACAAAAGAAACGCGATACGCGCTGTTTTCCCTTCTTCTGAATCCGCTGCTTTATCCCCTCCGACATTTTTCGCAGCAGATGCCGCATAACGAATTACACTTTCTGTAAATTTATCTTCTGGAAATTCGCCAGATGGAGTGGTCATCAGTTCTTTTTTTGTGGTAATCGCGTTCAGCGTGAACGCCAAAATATATTGTGCTGTACGTAAAGGAAGCTGAAAATTTTCCACCGTCTCATACTCCCATTCACCTTCCTGTAAAGAAATAAGTGCTGTATTTTCAGTACGAGCACTTTTTTCCTCTTTATTTTTGGGCGAAACTGAAGAGGGACGCGAAGAAGAAATTTTTGAAGGTTCTTTTTCTTCTGATTCTTTTTGAAACTCTTTTTTGGAAGAGTTTTCATGAATCTCTGATGTATGACCTCTAATAATTCCAGAAATCCCCAGTGGATCTTCTTCATTCATTTCACTGGCGGATCCTTCGGACATTCCCACGCGCGTTTCGTCACCAGAATCTAGTGTCCCTGCATTTTCACCCAAAAGAATTTTAAGTGGATCATGATTTTCCGCCTGTGCCTGCTCTAAAGATTCTGATTCTTGCGCTTCTTCCATTATTCCCAGTGGATCTTCAGGATCATATGCTGTTTCAGCTATTTTTTCGATTATTTCTGTTTTTTCCTGGTGTTCAGACGCAAGTTTTTTTACACTTTCCGAAGTATCTGGTTTCATATCTTTTAATCGGAGAATGGCCAAAAGAAATTCCACGTTCGGATTTTTTTCCACCGGGGTTTTTGTATTCGCAGCCTGATATTCCGCCGCAGTCTGAAACAGTTTATATGTCGCGATAAGTTTTTGTTGAATATCTGTCTCGATTTTTTGTGGGGTAAAAGGACCTTTTGCACGATAATACTGACGGATCCAAAGATTCATCGCCAGGGTATTTAACGGGTCATATGTAATCACGAAATCTGAAAGTCGGCCACGCCTGTCTTTCATGACCGTTCGCATGATGGAATTCTCGTCTGTCGAATGAGCTGCTCCCAGATAATGTCCCATTTCATGCAGGAGTGTTTCCAGACGTTCCACTTCTGTCGTGCCCGGCGCGGCTTCTCGTATTAATATATACGGAAAAAATGGGTGACCTGCGACACCTAATTCTGTTTTTCCGATACTCCAGTTTTTATGACCTGTAAAGCCGATCGCCAGCGTGGCGGGAGCGACTCTAACTTTTTGCTCAAAATCCCGAAGCAGTTCCCGTATGTCTTTCGCTGCCGAAAATGACGTCCATGTACTGACATCTATAATATGTAAACGTACAAAACATGTTCGTTCAAGAATATCAGATGCTGCCTTAATTCTTGCCCGTGCACGCTTCTCCCATACATCCAGAGCCTGCGGAACTTTATCATCACACAAAATACGCACGGGTATCACCAAAATTTTAGGGGCTCTCGGCGCGGAACTTACTCCAGGAATAAGCTCTGTACTTTCCGTAACTCCTGGAATTTTCCTCATGCTTAATTCGCTGTGTACCGCTTTCAGATAATCTTCCTCTATTTTTAACGGTGCTGGTGGGGCACCGTTCCGTGTATTTTTTTTATAAGTATAATCTGGTCCCAAAACATAAAGATCCAGTTCCTTATTCGTATCTGCAAAAACCTGAATCTGATCTTCCTGTAACAGCTTTCTGCTTACTTTCTCTCCCTGCTGAAACACGATTTCCGCGCCAGGAACATACGGAACCGCAGTCGTTTCGCCGACTCGTAAATTTTTCGCCTGGCGTGTTTTATCCGGAAATATAAGCCAAAATGCGACATTTCCGCTGGCATAATTCGCTAATACCGTAATTTTCTCCGGATAAATCGCTTTCGGTGGTGTATAATTTTCCGGAATATCTGTCGGTAAAGAGGCCAGTAAAACATCTGCATCAGCACCTGATTCAGCGAATAATGTTTCTTCGAAATTCGAATTTTCAGCATTTTCCTCATTCGGAGCTTCTTCGACAAGTATATTTTCTGGAAATTCTGTATTTATCCAGCCAGGCATATCTTCCGCCGTGGGCGCCCAAGAAGCGGCCGGTTTTTCTTCAAATTTCGTTTTCGCCGAAAGTATTTCTTCCGTAACGGTATCTCGTGCAGCGATTCTTACCGGCGGCGTTTCTTCTTCTGCTTCTGCCGTTTTTAATTCTCCATAAGAAAATATAAAAAATGTAAAAATAGCTAAAATGGGAAAATATAATGGACTGCATCTCCATTTTTTTACGGTCAGACGCTCAAAATTTAAAAAAATTTCCAGATTCATACTCTCATCTTTCATTTTTAATATATACTGGCTCTCGTTTAAATTTCCGTTTTATGCGGCTCTGAATACCACATTTTCAGCGAAGTAAAAATACCGAGATGCGGAATTTTATAACACTTCTGTTTTAAAATGCCTGTTTTGATGGCAGCACAAAACGATAATTGAACGTGAATTCGGTTTATGACCGAAATAATCCGTTTAATCATAATTATTAATATCATCGTTACAGAAGGACAATGAAAATTAGTAAACGTATTCATTTTTTTGCATTTTTACAAAATTTTACCAAAATTAGCAAAATTTTATTTTTCGTTTTAATATTCCATTCATTTTCATTTTACTCAGAGATAAGCAGACTTTTCATTTTCTCCTTAATATAATCACGGTCTGTCAGAATTTTAGTTTTTTGAAAACAAAATTTTGAGTTTTCCTCTTTTGATTATCACACTAATTTTATTTAATTTTTTTTCTTTTTTCTTTACGGTTCTATAAATACTCATTTTTTTGCCAAACAAAAATATCGGGGTGCGGAATTTTTGTTTCGCTGAAAATTTTCTCTGTTTCAGAGCCACATAAAACGGAAATTTAAAGTGAAATCAGTATAATAATAATTTCGTACTGAAACATCATAAAATTCCCCGACTTCTCGCATCCATCGTGCGTAAAGTTTTGGATTTTTATATACCCGATACACTATAAAATTTCCGCTTCACCGGCTTTTTTGCTTCGCTGAAAAAGCCTGCTTTTAGAGCCGCACAAAACGAAATTTTAAATTGAAACCAGTATAGTTCTCCGAATACGAAAATTTCACACCGTGCCGGGTATACAAAACGTGAAGGATGTAATATCATTAAAGAGAAATTCTGGTGTACCCATTCACTGGAAATGGAACATATTTTATATTTATACTGGTTCCACTTTAAATTTCCGTTTTGTGCGGCTCTCGAAACAGGCATTTTCAGCGAGCTAAATGCCGGTGAAGCGGAAATTTTATAGTGTATCGGGTATATAATAAATCGAAAACTTAGGTATGCCTCATGCAAAATCCATTAAAAAACATTCCTTCTTTAGGTGAAATTTTAGAGAATCCCGCGGTAAAATCTCTGCTGAATAAAATCAGTCATGGGGAAATCGTATCCACGACTTTAAACGTAATGGACGAATTAAGAAGTCGCGCGGCCTTAATCGCGACGCAGCGTACGCTTCCGACTGTAACTGAAATCGCGGATTTAATCGCGAAGCGGATCACACAGGGAGACCCTTCTCAGATCGGAGCGGTAATAAATGCCACGGGCGAATTATTTCCTGAGACTTTAGGCCCTCCTCCTTTAGCCGAAGAAGCGGTAAACACAGTAACCGCCTTTTTGTCGGATTATCCCGGAATGGGAGAACCGCTCTCCATATGGAATCCTCGCCGCCAGGAAATGTCGCTGGAAAAACTTCTAAATAAACTCACCGGTGCGGAGTCAACGATCGTCTTAAACAGTACCGCCGCAGGAATTTTATTAATGTTTTCGACTTTTTCCGGCAGTGAAAAGAAAAAAATCGTAATTTCTCGTGGACACCTTTACGAAAGTCGTCGCCGCAAATTTCGTGTCACCGATCTGGCACGTGCGGTCAGTGTACCTTTATGCGAAATCGGAACGACGAATCGGACTCTGGCCACGGATTATTCATACGCGCTGGCACAGGAAGATACTGCCTTTACCTTTTATGCTTTTCCCGGGCATTTTTCCGTTACCGGCGCTTCAGAAATGGCCTCTCTCTCGGAAGTAATAAAAGTGTCCCACCCTGTGCGTAAACCCGTTTTTGTCGATCTGGGACTGGGTGGTTTAATAGACATGGACGCCGTCTTAGGAAGTTCACTCCCCTCGGCAAAAAAAGCTCTGAAGGAGGGTGCCGACCTGGTCTTAATTTCAGGCGATTATATGTTAAACGGCCCCGCCTGCGCCATTTTAGCCGGAAATCGTGAATTGATTCAGATGTGTAAGGAGAATCCCTTCGCGCCCGCTTTCTCTTGTCCCCCTCTGGTGCAGACCGCCCTGGAAGCGACACTCGAAAAATATATGAATGCACAGAGTTTACGCACTTCCGTACCGATTTTACAGTTACTGGACACACCGATCGAAAATCTGCGTTATCGGGCACAGCGAATCGTGCGCCGACTGGAACCCTTAAGCATCATCGGACAAGTAAACATTCGTACTGTCTTGGCGCAAATCTTTAACGGCTTTCCTGAAACGCCTTTACTGGAAACGGTCCAGATCTGCATCCGACCAAATAACGTAAACGGTATGGACGCCCCCGCTATCATCGGGCGAATCGCGAATCGCCTTTCCGCCAGCAGACCCGCGGTATGGGGAAACCTGGAACATGACACTCTCGTACTGGATTTACGCTGCGTTTTTCCCAGACAGGACGCCGCTCTGGTGGAAGCTTTTGAGAAATTACCTGGTGCTGACAGTGTGGACTTATAACATTCACATACCACGCTCCAGAACGACTTTCCTCCGTGAGAATTTTATTAGATCATTTATACCCGATGCACGATAAATTTCCACTTCTCCGACATTTTGCTTCACTGAAAATACCTGCTTTCAGAACCACAAAAAACGGAAATTAAAGCGGGCACCAGGTATATTTTTTGAAAAAACTTATTTCGACTTTTTCATGAAATTTTAAAAAGACCGTATCATCATTAATTCCGGGGAGGGTGAGCACTCCTGCTCTCCAGAACTCCCCCCACCCTTAACCGGCATACCTGTCAGAGAAGAGAAATTTAACACCTCCCTCTTCGGAGTCAGCGCAGTGGAAAATCGCGCGGCAGTTTTCCGGGAATACGCTTCGCTTCGTCCACGGCTCCTGAGGCAGCCGACAGGGTATTCCGGGGAGGGTGAGCACTCCTGCTCTCTGCCAGGGTGTTTCGGAACGAGAACGCGTTTTTTGGTTTCAAATCACACTTAAAAATTAAAAATAGAAATAAACTATCATCATGGAGAAATAAAAAATGAGTGACGACTGCAAGCAAAATTTATCTCAAAACAGTTTGGACGCATTCGGCAATTATGAAAATTCCGATTACGAAGTGGACACTGAGCTTCAGGAATTGTCACAAGGAATGCTTTTGGCGGGAAAATATTGGCTGGAAAACCAGGTCGGACAGGGCGGAATGGGCGTGGTCTGGAAGGCATTCGACCTGATTGGATCGCGGCGGAACGTCGTGCTGAAGTTTATGCCCAAGGAAATTCGCCATAACGAAGATGCGATGGATCAGGTGAAGAAGACGTTCAAAAAGATTCGTCGATTTCATCATTCGAATATTTGCCCAGTTTACGCGCTGGAAAAGGATGGGAAATTTGGTTATTACGTCGTGATGAAATGGCTGAAAGGCTTGTCGCTGGCCGAGTTCCGGGAGCAGAAAAAATTTCGTCAGGAAATGATTTTTCCGATCTTAAAACCTCTGGCCGAAGCGCTGGATTACGCACACACGCAGGGAGTGATTCACCACGGCGTGAATCCGGGCAACATATTTCTTCCGAAGTCCGAAGACGGGACAATTCGCACTGTGCAGCTGAGCGATTTTAATCTTGCGGCGGAGATTCTCCAGGCGGACACGGCGTTTCACACTTTTTTGCAGCTCAAGACCAGCGGAAGCATGGCGTACATGCCACCGGAACAGTGGGAAGGAAACCCTCAGCAGCAAGACGCGCGCACCGACCAGTACGCCCTGGCAGCCGTGGCGTACGAGCTTTATTCCGGCCACCTTCCCTTCATGGCGGCGAACCCCGAAATGCTGCGCCTGTGCATTTTACAAGACCCGCCGGAAGAAATCATAAGCGCCCCGGCACACGTTAATTCCGCACTGCAAAAGGCTTTAGCGAAAGACCGTAAAGACCGATTCCCGTCGTGCATGGCGTTTATGAACGCGCTTTCCGATCCGACATTTTCCGTGTCCTTACCGACTCCCGTGAAGACGGATGTGGAGATGAAAAAGCTTCGCGAGGACGCGGAGCGGCGGGCGCAGGAAAAATTGGAAGCAGAGCGGAGGCCATCCGAAGATCCGGAACCCGGCGTGCGCATGGTGAAAACGATAAACGGCGTGGAGTTCGCGTTTCGCTGGTGCCCGGCGGGAGAATTTATGATGGGCAGTCCGTCGTCGGAAGCTGGGCGAGATAACGACGAAACGCAGCACCGCGTGACGCTCACAAAAGGTTTCTGGATGCTGGAAACACAAGTGACGCAAGAAATGTGGCAAAGCGTGATGGGAAATAATCCGAGTCGTTTTAAAGGGAACAAGCTGCCTGTGGAGTGTGTAAGCTTGGACGACTGCCAGGAATTTTGCCAGAAGCTGCGTAACCTCGGCTTAAACATTCAGCTTCCCACGGAAGCGCAGTGGGAGTATGCGTGTCGCGCGGGCACGACAGGAGCATACGCAGGAGACTTGGATTCCATGGCATGGTACGATTCCAATTCAGACTCGACGACCCACGCAGTGGGGCAGAAAAACCCGAACGCCTGGGGCTTATACGACATGCACGGAAACGTCTGGGAGTGGTGTGCCGACTGGAAAGGAAGTTATATAATCGGTTCCGTCACCGACCCGACGGGACCTGCATTTGGCTCGTACCGAGTGATTCGTGGCGGAAACTGGGGCATCATCGCGAGGTACTGTCGTTCGGCGGTTCGGGGCCGCGATATACCGACGTACCGCGGCGATTTCCTCGGTTTCCGCCCGGTTCTCGTCCCTTAGTTCATGTATGAGCGAATCGCGAAGGAGGTCGAGCGACATGCGCGAAAATAGCGAAAACGGAAATTTAAAGGAGAATCTATACAAAAATAAAAATCGCGGTTCGATTTAGGAAAATATGGAATATTTTTCGCTGCCGCCGCCCATTCACATTCCGCTGCCACTCCATGCACTTCTGTGCAGTAAGACCGTCTTTTTGTCTGCCATTTTCCCGACGCTTTTTTTACCCGATACATTATAAAATTCAGCTTCACCGGCTTTTTTGCTTCGCTGAAAAAGCCTGCTTTCAGAGCCGCACAAAACGAAATTTTAAATTGGAACCAGTATATTCTCGCGGCATAAGTCGGTCAAAAAAAATTTCAGAAAAAAAGATAAATTTCTATTATTTTTTTGTCTTTGTGTCTTGACTTTTCCTCTGCTGGGCGTCATACTGAAATTATCGATAGTCCCTAGGACGTTTGCGGAATTTTATTAGTGTATCGGGCACAAAAGGAGGAATCCATGATTTTACCGGTAAAGGAATGCCTTGCGAAAACTAAAAAGATAGACGGAACACTCGAAAAAGGGTGCGACGTTTCGACACACCTACGGGCCACGTTTCGTGTCGGGCTGGCCATATTGAACTTTCTGCGGGGAACGCGTGCTGGGGATTTATTCGAAACCAGAGACCTGCTTGGGGCGCTCTTGCACGACATCGGAAAGCTGACGCCCGCGTTTCAGGATAAGATTTATGGTGCGCTGGGAATGGCGCTGAATTTGGTGGGGGTGGAGGTACAGGATGAAAATCATGCCGCCTCTTCGCGGACGATTTTGAAGGGTTGGAAATTGTACCATCTCGCGGATCTGGCGGGAGATCATCATGGTTGGGTTTGCAAGGGAAAATCTTCTGGCGCACATCTGGGGCAGAGCGGTTGGAAGGAAAACCAGCGTGCTGTGGCGGAGGCACTGTGTCGAGAATTTGGGCTGGAGCTGGAGGATGTTCCGTACAAGTGGGGTTCCCCGAAGTTTCGGCTGGTGCAGGGGCTGACGTCGCTGGCGGACTGGCTCAGTTCCGGGATGGATCTGGGAGCGGATGAGGAGCTTTCGGACGAGAAAATCCAGTCGGTGATAAGCGGTGCAGGATTCGTGCCATTTCGGGTGAATGAGGGACTGTCGTTCGAGGAGATTTTCGGGTTCCCGCCGTTTGCGGTGCAGTCGCTCATGGCGGAAAAGATGGTACCGGGCGGTGTGTATGTGCTGGAAACTGAGATGGGCGGCGGAAAGACGGAAGCGGCGCTGTATCTGGCGTATCGGTTGCTGGAAAAGGAACGGCACAACGGAATTTACTTCGCGTTGCCGACGCAGCTGACCTCCGACAAAATCCACGAGCGGTTTAAGGAATTCCTGAAGAAGATCCTTCCCGAGCAGGAATCCCGCCGGGCGCTTTTGCTTCATGGTCAGGCGTGGCTGCGGAACGAATTGTATAGTTCTGATGGCGAGGAAATGGAGCAGCGAGCAGCCGACCGCGACGCGTGGTTCGATCACCGCAAGCGGGGGCTTTTGGCTCCGTTTGCCGTCGGAACGGTGGATCAGATTTTGATGGCGGTCATTAATGTGCGGTACAATTTCATGCGTGCGTTCGGCGCGGCAGGAAAGGTGGTTATTCTTGACGAAATCCACAGTTACGACGCGTACACCGGGACGCTGATTCAGGCGTTGATCAAAATGCTGCGGGAAATGAACTGCACCGTGATTCTCCTCAGCGCGACGCTCACTCGCCAGACACGTAACGACTTATTGGGAAATTCGGACGGAACGCCAAATCCGTTGGAATCGTGCTATCCGCTTTTGAGTTATCACGATGGAGAAGCGGTGCAATTTGAGAAGACGGAACCGCCTCAGAGCAAAACGGTGTCGATTGTTTCGAGCCGGAAAGTGGAGGATTCTATTGACCGTGCGTTGGAAAAAGCGGAAAATGGCGAGTGTGTTCTCTGGATCGAAAACACGGTGCGCGACGCACAGAATGTGTTTCGCATTCTCCGCGCACGAGCCGAGAAAAATATCCAGGTCGGGCTGATTCACTCCCGATTTCCCAGTTTCGTTCGTTCTCGACAGGAGAAAAAATGGACGGAGCTTTACGGGAAAAACGTGACGGCCGAAACGCGCGCCGGGGGGAAGATTCTCATCGGCACGCAGGTTCTGGAACAGTCGATCGACATCGACGCGGACTATCTCATCACCCGACTCTGTCCGACGGACATGCTCCTTCAGCGCATCGGGCGGCTCTGGCGGCACCGGCGTCTCGACGCTCTTCGGCCTTCCACGGCCCGGTGTGTGGTGGAAATTTTGAACGAGGAGCCATATGCGAATCGCCCAGAATATAAAAAGCCCCCGCATGAAAAGCATTACGTCTATGCACGGTACGTTCTGGCGCGTTCGCAGGAAGTGTGGGAAAGCCGATCGGAAATTGTTTTGCCCCGCGACATGCGGACGCTGCTGGAGGAGACGTACACCGAGCGAGAGGAAACGGGATATTATAAGGGATTGAAGGAGGAACTGGAAAAGCGAAAGGATGTGTTGGAAGGGCTTGCCCGTTTGAGTCAGGGAGATGCAGAACGCACCAGGAAAGACGAGGAAGGTCTGGGCACCCGTTACAGTGAAGAAGCCACGGTGGAGCTGCTGCTTCTGGAAGATTGCGACCGAGAAAACGGGCGATTAAAACTCCATGGCAGAGAGGGTTTCTTGACGATTCCGGGCAAAAATGCCACGCCGAGAGAGAAGTTTTGGGTTTCCCGAATCCTGACAAAACACCTGATTCGTGTGCCGGAACATGCCGCGCCGGCGTACGAATCGTTCAAGCTCGATTTTCTGAGCCATCTATTATATATTGGTCAAAATGAGGATCGCCCCATTCGCGCAGCGTTCATCGACTCCTGCGGGGGGATACTCCGGGATTTTTCCCATAACGTGGTGGAGTCGGGAAAATATAAGTTAGGATACCAAGAGAACATCGGGTATTTTTATGCAGCGGAAGAAAAACAGAAATAGGAAAATCATTGTATCGGTTAGAAAATTTTCATGTTTGGCTTGTGTTTTCCAAAAATTTTGAGGTTATTTCCAATGAAATAGTCGTAAATCCGGACTTCCTCACGCGAGTGGGGATGTACAGTTATTTTATCAGAAAGGAAATTTTATATGATTGCAGAAAAAAAATCCTTTAACCTGGTGGACGATCCGTGGATTCCCATCGCGGGAGTCGGCGAGCGGAGCCTCCGGGATGTGTTTGAGCACCCAGAGTATTTGCGTCTGGGCGGCACGGCGGTGGAGAAAGTCGTAATCCTTCGCCTTCTTCTCTGTATTGTCCATGCTTCCACGCCGATTCCCGATGAGGAAGCGTGGGCGGAGTTGACGTTGGAGCAGATTTCCCAAAACGCGCTTGCCTATCTTGAAAAGTGGCACGACCGTTTTGACCTCTATGATGAGGAACTCCCGTTTTTACAGTTCCCGCAGTTGAAGGGGAAGTGTGCGAAAGCCGGGCTGGAGGGTATTGCCTGGACGGCGGCCAGTGGAAACAAAACGCTCCTGACGCAGTGGAGCGGCATGAAGCGCTTTTCCGACGCGGAAGCGGCTCGGCTGATTCTGTGCGGCACGTCCTACGGCAGCGGAGGGAAGAAGTACGACCTTAAGGCAAAAATTGATCCTGCGGGTCCCGACAAGGGGAAATCCGCTTCTCAGGGAACCCTGACCGGTTACAGTGGTTATCTTCATTCGTTCCTGCTTGGGGAAACGATTTTGGAGACGCTTTATCTCAATTTATTAACGGAAGAAGAGGTGAGGTCGCTGTGCCTGTTTCGCGAATCAAATCCCCTGGGGTGTCCCTTTTGGGAAGCGATGCCGACCGACGAAGGCGGTTCCAGTGCCGAGGCGTATCGTTCGACGTATCAGGGGCATTTGTTTCCGTTGAATAAGTTTTTTTGCCTTCACGAAGATTCTCTTCTAATGACCGAGGGCATTTCGTATCCCACACACAAGCAGGGGCAGTGGGACCCGGGAATCGTGCTTTTTTATGGTACAAAACCGGAAGATACCCGTGCCCTCTGGTGCGATACCGAGAAAAAGCCATGGCGGCAATTGAGTTCGCTGCTGCAATTTTTGGATGTGAACACGAACTCCACCATGCCAGCGTTTTTAATTCGTGGGCTGGACAAGATGGATCGTTCCCATGACCGAATGTTCGGAATTTGGACGGGGGGTGTGGGTGTCAACAATAATTCCGGGGAGCAGTACGTCTCCGCGAAAAAAGATTACGTCGAGTCGGAATTCACCATCCCGATGAGTTGGTATGAGGGGCGAGATGAAGTCCGTGGGGCAAGCTCTTTCCTGCGCTACAAAAATCTTATGCAGACGTTGGACGATTACGCGTCCGTGCTTTACAGTGCGGTAAATCGTTATTTCAAGTCGCTGGACGAACAGCGCAGCGGCGACCTGGCGAAACAGGCGGTACAGCTTTTTTGGGAGAAGATGGAACCAGCAGCGCAGGCGATTATTGATTTGAGCTTGGAGAAAGAGGAGTCCGAGGAGGTTTTGGCCGCGGAAAAAGCGTGGCAGGGTGTGGCACGTTCCTGTTACGACCAGTTTTGTCCCCATCAGACTCCGCGACAGATTCAGGCGTATGTTCAGGGCACACCGTACTTTGGGAAAAAATCTGACAAGACAAAACCCGTGAAGAAAGTCAAAAAGGAGAAGGTATGACAGAAGAAACAAAGAAGAAGGTTAATGCCGCCAATTTTGTGGCGTATGTCATGAAAAAGATTCAGGACGATAGCGGTTTTCGCGCCGCGATGACGCGAGCGGATAATCCGGACACCGAGTCGCAGGCGTGGAGGTATCTGGTTCATTTCTGCGATTTAGAAAGATCTTGGGAACGTCTCCCGCTGGGACTAGTGGGAGCCGCGATTGCACGAAAACGGGTGACAAAAAATGGCACACAGCGACTGGGCGAAGCACTGCGCTTCTGCAAGCAAAGTCTCCAGGAGGACGACGACAGCGTGGAACGTAAATTGCGTCGCCTTCTCGCGTGTGATTCGTCGGTGGAGCTGGTTCCGGTTCTGCGTCCGGTTCTCCGACTTGTGCAGAACGCGGAGAAGGTTTCGTTGGATTACGCTCAACTTTTGCGGGACATTCTCTACTTTTCTGAGAAAGTCAAACTGCAATGGGCGAAACAGTATTACAGCAAAAAACAGGAGGACGACGCATGTACCTCTCCCGAATAAGTTTAACGCCACAGATGGCCCACAAACGCATACAGGATGACTATTCCGTTCACAAGATGGTGTATGATCTGTTTAGTGGTTTTGACGCCGCAGGGAAGTCTCGGGTGCTTTACGTGGACAAAGGCAGGCTGCGTGGGATTTATACCATTCTGGTTCTTTCCCCAAATTTGCCGAAAGAGCAGGACGAAATCCATGTGGAAACCAAGCCGGTCGCGGAGTCGTTTTTAAGTCATCGTCAATACGCTTTCGAGGTGGTTCTCAATCCGGTGCGGCGAAATGCTAAAACGCGGAAACTGGAGCCTGTGGTGGAGCTGCCTCAGCTCTTGCAGTGGTTTCTCGAGAAGGCGAAAGCAAACGGTTTCGCGCCGGACGAAAAGCGTCTGGTGGCAAGAACCCAATCGGTTCAGACGTTTACCGCGAAAGAAAATACGTTTACTCAGCACAAAGTCGTTTTTTCCGGCACCCTGACGGTGACCGATCCCGCTCTGTTTGCTGCGGCATTTGCCAACGGAATCGGGCGCGGAAAAGGTTTCGGTTTCGGACTGCTTCAACTTAACCCTATTTCTTAAACATCCATTGAATCATTTTACGAAAGGAATTTCATATGTCGAAAAACAATCCATTTCAGAATACCCGAGTCGAATTTCACATTCTTCAGTCGTTTCCCGTTTCGTGCCTGAACCGCGACGATGTGGGTGCACCGAAGTCCGCACTGATTGGCGGAGTGCAGCGCGCACGTGTCAGCAGCCAATGTTGGAAACGTGCTATCCGCCTGGCCATGCATGATCAGGGTGTGGAAATTGCGACACGAACCCGCTATGTCACTTCAGTGATTGCCGATGCCTGCGTCGCCCTGGGCGCTACGTCGGAAAGTGCTCTTGCGTGTGGGGAAACGGTCGCCAAGGCCTTGACGAAAACGGTCAAGGATGGGCAGAGCGATACGCTGTTCTATATTTCCCATGCCGAAGCAACGGCAATCGCGGAGTTTTACAAAGAAAACGCATTCGACGCCAAAGCCGATCCCAAGCCCTTCCTGAAATCGCTGAAAGTCAATACCGACCGAGACGGGATCGATATTGCCCTTTTCGGACGAATGGCCGCCAGTGCGCCGGAGATGAATGTCGAGGCAGCCGCATCTTTTGCCCATGCCATTTCGACGCACCAGGTCGCGGCGGAAATCGAGTTTTTCACCGCCGTCGACGACTGCAATCCAGAAGATGAAACAGGATCCGCGCACATGGGTTCGCTGGAGTTCAACTCGGCGATTTATTATCGCTACATTTCGATTGATTTGGGGCAGCTCTATGAAAATCTTAACGGTGCCGAGGACATCTCGGTGGGTATGGACGCCTTTGTCAAAGCGCTCTATGCGGCGGTTCCAGAAGCACGTCAATCGACCATGGCTGCCGCGACGCCGTGGGATTACGCAAAAGTTTTTGTCCGCAAGGGACATCGTTTCCAAGCCTCTTTCGAGAATCCGTCGAAAGCCGATCGCGAAAAAACGCTCTTGCAGGCCAGTAAAGACGACCTTAAGAAACACCTGGAGCGCATCGAAAAACAGTCCGGATCCCTCTTTGGTAAAATCAGCGATTACGAGTTTGGGGAGGATAACTCCTTTTCCATCGACGACTTGGCAAATGCTCTCAATGCGGACATCCAGAAGATTATAAACCCGTAGGAGGCCGCCGATGAAATACCTGTTTTTATGGCTGGAGGCGCCGCTGCAATCGTGGGGGGCTGACTCCCGATTCGACCTGCGCGCCACCGCCCTATTCCCAACGAAATCGGGGGTTTACGGCCTGCTGCTGGCTTCCAGCGGCGACTCCGGACCCCAGACGGAACTGCTGGCCCAAATGCGGGACGCGTCGTTCCTTGCGGTCGATTTTCGCAAGTCGGGGGATACTGCTCCCCAACTTTGTGACTATCACATGGTTGGCAGCGGCTACGATAAAAGCGACCCGTGGGAGAAGCTCCACATCTTGAAAACCTCGGAAGGAAAGCCTGCCGTGGGAGGTGGAGCCAAACAGACCTACCGCTACTACCTCCAGGACAAGAAGTTCGGCGTGGTGATCGGATTTCCCGATGAGCTTGCGGAAAAATTCGCGGCAAGTCTCCAAAACCCGGTTTACGATTTGTACCTGGGCAGAAAGTGCTGCGTTCCGACCGACTGTATCTATCAGGGCGTGTTTTCCTCGGAAGAAGAAGCGCGTACGGCCATGGAAACGCTGGCGGTTCAAAAGGGGTTGGCTCCCGACCGTTGTTTCCGAGATGCCGACGTGGAAAACCCAGATGGATTTTATATTTCCGACGTTCCGTTAGAGTTTGGCCAGTGCAAACGCTACGCTGACCGCCGGGTTGTCGTGGAGCCTTACGCTTGCACAGGAGCGTCCGCTGATGGGTGATCCGCTGATTATTCGCACGCAGCTTTCCAACATTCCCATGCTTCGGGATCGGTATCCTTTTCTGTACCTGGAGCATGGGCGTTTGGAAATCGACGATTCGAGCGTCAAATGGATAGGCGCGGACGGAAGCGTCATTCACCTTCCTGCCGCGACCATTTCCACGCTCCTTCTGGGGCCGGGAACCACGATCACCCACGCGGCGGTCAAAATTCTCGCGTCTCTGAACGCAACGGTCTGTTGGGTGGGGGAGGATTCCCTCCTTTTTTACGCGGTGGGAACGACGCCGACCGCCAACACGTACAATCTGAAAAAACAACTGGCCCTGGCGACCGACTCCCAAAAATCGCTGGAAATCGCCCGGAAAATGTATTCCCTTCGGTTCCCCGACGAGGATATTTCCGACCTTCCCCTGAAACAACTCATGGTCAAGGAAGGATACCGCATTCAAAAGCTATACGCGGAACTGGCCGAGAAGTACCAGGTCGGCTGGATAGGCCGGCGCTACACACCAGGAAAATTCGAGTTAAGCGACCTTACCAACCAACTGATCACCTCCTGTAACGCGGCACTTTATTCTTTGATCTGTTCCATCCTGTACTCCCTTGGCCTCGACCCGCGAATCGGTTTCGTCCACTCCGGTTCCCCGCTGCCGTTCGTGTACGATGTTGCCGACCTGTATAAAGAGAAGCTGGTGTTTGACCTTGCCTTTCACCTGACTGCTCAATTGGCCGGTGCTTACGACCGTCGGCAGGTTTTGGAATCGTTCAAAACGCGGCTGCTGGAAGAAAATTTCATGTCCCGCTGCCCGCAAGATGTTCTTAACCTTTTAGGAATCAAAAAATGATCGTCATCATCGCCAATCATATTCCCGACGCCGTTCGAGGGAAACTCAAGCTCTGGTTCATCGAACCGAAACCGAATGTCTTCGTCTCTGGCGTCAAAGACTCCGTTGCCATGAAAGCCGCCGATCTGGTAATGTCGTACTGCCCGGAATCGTCCGGCCTGCTCATATTCCGCTCCACGCCCCAGCCTCCCGGCTTCATCATCCAAGCCAAAGGTTCCCCGACAAAATCCATCACCACCCTTTCCGGCCTCCAACTAATTCGTGATAAATTCCACCCCCCCCTTGATAAAATCTCCACCACGGAAGATACCCAAACGCACTGGAAACCTGTTGAGAATTAAAAGTGAAAAATCCATATTTTTTCTCCCCCCACTCTTTGACAATTCATAACATATAGTGTATAATACAGCAGTATCCTACAAAATACTGCTAATTTCCCCGCATGCGCGGGGGTGTTTCTCGGTGATAGCGTGTATGAGTGCTTGCTTTGCGAATTTCCCCGCATGCGCGGGGGTGTTTCCGCGTGGCGCAACCGTGGCGCGTGGCGGAAAACAATTTCCCCGCATGCGCGGGGGTGTTTCCGCCAGACAATTAATCCGCACAAGAAAAAGGAGAATTTCCCCGCATGCGCGGGGGTGTTTCCGCATGTTTTACGGTCTGTGTATTCATTCGGCTAATTTCCCCGCATGCGCGGGGGTGTTTCTTACAGATATGCTTGGTTACATACCTGAAGTGTAATTTCCCCGCATGCGCGGGGGTGTTTCTGATTGCGGTTTTGCGTTACTAGGTAACTTATGAATTTCCCCGCATGCGCGGGGGTGTTTCTTGGCAGTTATTATAGAAAGTATGTATGTCGGAAATTTCCCCGCATGCGCGGGGGTGTTTCCACGGACGCCGATCTCTGTTTTAGCGATGGACAAATTTCCCCGCATGCGCGGGGGTGTTTCTACAATTTGGCGAAAGGCAGGGCGACTGACATGGAATTTCCCCGCATGCGCGGGGGTGTTTCTTGGACGATAAATCTCATTTTTCATCAAAGGCTAATTTCCCCGCATGCGCGGGGGTGTTTCTTGATCTTCAAGCGCTTCAAACTTACGTTGAAAAATTTCCCCGCATGCGCGGGGGTGTTTCTCCAGCAGCGCTTCCTCAAACGCTGCCTTGGCTAATTTCCCCGCATGCGCGGGGGTGTTTCCGTGTACAAAGTAGTATTCGTGAGTGTTTGTCGAATTTCCCCGCATGCGCGGGGGTGTTTCCGTTCTTGCGTTAATCGTCACGGTTTGACCGGGAATTTCCCCGCATGCGCGGGGGTGTTTCCGGCATTATCGCTGGTTGCGAGGGGAGGAGGGCAATTTCCCCGCATGCGCGGGGGTGTTTCTTACCTGTATTTGCGCGCCCGGCGGGTACTGTTAATTTCCCCGCATGCGCGGGGGTGTTTCTCATGTAAAATTTTTACATGATTTTTTCATAAAAATTTCCCCGCATGCGCGGGGGTGTTTCTCTGTAAAGATACGAACGTGGAGGTAAAATCTAAATTTCCCCGCATGCGCGGGGGTGTTTCTTTATGGCATCCTCAAGCCTACCTCCTCTGGTAAATTTCCCCGCATGCGCGGGGGTGTTTCTCATGTAAAATTTTTACATGATTTTTTCATAAAAATTTCCCCGCATGCGCGGGGGTGTTTCTCTGTAAAGATACGAACGTGGAGGTAAAATCTAAATTTCCCCGCATGCGCGGGGGTGTTTCTTTATGGCATCCTCAAGCCTACCTCCTCTGGTAAATTTCCCCGCATGCGCGGGGGTGTTTCTCAAAATCGTCCAAAAAATCTTCATCTATCTCCAATTTCCCCGCATGCGCGGGGGTGTTTCCGCGAGGGCCAGCTGCCTCCGCGGCATGCTGCGAATTTCCCCGCATGCGCGGGGGTGTTTCCTCCGGATCATGACTCGCTCGGCACTCAAACCAAATTTCCCCGCATGCGCGGGGGTGTTTCTGACATTCCGCGTGGGGTAGTGCCCGTGGATTGAATTTCCCCGCATGCGCGGGGGTGTTTCTATATATACAACAACAGGTAAGTGGGTGATTGGAATTTCCCCGCATGCGCGGGGGTGTTTCACGGAAAGGCGCACTCTCACCAGCCGGGACGAATTTCCCCGCATGCGCGGGGGTGTTTCTACTTGATGTTGTTTTCTTAACTAAAACTGAAAAATTTCCCCGCATGCGCGGGGGTGTTTCAAAAAAAGCAAGCAGAAGAGCAACAAAAACTTGAATTTCCCCGCATGCGCGGGGGTGTTTCCAGACGCGGAAGATTCCTTTGGCGATAAAAGTCAATTTCCCCGCATGCGCGGGGGTGTTTCGTGGTAAGACTACTCGGTGCTTTTTCCTCCGCAAATTTCCCCGCATGCGCGGGGGTGTTTCTGCGAAGAAGTATAACTCAGTCACCTGTTCAAGAATTTCCCCGCATGCGCGGGGGTGTTTCTCAGATGATTTTTCCGGGCTTTTACGAAGGCGAAATTTCCCCGCATGCGCGGGGGTGTTTCTGGATTTTTCCCTGCGATGCGTACGGCGATGGTAATTTCCCCGCATGCGCGGGGGTGTTTCCAAACAAAGCCGTGATGATGGCACTTGTGTGTGAATTTCCCCGCATGCGCGGGGGTGTTTCTGAAAAATGTATGCCAAAGGACAACGCGCCTGTAATTTCCCCGCATGCGCGGGGGTGTTTCGATTTTTACCGGCTTTCGTCTTACTTCCTCCGAAATTTCCCCGCATGCGCGGGGGTGTTTCTTGATAAAATTATACTTACCGTCTCTGGGTCCAAATTTCCCCGCATGCGCGGGGGTGTTTCTTTTCTCGTTATTGATATAGACGCAATTGCGGTAATTTCCCCGCATGCGCGGGGGTGTTTCGTGTACGTATACTATTATTATTACAAAAAAAAGAATTTCCCCGCATGCGCGGGGGTGTTTCTTCAGTACTATTATCAGAAGGTGTCGTGGGTGAAATTTCCCCGCATGCGCGGGGGTGTTTCCTATCAAGAGCTGGAAGCGAAGCAGATCAGCCAAATTTCCCCGCATGCGCGGGGGTGTTTCTCATGCAGTGTGTGCTGCAGATGCAGGCAGACGAATTTCCCCGCATGCGCGGGGGTGTTTCTCGATTGTATTATCGCAAATATCATCTTTTCCTAATTTCCCCGCATGCGCGGGGGTGTTTCCAGGCACAAAGACTTGTAATATATACGCAACCGAATTTCCCCGCATGCGCGGGGGTGTTTCCAAAAAGGAAACGTCGTTTCTATTTCGTTTCCCAATTTCCCCGCATGCGCGGGGGTGTTTCTTTCTGGAAAGTTGTGGAGTGGAGATTATAATTAATTTCCCCGCATGCGCGGGGGTGTTTCTTCAAACTGGCGTCGTGACGATACTGCGTGGCGAATTTCCCCGCATGCGCGGGGGTGTTTCTCAGGAATAAATTTTTGTGTATTGATAATGTTTAATTTCCCCGCATGCGCGGGGGTGTTTCCAGCTTATCGAGAGCGACGTCGACTTGTCCGAAAATTTCCCCGCATGCGCGGGGGTGTTTCTATGATGCATCTCGACTTTTGCTTTTCGGAAGCAATTTCCCCGCATGCGCGGGGGTGTTTCTTCACAGTTGCGTCAAGGAGGAAACTTTTAAAAAATTTCCCCGCATGCGCGGCGGGGGTGTTCTCGACGCTCTCTGTCGTCCATAGCGGCCCTGCTGCGCTTGCCTCTCCCATAAGCCGTGCGACCTCTCCTCTGCCTTTTTCTAGAAGAGGCAGTAAAGTCTCCAGTCCGAATTGCCGCACGAAATTTAATTTAGAATTTTCGCTTAATCCTTGGATTTGATCAGCGATACTCATTGACCGTTCTTCTGGCGACATTTTCTGCAGTTCTGAAAACGTTTTGCCTGTCATCTGCGTCAGCTCCATCATAGCCTGCGCGCTTCCCTTGCCGGCCAGGCGCATCTTTTCGCCCAAGGATCCGAAAGCAGCGGCGACATCTTCGGTTTTCGCCCCTGACTGTTCTGCTGCGTATCCCACTGCGCCTAAAGTTTCCACGCTTACTTGAGCTTGTCGCGCCATTTTCCCCAATTCGGGTCCAGTTTGGGAAAAACTGGCTAATGCATTTTTAAGGGGGTTGACAAGTAAGTCTTTTACAGCTACACTTAAAGAAGCGAAAGTGACGGTAGCTTCGTTGAATTTTTTAGATATTTGAGCTATGTTTGATTGACATGAATTTTTTAAAGTTTTGAATGATTTTTCCATTCCTTGGATTTTTTTTGTGGAGTTATCAATAGACGCTTTAAGATTAGCGTCATCCGCGTTCATTTCAAGGGTTAACGTTCCAGCGACAACTTCTTCTGCCATGGGGTACCTTTATATGTGTGATTGTGATAACTGTAAATATAAAAAACGTCATAGTGGTGCGAGCTGTTTAAGTAAGCATGATTATGAATATAGAGAAGAAGAAATTTCGTGCGGCTGCGGCTGTCTGCTTTTTATTTTCATCTTTCTTTTGATTGTTGGGATTGTTGAGAGCCTCTTACAATACTGGCCTTAAAGGCCGCAAGGCCAGTTTTGCTGAAAGGCACGACAACCTTTTCCTCAAATGGGTTTGTGATGGGAGGTTTGGCAAGGCGATTGCATATAGCGACGATACCATCCCAGTATGCTTTTTGTGCGCCGCGGTACATTTGTAAAAGCTCATAAAGCGTATGATTTCCCGGGGGAATGCCGGTTGCTCCGGCGAGAAAAAGGATCAGTTTTCTCGTGAAAAATCGAGGTTCTGGAGGTGCTTTTGGGCTTCTGATTTTATGATGTGTTGAATATGACTTTTGGCATCTTTCGCCGCTTGGCAAAGCGTCTCGGCGGTTTGTGTGAATGTGTACTCCTCCAGCTCTTTTTCTTTTTCTTGGATCCGGGCCAATGCTTCTACTCATTCCATTTTAAAATTTCTCAAAAGTTTTGCTAAAATTTACATGATATAATAATTATCACCTAATCTCAGAAGCGTTGTCAAGTGGGGAAAATGGGAAATTACAAATTATCGCATGAAATTTTGGAAAACTTGCGCCGTGAGCACAAAAAAACTCACGAAAAGTGGGTGGCAGACAGGTTAAAAGCGCGGGTTTTCTTTTCGGAAGTGTGTGGTCAGTCGGCAGCGTGTCGGAAGTCCGAATGATGGACGAAGCACAGTGCGCGTCTACTTTTAAGAATGAAAATCCGGCGGAATCGACGCGCTCAAACATCGGCTTTTGCGAGGCTGTGTGGCCAAGCTCACTGACGCTCAGAAGGTGGCGCTCGGAAATTGGCTGGATGAAAATCTCTGTCAAAAAGTGGCCGAAATCCAGCGGCATGTTTTATACTGGTTTCACTTTAAATTCCCGTTTTCTGCGGCTCTGAAAGCAGGTATTTTCAGCGAAGCAAAATGTCGAGGAAGCGGGATTCATTATGCATCGGATATAAAAATGTATCACGTTTTTTTCACCGATCCGGAATGTGTAGTTTTTTGAATCGTCTCGGTTTCGTCTACAAAAAACCGAAGCACGTGCCGGGCGGACGTTCGGGAATTTCTTCACTCGCTGAAAATGTCGGGGGAACGGAAGAATTTTATAGTGTGCCGGATGGAAGCTCGGGAATTTCTTCACTCGCTGAAAATGTCGGGGAAATGGAAATTTATA
>JAUNBR010000008.1 GCA_030527015.1 Planctomycetia bacterium
AGTATAAAGTGGAATCAGTATAAATTGGGCACGGAAGGGAAGGTTCCGTGTCCTCTGTGGTATTTCTTGTGGCGGTGAACCAGAAGAATTCCTTTTGTCGTGCCCGGTTTATCCGGAGATTTAAATGTCGGATGGATAAGGTGAGTTTTTGTGCATATTAGTTTTGCGGAAAGAGGCGGCGTTTATGGCCGTACAAAAGTGTCTGTATAAAAGTTATCAGATTTTTCTTTAAATTTCCGTTTTGTGCGGCTCTGAAAGCAGATGTTTTCCACAAAGTAAAAAAATGCAGACCGGCCTGTCGGGAGCAGGGAAAGCGGAAATGTATGGTGCATCGGAGATAAATACAAGAAAAATCATACAAAATTATTTATCGCGGGGAGTCGGAGAGTGGTACTTTCAGAGGCAGGAAGTAAACAAGAAATAAAGATTATTGAGCGTCGGGTATAAATATATTCACACCGGGTTTATGTAATAACGCATATCAGAATGATCCGCGGGGGAAGAGAATTATGGTTTCTGGAAATCGTGCAGAACTGTTAAAGCAGCTGTATCAAGAATTAAAAAAACAGATCAGGCCGACCGTTATCATGGAACGTAACGTTCTGGAAAGTTTTCTTTTTGGAACGTGTTTAGAAGACGCGGGTTTCGAAGCGGCGGAAACTGCTTTCGTCGCGTTAAAGGAATCCCTTTCTGGGTGGAATGAGGTGCGTGTCAGCAGTCCGACAGAGCTGGCGGAGATGATGCCTCAGCTGCCGGATCCGCGAGGAGTGGCGGTCCGAGTGAAGAAGGTATTAAATGCGATTTTTGAGGAGCGTTATACTTTTGATCTGGAAGATTTACGCAAAATGAATCTGGGAACGGCGTTTACGAAACTGGAAGCGATTCCCGGTGGAACACCATTTTCCACGGCATATACGGCGCAGGCTTCTCTGGGGCGTCATGGTATTCCTGTCGGGAATGGAGAGAAAAAACTGCTGTATGTTTTGGGAATTATTTCGGCGCAAGAACTGGAAAAGCGAGAAATAACTGGCCTGAATCGTTCGATTACGAAGCAGCAGGGAAGAGAATTTATGGTGTTACTGCATACGCTGGCGGCGGAATTTGTGCTGAACCCATACGGACGAAAAATCACGGAATTTTTAAAATCGTTCGCGCCAGATTACAAAGATCGTCTGGTGCCACGACGGGCGGTGAAAGAAGAAAATCTTCAGGAAACACCACCTTTACCGGTGGTACGCGGATCACGTACATACTCCAAAAAAGAACTGGCCGAATATCTAAAAAAAGAGATTCTGGAAGAAGATGCGCAGCTAGATCAGTCAGAAGTACTGACAGAGACAGCAGAATCGTCAGAGAATCTGGAGTCCGAGGAGAATGGGGAAGGGAAAAAGAAACCCGGACGGCGCGGAAGACGTTCACATAAAAAGTCGGAACGAGAGAATATCGTGGAGGTATCTGAAGAGATGACGCCAGAAGTCCCGGTAAAAACGAGACGGAAGAGAAGGACGAAGAAAGAAATTTCTTCGACAGAATATGAGCCGGAGGTGTCGGAAAAAACATCTCTTGATGTTTTAGACCAGGAAGAAAAGATCAGGAAACCCCGAAAACGAAAATCTGAAAAAGAAGATGTGTCGGGAAAGCAGAGTGCGGAGAAAGAGCAGGAAGCGTCTCCTCTGAAAAAGGAAATGATCACAAAAACACGAAAACCAGAGGAAAATATTACGGATCCGGTAAAAATTCCGGAGAAAAAAACGCGAAAAAAGCGAGTTTCTCAGGCAGAGAAGGAAGAGAAATCCACGGAGAATGTTTCTTCTGAGAAGAAAGTGGTAAAGAAAAAAAATGCAGAAAAAAAAGTTTTTGAAGAAATACAGGAGAGAGATTCTGGCATGATGCGAGAATCGAAAAAGAGTGGGGGAGAGGGACGTCAGAAAAAGGCAGCGAAAGAGAGTTTCGCAAAAAAAGATGTGGCCAAAAAATCTGTTTTACAGAAAAGTGGTGAAATAAAACCCCGAAAGACGAAAACAGAAAGGGAAACAGAGGGAAAAAAATCAGATCTTTCTGGTAAAAAGACGGGGCGTGGAAAAAAAGAAAGCGAAAAACCGTCAGTTACTGTAAAACCCGAGAAAAAAACGAAAACGGTTAAGGAAGTTAAAAAAACCGGAGTGACGGTAAAAAAAGAAGTGGTTTCTGGCAGTAAATTAAAGACGGTAAAGAAAAAAAGTAAAAAAAAGTGATCGGCTTATTTTTGTCGGAGGCTTTTCCTTTATGCTTTCCGTGATGTTTTATGCCGGATGCACACATATTCTGGTTCCACTTTAAATTTCCGTTTAGTACCGGCTCTGAAAGCAGACATTTTCAGCGAAGCAAAATGCCTGGGAAGTGGAATTTATAGTGTATCGGCGCGGTAAAAATGTTTTGATACCATGGGTGTGTCTGTGGTTTCGAAAGGGGAATCGGGTTTATTATTTTGTCGGTATTTTGAGTTATTCAGATGGTTTATGCTTTATTATTCATTTTTAAATCGAACATGTTCTGCGAAGCGAGTGTTTAATGCTTTCTTTCGTCCTGTATTTCTTTTTTCTTTTTTGTTAATGGCGTTTTTATCTCCATTCTTTACGGGAGAAACGTCAGCAGGAATATATTCTTGTGGTGAACGTGTTCCGGCGGATCCGGAAAGTGGCTTTTTCTTAAAGTATTTTGATCTGTTTTGTGCGCCAGTTTCTTTTTTGGAAAATTCTGTAAATTCTATAATTGAAGAAGACATTTCTTCGGGCACAAAAAATGAAACGTTTTCTGAAGCGGAATCTGATATTTTTTTGAATGATCTGACGGAGATTCCTAAAAATTTTGAGCCGCGAATAAAGAGTATGTCGGAGCAAGAATCGGATATACTGAAGGCGGAATATCTTTATACTCAGGGACGCTTACTGGAAACGAAAGGGGAGAGATCTGCTGCGCTGCAAAAATATGAGCGTGCATTTCGTTATGGGGGGAATTCGGAAAGTATTTTAGCACAGATTATTTCCCTGGCAGGAGAACTGAATCGTCCGGGGGAAGTGCAGGTTTATTTTAAGAAAGCGGTGGATCTTTCGAAACTGGATGTTTTAGCTCTGAGGAATGCGGCGGTACAGCTTACGCGTGTGGAAGCGTGGGAAGATGTAATTCGTGCGTATGAGACGGCTCTGGAATCTCCGGTGGTTTATGGAAATCCGGCCGTGGCGTTATTTTTTCGTTTAGAGCTGGGCCGGTGTTATTATTTATGTGGGAATTACCAGAAATCGGCGGAATGTCTGGAGCATGTTTTTCGCGCGCTGGAACATCCGGAGCGTTATGATCTGGATGAAGGAATGCAGAATGCTTTACAGCAAGAAAAGGTGCTGATTTTATTTTTGTTGGCGGATGCTTATCTGTTACAGAAGGATGCGGCGCATGCGGAATTTTATATAGAAAAAGCGCGCCAGGCGGAAAGAGAAGAAATAGAAAAGGACGCAGAGCTTACACAGGCGCAGCGAAAAGAAAAATTGGAGATGTTAAAAACGTCGGCTGAGTTTTACCGGGCTAAAATCGCGTATGCGAAAAATGATTTGGGAAATGCGAAAATTTTACTGGAAATTACCCTTCGCGAACTTCGTCCGGAGGGTGGTTTAGAAATGACGCCATATGAGCTTTATGTGGAAGTGTTACAGGCTCTGGACCAGGAGGAAGAAATTCTTCCGGCTCTGAAACGGTATTATGCAAAAAATCCTGAAGATGATGCGCTGGGATTTTTCTTGGCGAAAAAACTCGCTCAGGCGGCACGAGAAACGCAAGAAAAGGAAAAATCTCGGGAGTATGAACGTCAGGCGGAATTATTATTAAAAGAATTATTGCAAAAAAACCCGGACAAAGAATCTGCATCAGAATTTCTGGAACTGGCGGTCCGAACAGGGGATGTTCCGCGTTTATGGGATGCGATTTATGCTGTTTTCCCGTGTGTCGATTCGACAGAAGATTTTTGTTATATCTTCATGAAAACGTCTCAAAATATGAAAGAACCTCAAGAATCGGAAGAACCGAAAGAAAGAGGAGAAAATCATACAGAGAAAGAAATGGCAGGAGCATCAGACGAGGAATCTGCTGAAAAAGAAACCGGGAAAGAAACTGCGGTGAATTCAGAGGCCGGTATGTTCGTGCAGGATGAAGAGGTGCTGAAGCGGAAGCAGAGAGAAGAGCTTCGTCGAAAGGCCGGTGCGTTTTTGGAGAAGGGTGGTCCCGAGATTTCAGAGATGATGGAGAAGGAGCTTTCCTTTTATTTACTGCTAAAACAGGCGGTGGAGCATGGGAGGAAACAGATTTTGCCGGAGGCCTCTTCTGGGGAATGGTCTGAGAAATGGAAAATGGGGATTTTACTGGAAATGGCGGGTGATTCTGCACGGGGAACGGAATATCTTCATGCGGCGCAAAAGTCGCTGGACGCGGGTAAAACTGATGAAAACGCGGTATTCTTCTTTGTGGACCAGGGACTCTTACAGTATGCAAAAAATAACTCTTCTGAATCCGTGACCTGTTTCGGAAACGCAGTAAAACATGCGAAAAAACAGGAACTTCGTGCTTCGCTGTATATGTATTATACGTCTGCTCTGATGATGGACGATCAGTTTTTGCGCGCACTGGAAGTGGTGGATGATGGTCTGAAAGAGAATGAAAGAGCATTTCAGCTTAAGTTTCAGCGTGCCAGTATTTTGTGTCGGTTAAATCGGCACGAAGACGCCAAAAAAGAATATCGGGAATTTATAGACGCTTATAAAGATGAATACCGATCGGTGATGATACGTGAAATGCTTCGAGATGCGCGTCTTGGGCTTTCGTCGGTGGAAAGTTTTACAGGATGCGAAGAAATCGCGGAAGAATTATTAGAGCAGGTGCTGGATGAATTTCCAGATGACGTGGGCGCGAAAAATGATTTGGCTTATCTGTGGTCTCAGCGTAAAAAAAATCTTCATCGTGCGCTGAAAATGTCGGAAGCTGCCGTTTCGTCGGATCCGGAAAATGCGTCTTATCTGGATACACTGGCCTGTGTGTTTTTTCAGATGAAAGATTACCAAAAATCGCTGGAATCACTGCAGAATGCGCTAAAACTGGAAGAGGATCCGGTTATTTTGCTTCATCTCGGGAGTCTGTACGCCGTTTTAGGAAGAATGTCGGATGCCGAGGAATCATGGAAAAAAGCGGAAGAGGTCTTTCTGAAATATCGGGAAGAAGGGAAACTGGTGAGTCCGGAAGATGAGCGGTATGTGCGCCAGTGCTTACAGGCATGTTCACAGGAGGGCGTCTCTTCAGAAATGGAAATTTTTCATGAAGGATTTAATTTAAGAACTCCATGATGTGCGAAAAATGATTACGGGAGATATGATAAATTTTCACATTCCCGATTTTTGCCGCCCTGTCTGCTGGCCGGGCCAAAATGTCGGAGAAGCGGAAATTCATAGTGCATCGAGTATAAATAAGCATAAAATGAAATAAAGTGACATTAAAATAAAAATTGGGTCCGTATTATTAACAAAAAGAAAGTGAGTAAAGAATGGCAGGACATTCACACTGGGCGAATAATAAACATAAAAAAGCATTAATAGACGCGAAGCGTGGTAAATTATGGAGCCGACTGTCGAAAGCGATTATTGTCGCGGCGCGGAGCGGTTCTGATCCGACGATGAATGCACGTTTACGGCTGGCGATCGACGCAGCGAAAGCGGTCAGTATGCCGAAAGATAATATAGAGCGAGCGATTAAAAAAGGTTCTGGTGAGTTGTCGGACGGTGCCGTGATGGAAGAAATTCTGTATGAAGGTTATGGTGCTGGTGGTTCGGCGGTATTATGTGAAATTCTGACCGATAACAGAAATCGTACTGCGCCGGAAATCCGTAAAATTTTTGAAGTCGGCGGCGGTAAAATGGGTGCCACGAACTGTGTGGCGTGGATGTTTGACAGAAAAGGACTTTTTGTTGTAGACGCCACGGGAGTGGATGAAGATAAATTAATGGAAGTGGCCCTGGAAGCGAATGCTGATGACGTTTCTCTGGAAGATGAAATTTATGAGGTAACCTGTTTACCGGAAGCTTTTACGGACGTGGCGGAGGCTCTTCAGTCAGGCGGATTTAATATTTTGGAAAGCTCGATTTCCCGAATCCCTCAAAATATGGTGGACGTGACGGATGAAGATGATGCCAGAAAAGTACTGAAAATGGTCGATTTACTGGAAGATCATGATGATGTTTCTGCGGTATATTCGAATTTTGAAATTTCGGATCAGCTGAGAGAAAAAATTGAAGGGTGACGTGTTTTCGGTGCCGTAAAATTTAAATTTTGTGAGACCATGGACGCGGGCATTTTCTGTTTAGCCGAAGCTGGATGAAAATAAAATGTCAGAAATGAAGATTTATATACCCGATACACGATAAATTTTCGCTTCTCCGGCATTTTGCTTCGCGGAAAATACCTGCTTTCAGAGCCGCACAAAACGGAAATTTAAAATGGAACCAGTATATCTGATGCACTATAAAATTCTGCTTCTCCGGCATTTTGCTGCGCGGAAAATGCTGGCGTTTAGAGCTGCATAAAACGGAAATTTAAACGAGAACCAGTATATTTTTTCTAAAAATGTTTGTGAGTCGGGCGCGAAATTTAAATGGAAAGTGGAATTAAGAGAAACGGGAAGAATTATGAAAATCGGGGTTTTTTGTAGTGGCGGAGATGCGCCGGGAATGAATGCGTGCATAAGGGCGATCGTTCGTTCCGCGGTTTCACAGGGACATGAAGTGGTGGGGATTATGCGTGGGTACCAGGGGATTCTGGACGAAGCGTTTTATTCCACACAGGATGGAAATGTTCAGTTAATGATGCGGTCTGTTTCGGGAATTTCCATGCTCGGAGGAACGGTACTTCACAGCAGTCGGTGTCCGGACTTTCAGACGGAAGAGGGCATGAGGCGGGCAGCTGAAATCCTGAAGAAGCATCATTTTGACGCGATTATTCCGATCGGCGGGAATGGGACGCTGAGCGGTGCTCATGAGTTTCGGCAGTTTTGGGACGGAAAAATCGTGGGATGTCCCGGAACGATCGATAATGATTTATGCGGCACGGATTACACGATCGGGTTTCACACGGCGGTACAGACGGCGGTGGAAGCGGTGGATAAGCTCCGAGATACGGCACACAGTCATGACAGAATGTTTATTATCGAGTTAATGGGGCGTCACTGCGGTTACATTACGCTGTATACGGCCATCGCGGCGGGGTGTGAAATCGCGTGCATTCCGGAAAAAACGCTGAAAACAGAAGAGATGATCGAAAAACTTCATGAACTGAAACGCGCGGGAAAAGATTCGATTATTATGGCCGTGGCGGAAGGATATTTGGAGGGTGTTCTGTCATTACAGAAGAAGCTGGAAGCGGCGGGGTGTCCGTTCCCGATCCGCGTGGTGGTGCTGGGGCATCTTTTGCGTGGTGGTGCACCGGTGGCAGAGGACCGTATTTTAGCCACACTTTTAGGGTATCATGCGGTAAAGGCGGTGCTTCAGGGACAGACGGACGTGATGGCGGGGATTACGTGTAACTCACCGAAACTTTTTCCGCTGGAAGAAGTGATTAAGGATCATCGGCAGGTGCCGGATTATATGGTGGAGTTACTAAAAGTTGTCAGTAAATAAAAATAGGTTTTCTAAAAAGTAAAGTTAAAGGTCTGGAATGTTAACTCTTGATAATGTTTCGCGTGCGTCTTATGTTTTAAAAAACGTGATAAGGAAGACGGGTTTAATTCATACGTCGCGGATGGTGCCGGGCAGTGAAATTTTTTTAAAAACGGAAAATTTACAGATTACCGGTTCTTTTAAAATCCGGGGAGCATATTATCGGATTTCACAATTAACGCCGGAAGAGAAGGCTCGGGGGGTGATCGCCTGTTCGGCGGGAAATCATGCTCAGGGCGTGGCCATGGGCGCGAAAAAAAATGGAATCGAATCACTGATATGTTTACCGGACAGCGCGCCGATTTCAAAAGTTGAGGCGACAAAATATTATGGGGCGGAGGTATGCCTGGTGGATGGCGTTTATGATGACGCTTATCGTCGGGCATTACAGCTTCGGGATGAAAAGGGATATACGTTCATTCATCCGTTTAATGATGAAAATGTAATCGCGGGGCAGGGGACGATCGGACTGGAACTGCTGGAGCAGCTGGCGCATCTGGATGCGGTGATTATTCCTGTCGGCGGCGGAGGTTTAGCGGCGGGTGTGGCGTATGCCATTAAAACACTAAAACCGGAGGTGAAGGTGTATGGCGTTCAGGCGTCTGGTGCGCCGAGTATGTATGAGTCTATAAAAAAGCGGGAAAAGATAAAACTGGAGCGCGTTTCGACGATCGCGGATGGAATCGCGGTGCTGGAGCCGGGAGAATTAACTTTTGCCTTATGCCAGCAGTATCTGGATGATATGGTAACGGTTACGGATGATGAAATCTCGACTGCCATTCTGACGTTAATAGAACAGCAGAAGTTAATCGCGGAAGGCGCGGGGGCCGTGGCGGTGGCTGCCGCGATGTTTCATAAGGTGCCCGTGACGGGGAAAAATGTCGTCTGCCTGGTTTCCGGAGGAAATATAGACGTCACCATTCTTTCTCGCGTAATTAAACGCGGGTTATTAAAATCTGGCCGCTCTTATTCACTGAATATCGAGTTAATCGATAAACCGGGACAGCTGAAAGGTGTGTCTCAGATTATCGCGGATTTAGGTGGAAATGTGATTTCCATTCATCATGAACGGACCAGCGAAAATTCAGACATTAACGGATGTTATCTGAGAATTATTTTGGAAACTCGAAATTTTGAGCATATCGAGCAGATTCGAGATGCTCTGATTCAGGCTGGGTATAAACTGGTTTTATAGGCGGTCCGTGCCTGCCCGTTTCGGTGTCCATTTTCGGTTTTTTCATAAAGCTGGTTTTATACAGATTCCATTTTATACAGATTCCATTTTAAATTTCCGTTTAGTACGGCTCTGAAAGCAGGCATTTTCTGTGAAACAAAATACTGAGGAAGCGGAAATTCATAGTGCATCTGGGATGTAAGTTTAGGCGGATGTGCTGCAGGGTTTATTTTATTCTGGTTTCCAGATTACACCCGCTTCAGTTTATGCCCGTTTCGTTTTACATCCATTTTATTTTACACCCGTTTCGTTTTATCCTGGATCCGTCTGAAGTTTCGATTTTAAACGGCCAGAGAATTCGGTGTTTCGTGAATCGTGAAATGCTGGCCAGGTGTGTCGGCGGACGGCGGACGCAGAAATTTATAGTGTGTCAGAAATTTTAGATAGTGACGCCAGGTTTCATGTGCTGACGGAAAACGGAAAGAGCATCAGGGAAGTGTCCTGAATTTAAAAAGAGTCGTTATCTGGCGATTCTTTTTTCCATAATCCGGCAGTCTGTTTTCGGATCCAGTCACTGATGTTTATCCCTTCTTCTTCAAGAATTTCGCGGGCGTGATGATTTTCTTCGCCGTGAATTTTTTCGGAATAAAAAGATTCTTCGAAAGAGGAATTCAGAATTTCTGGAGGTAAAAACCGTGTGGGCAGAACGCGGCTAAATTTATCGCTCCAGGAAGGTCCGATATGATAATAACGCATGGGACATGTGATGTAAAGATGATCTTTTGCCCGAGTTATGGCGACATAAAACAGGCGTAATTCTTCGTCGATTTCTTCTTGGGTGCCTGTGGTAAAATCAGAGGGGATATTTCCGTCACTGGCGTGAATGATGGAAACTGCGCGCCATTCCATTCCTTTCGCGGAATGAATCGTGCTGAGAATGAGGTAATCGTCATCCCGGTCAGGTTTATCTGCGAATTCTTCGGAAGACTGAGGCGGGTCCAAAACAAAATCGGATAACAGTTCTTGCCGATTCTTAAATTTTGAGGAAATATCCACTAACTGTTCCAGATCGCGCAGCCGGGAATCATTATCGTGTGGATATGCTTCCATTAAAAAAGGTTTATAAAACTGTAATGCTCGGTGCATCTGAGTGGGCAGATCCAGAGATTCGGAAGAAAGCTCTTCCAGCATTTCGATCATCGGGAACCAGAATTTTAAAGTATTTTTTGGCGGAGTCCAGGATTTCCAGACGTTCCAGTTTCTGTCGGTGCTCTGAAGCATGTCCGTCAGCTGCCGCGCTTTTTTTGGGCCGATTCCCGGCAGGAGGCTAAGAAAACGCATTCCGGCGGGCAGATCTCGTGGATTTTCCACCAGGCGCAAAATACTTAATAAATCTTTTACGTGCGCGGCCTCCGTGAATTTTAGTCCGCCATATTTTACATAAGGGATCCTGCGGCGGCTCAGTTCCGCCTCCAGACGCAGAGAATGGGAAGCGGCACGGAAAAGCACGGCCTGTTCTTTTAGGGGAATGCCATCTTCATAATGCTCGAGAATAGTTTCAGCGATAAATTCACTCTGCGCGTCTTCGTCTGCACAGCGAATAAATTTTGGCAGATTTCCGTCTGGCCGCGTGGTATACAGATCTTTTCTGAAACGTTCGGATAATTGTCCCACGACCTGATTTGAGGCTCTGAGAATGGCCCCGCAGCTGCGATAATTCATTTCCAGAGGAAGAATCCGCGTTTTGGGAAAAAGTTTTGGAAGATCCAGAATATTTCGTACTGTCGCGGCGCGAAAAGAATAAATAGACTGCGCGTCATCCCCGACGACAGTTAATCCTTCTCCGCTGGGAGTTAAACCGTGAATGATTTCCGCCTGAATGCGATTCGTGTCCTGATATTCGTCGACAAGAATCCAGTCAAAACGTTTTCGTATTTTTTCGCCAGTGACGGGGTGTTTCAGAATGGCACTAAAATACAGCAGTAAATCATCATAATCTAAAGTACCGTCATTCTGTTTTCGGGAGGTGTAAGCATCAAAAAGGCTGGCCAGGAGAGTCTGAAATTCAGAGAGTTTCGGATAAAACTGATCTAAAATTTTGAACAGAGGTTCCTGAGAATTAATGCACCGACTGTAAATGGACATGCAGGTGGATTTTCGAGGAAAGCGTTTATCCAGTTTTTGGGGGAAGGCTTCACCGCGCATGGCGTTCATAAGATCTTCGGCGTCCGAGCGGTCAATAATCGAGAAGCCGTGCGGTAAACCGACCGAGTCTCCGTACATGCGTAAGAGGCGTGTGCTGACGGCGTGAAAGGTGCCGCCCCAGATGGAGGAAACGCTGGCCGCTAGAGGCGTATTCTTTTGCGCCTGAGCCAGAGTATGTTTTGCGCGTGTGATGAGTTCTGTCGCGGCGCGCCGGGTAAAAGTTAAAAGTAAAATCCGTTCAGGCCGTACTCCCTGCGCGACTAAATACGCCACTCGGTGCGCCAGCATGGTGGTTTTTCCTGTGCCTGCACCCGCGACGACAAGAAGTGGTTCCCTGCCATGCTCGACAGCCGCTTTTTGTGAGGAATTTAAGTTACCAAAAAAATCATTCATTATGTGATCATTCAAAATTTTTTGTTTCCTATATATCAGATTCCAGTTAAATTTCAGATTCTGCCGTATTTTATACCCGATACATTATAAAATTCCATTTCCCCGACATTTTTGCTTCGCTGAAAATGCCTGCTTTTAGAGCCGCACAAAACGAAATTTTAAATTGGAACCAGGATATGATATGTAAAATAACGATTTTTGTAACGTCAGAAAATAAAAAATAAATGGAAACATGGATAATTTCTAATTTTTTTGAGGTGTAAAAGAATGTGCGGTGAATGAAATGATGCGTCACGGAAAAAGTGAATCATCCTAAGATTTTATCTAAAATTAAGCTGATGTGGTCATGAAAATATTACATGTTATCCATTATGGAATGCCGGAGAAGCATGTTTTATGGTGAGTCGAATATATGCGGGTCCCACTTAAATTTCCGTTTCGTGCGGCTCTGGAAGCAGGCATTTTCAGCGAAGCAAAATGCCGGAGAAGCGGAAATTTATAGTGTATCGGATATAAAAACATCTGGCTTTCGTGTTTTGGCGCATAATACTTTCATAAAAATTGGCACGTGTGGTGAATTTTCATTTCCCCGCTTTTTGGCGGCCGTCATTTTATTTTTCTGTTATCTGTCGGCTGGATGGAAATGCTGACTTTTTTATGGATTCAAAAAACGGAAAAGTGAGCGGATCCAGAGTATATGTGAAGTCAGGGTAAATTTTGGGAAAAAGTGTGATTTAATCACTGTTTTCGGATGAATGATGCGTACCTTCTACTAAAGCGTAAAAAGTCTGTAAAAAGTAAACAGAAATCTGTAAAATAATATGTCCCACGGCCGGGGCCATGGCCGCGATCAGTAAATAAAACGCATATTTTTGCTGGCTTTTCAGCGCGGAATGGTAAAGTGTAATTGTCTTGGGGGTGAAAGGTTCCAGTGAAAAAAATTCCCATGAGGCGATAATGATAATGACCAGGCTCATCATGCCATAAAGCATTATGGAACCGTGCAGAGCAAAAAGTTTTACCAGAAAAATACAGATACCATGAATCTCCTGAAAAGCGGTGCTGTGTGACTTATACTGAATGGCAGAACTGAGCGGATGTAAAGCGTAAAAGGCGAGATAAACACATCCGAAAAAGATCCCCAGTCCAATAATTATAGGGATGAAGGAGGCGTCTTGTGAGAGTCCGGAAAGCGTAAAACTGACGAGCGTGGCCACACCGAAGAAAAGGAAAATCGCACTGATGATGTCACAGACAGAGCTGGTGGAAAGTACCGCCGGCGTGGAGGTGTTCCAGAATTTAATTTCATGAAAAAGACGGTACGTAACGAACTGAAAAACCAGCAGTAAAAGCGTAATGGCCAGGACGAAACTCAGGGAAGATACTGCCCAGATTCCAGAGTCAGATGCAGAGGGGATTCCTCCGGGGCCTAATTTTCTGACAAGTATATAAGAGTAAATCGGGATAATTACCGCGCCAGATAATACAAAAAGGTGGCCTAAATAAATAAGCATTCTTTCCAAAAATGCGAGCATGGCACGGTTAAACTGTTTTTGCAGAAAAAAAAGCAGCAGATCGATCGGATGCCGCATTCTTTGTGGTGAACGATGAAAATCTGACGGAGGAGACTTCTTTTTAGATGGGATATTTTTCCTGTTTCCTGAGAAATTTTTTGTGTCTGCAGCAGGAATTTCCTGTGTCGGAAGAGGAGGTAACGGGGGAGGTACACTTTCGGGGAGTGTGGCTGCGGGTAACGTGTTCTTATCAAAAAGTCCTGGAAAAGACCTGGCGGGAAGAAAAGGGCGTGTCGCGCCGTCCGAAATCAGATCATTCGGTGATAACGTTCCCTTTTTAATTAAATTCTGGAGGGTGGAACCGGTTAACGGTCCTTCTGTTCTTCCATTTTTAATATAAAACCATTCTTCAGAACTCATATATTTTACCCCTATTTTATTAATATCACTTTAAATTATAGTTTCGTGATTACAGAGACGTGGAGTTCTTACTCCGGTCTGTTTCTTGTGGGGGGACGTAAAAAGCCCATTTTGGGCATCCGAAATGGAAATTTAAAGAGGATTCCGTAAATATAAAAAAACCGGCATAAGTCATTTTATACCGGAAACTCAGGAACAGGAGAGCAGATGCCAGTTCAGAGATGATTTCTGAGGTAACGCGCGTACTGCGGCCATTTTTTTACGTGGCCATCTTATTTCACTTATACGGATTTTTATACCCGATACACTATAATTTTTCGCTTCACCGGCATTTTCAGCGAAGCAAAACGGCTGCCTGCAGGCCAGGGAAAGCAGAAATTTATAGTGTATCGGGCAATAATCGTATATCCGGGAAATGAAAGTTTAATTTACAGAATTTCCTGTGCTGGTATCCTGAGATGCTTTTAATGCGGCGATTTGTTGCGCCATTCCACGTGCTTTTTTAATGGCGGCGATTCCAATTTGTACCTGTTTCTGTGAAAAATAATTAGTGTAGCGGCCATTCGCCCGACGCACTTTTTCGGCGGCTAATTTTTCCACGGGAACTCCGCTGCTGAGGTGCCACGCGGCGAGCTGTAACGCGCTGAGGTCTGTCGTTCCGATAAGCGTGCATAACTGTTTTACGTCTTCTTTATCCGTAACATCATCGATCGAAACCAGTTCATAATCAGATCGTGAAGAAGGCACCGGCTTTCCATATTCCAGGCACAGAGAATTATATTTCATCGCGACCACTTTTTCGGGAGGGATATTAAAAAATCCGCCGCCACCACCATCCATCTGCCCATTCGAGCCAAATAACTGCTCGATATCATTCGAGTTTTGATTAAACTGAGCTAAAATTGGGCGCGTGCCAAAAGTCTGAGGGACTTTTACAGATAAGGGTTTATCGGAAACATTTTCCATGAAAAGTTTTCCTTTCGCCATTCCTTCCTGAATAATGCCTGCCTGGACTTTTCCGTCGGCGATCGCCTGAAAAAGATCCACTTCCACATAACCTTCCGGTGCTTTATCGGTTCCTTTCGTCATTTTCGCTTTTTTGGCCATTTCCCACGTTTTAGGCGGAGTGGAAAAAGCATTTCCCGACATGAAAGAAAAAATGATGGTAAATAAACATGCCCGACAGAAAATACCAGAAATGGAATTTATATTTTTCATTTTGTACGTTCTCCTTATAATAAAATTAAAATTTAGGCCAAAGATCGCCAGTTATCTTTATTATTTTACATTATTTATATAAAAATTCCAAGTAAAAAATAAAAAATGATGAAAAATTTTGAATTTTTTTGAAAAATTTTCCATGAAATATCGTTCAAAATGAAAAATATCACGTTTATATGAATTTTGCGGAGATGCCCTTTATGGAAAAAAAAGTATTTTTCGGTATAATATACCCGATGCATTCCGCTTCCCCGGCATTTTTGCTTTACTAAAAATACCTGCTTAAAGAGCCGCACAAAACGGAAATTTAATGTGGAACCAGTATATACATAAAAACAGAGTATTTTATGCGTCAGAGATAAAAGGAAGAAAATGTACTATTTTTAGAAAGACAAAAAAGCTGGTTTTTTCGAGAAAACATATTTTGATAAAATTATATGAAAGAAATATTAATTGCCCTGCCGGCACAAAATTTCGAAAGTTTTTCGCTGCGCAGAAATGATGCGGACAGTCATGAAATTTTAACTGCCTGGACCGCGGTTTATCATCCGGATGTGTTATGTAAAACACGTCAGCTGGCGCAGCCATTTTTTGTGGAATACACATATGAAGAGCTAGAGAATAAAATTTTCATTGTGCCGTATACCAGTTATCATATGCTGGACGAAAATTGGATTATTCGGGCAAAAGAAAATGGATGTATCTTTTTGACGGAATGCGCGGAGCTAAAAAAGCTCGTGCGTCAAATTAAAAATGCCTGTTCGTGGGATGAATCTCAGAGGGTGACGGATGAGGAAATTTTGAAGAAATTTTCGGAAGGAGATTCTGAATTATCGGATAATTCTGAAGAAGAAAACTCGAAAATTACTGAAACGTATGCGGAACGGATGGTGGGGGAGGAAGATTTTCTTGCGCTGGGCATGATGCATTTTCTTGTCGAGATTTTTTCGCGGCGTATGAATTATAGTAGTTCGGTGGATGAATATGAGTTTAAAAAGCATGTACTTTCTGCGCTGGACGCATATCTTCAGGAGAATGAAACGGAGGCCGAAAGAGAAATTCAGTTTTCGTGGGATCAGCTGATTCAGTCACGCCAGTATTACTGTCCGTCTGATGGTACGCTTTTTGATCTGACGTTACTGACGGAAAGTGTTTTGTCCACGACATATTCTGCGCTGGAAGAGGAGATAAAAAATACGCAGGCTTTAAATATTTTGGCGGAGGGTGCCACGATTCGGCGTGTGGCGGAAAAATATCCTTCTCTTCTGGAAGCGATGAAAAATGCTCTTCATCAGGAACGAATTTCGCTTCTGGGAGGAGAGGAAATGGAATCTCCGTTACCGTTACTTACACAGGAAGGTATTTTGTGGCGTTTATTACGTGGTATTTCAGTATATAAAAAATATTTAAACTGGCGCCCGGGAATATATGCACGGCGGAGTTTTGGGCTTACGCCCATGCTGCCAGGGATTCTGAAAGAAGTGGGTTATAAAGGTGCGCTGCATACGACTTTTGATGACGGAAAGTTTCCGGTTCCTCCGCAGAAGCACCTGTTTTGGCAGGGAATGGGGACGGAAGAAATCGAAGTTCTTGCGACGATTCCCGCGGATGCCAAAAATAGTGGAGAAATTCTGTCTTTAATGGAAACTCTGGAAGAAACGCTGAAAACGGAGTATTCTCAGAGGTTTCTTTTTGCACACTGGCCGGGAAATGAAAATGTATCCTTCTGGTACCGGCTGTGGAAACGTTCGGCGCGGTATGTGCCCATTCTGGGAGAACTTTCCACTTTCGATAAGATGATACAAAATGCGGTGTTTTCTGGGCAGAACGGAAAGTTCATGCCGGATGAATATGTTTCTCCATATCTCATGCACTGGGTGGCGGAAAAAAGAAAAGATCCGATTTCCCGGTGGATGCGTTATCATCAGCTGAGAGTGGAAGCGGAAGCACTGCAGAGCATGGAAAGTATGCGTGACTGGGTGACGGGGAAAGTGTCAGAAAATTTCGTGGTGGAGAGGTTACTGGATGAAATGGAGGAGACGTCTGAGTGTTCGTCTTCCTGGTATGCGGTAACAAAAACGAAAATAGAGTCATTAAGAAAACAGTATGCTCAAGAAATCGCGGCGGGCATTATGGGAATCCCGGCCATAAAAGAAGGGGGAGAAAGAGAAAATCGGACCTTAAAAAGTTATGGTGCGGAAAAAAGACGAAAACGGAAAGAATCTGCGGAAAAAAAATCAGCTCAAAAATCGGAAAATGAAAATGCGGTGCTCTTATTAAATCCGCGGAATTTTGTTTGGCGAGAAACGGTGGATCTTTCTGCGGAGGAAAAAAAATTATCAGAAAATTCTCCGGGTAAAAAGGGGGTAAAGCTGTTTCCTGCGGAAGATTCGGGAATATGTTCTTCGGTGTGGAGGGATCTGGAAACACAGACTTCCGCGGCGAGTGTAAATATTCCTCCGCACGGATTTTCGGTGATAACACATTCAGAAAAAACGGAGGAGACGGTTTCTTCTGTGAAGCGTCAGAGCTGGTTACGTTCTTTGTTTAATCGTCCGAAAGAAACACCGGTACCGGTTTTTAAGGATACAGAGAGTAATACATGGGTAATGCGAAATGAGTTTTTAGAACTGCGTTTTGACCCGTACACAGGTTATTTGCGCAGTGTTTATGATCAGATTCATCGCGGAAATCGGCTGTCACAGCAAATTGGGATGCGATTAAGGTCTGCGCCGCTAAACTCCATGACGGATGAGGATAATGAAGATTATACCATCATGGCTGCGGACGATTTTCATGCAGAGTATGACGCATGTAAAGCGTCCCTTCTTGTCTCTGGCCGGCTGGTGGATCGTCAGGGTGTGACTGCCGCGAAATTTCATCAGCATACCATTTTACGTCGGGGCGAGTCTTTAATAGAATTCGAAATTACGCTGGATCCCATTCACCTTCCAGAGAAAAATGCATGGCAGTCATATTACGCGAATCGTTTCGTGTGGGCAGATGCTGTGACGGAACTTTATCGAAATGTGGGAGTGCAGGCGGTGAAAACTTCTGCGCGAAAAATGGAAGCGCCCCTATTTATCGACATTCGTCCCATTCATGTGGATGTCAGTACACGTGCGGTAAACACGGTAACGAAAACGGTTTCCCGTGCGTTTCAGAAAGAGAAATCTTTCGTTTTATCGGATTCAGAATCAGAAGGGCGGAGATATGGAAATGGCCGTATTACCATTCTGACGAATGGTTTACCTTTTCACCGTTTTATCGGAACACGGAGGATGGATAACTTACTGATGGTTCAGGGAGAAACTCAGCGGAATTTTCGGATGGCTGTCGCGCTAAATACCATGTATCCGATTCAGGAGGCACTAAAGTTTATGACGCCTTCTGTATCGGTGCCGGTTCATTATGGGGCGGAGTTTAAGAAACCGAAAAGTGGATGGGTGCTGAGTGTGGACAGGAAAAATGTCCTGGTTACACACTGGCATACCACACCAGACGGGGCGGTTTTACGTCTGGCGGAAACGCAGGGACGTGGTACGACTGTCCGGTTATCGGCATATCGAGATATTACCAGAGCAGTTCAGACAGATTTTCTCGGAAACGTTTATCGTCCTTTAAAAATTAATGAAGGTTCTGCCGTTCTGGAAATGTCTGCGTATGCATGGATTCAGATGGAGATAAAGTTTTAAATCGGATGCACTATTATTTTCGCGTTCTCTGTCTGCCGACAGACAGATATTTTATATCCGATACACGATAAATTTCCGATTCACCGGCATTTTGTTTCGCTGAAAATGCCGGTGCTTCGAGAGCCGCAGAAAACGGAAATTTAAAGTGAAACCAGAGTATACTTCGCTGAAAATGCAGGGATTTCAGAGTTACATAAAACGAAAATTTACACCTGATACACTATAAAATTCTGCTTCCATGACATTTTGCTTCGCTAAAAATGTCTGCGTTCAGAGCCGCAGAAAACGGAAATTTAAAGGAGAGCCTGTATGTAAAGTGCCTGATGGAAGATTCGTTTAAAATGAAATTTAATTAACATGAACCAGTAAATTAAGGAAAGTGAGTATGATGAAAAAAGCTGCTATTTTTATTCTTTTGTTTTGTGTGTTACCTATTTTTATGACGGGATGTGGAGATAAAGGGCCGAAACGTTATCCGGTTTCCGGAAAAGTGACCTTTAAAGGTGCGCCGGTGGAGAAAGGAATGATCGTTTTTGAATCTGCGGAACCTAAGATTTCTCCAGATGGTGGCGAGATTAAAGATGGCGCGTATCACTGCCAGGTAAGCCCAGGAAAGAAGATCATTAAAATTACGGGGGCTAAACGCGTAAAGGGAACGGGTCCGGACGCAGAACTGGAACTCTGGGAGGATTTTATACCGGAAAAATATTTACAGAATTCTGAAATTACTGTGGAAATTAAGGGAGAGCAGACGGAAGATTTTCATCTGGAATGAACATGCGAAAAGGGTTTACAGATGTCGTGCGGTTTCGCGGGAGAGTAATTCTTATGCCCGGTACACTATAAATTTTCGCTTCACCGGTATTTTTGCTTCGCTGAAAATGCCTGTTTTAGAGCCACAAAAAGCGGAAATTTAAAATGAAACCAGGGTATACTTTACTGAAAATCTGTGCTTTCAGAACAGTTTAGAGCAGGTATTTAAAGTAGTGCCAGTACATCCGGCTGTAAAAACGGGCATTTCTTATTCGTGGGATGTCTGAGGAAGTGAAATTATATGTGATGTATCAGAAAAAAATTTTCAGTTCATGGAAATACGGATTTAATTTTTTGAAAGGTGGAGTTTAAGTATGTCTGTTTCATCCATTCAGGCGGTGGCTTTTGATATGGACGGTCTGATGTTTAATACAGAGGACGTGTATTTTCAGGTGGGGAGCCGACTCATGCGGCGGCGGGGGTATGAGTATACGGACGAATTACGTGCTGCGATTATGGGGACGCCTCCTCAAAAAAGTTTTGAAACGATGATCGCCTGGTATGATTTACCGGATACGTGGGAAGCCATGCATCAAGAATCGGATGATATTTTTTTTGAACTGCTGGATGAAAGTCTGGCGCCGATGCCTGGTCTGATGTCTCTGCTGGATTATCTGGAAGCGCATAATATTCCGAAAGCCATCTGTACCAGCAGCAGTCGCCGTGTTTTGGAGGGAGTATTAAAACGTTTTCAGCTGGAGCCACGTTTTCGTTTTACGATTACCGCGAATGAGATTACGCGCGGAAAACCGAATCCTGATATTTATCTTATGGCGGCAGAACATTTTGGTGTTTTACCGCAAAATATGCTTGTTCTGGAGGACAGTGAAGCAGGATGCAGAGCGGGTGCCAGCGCAGGTGCGTTTATCGTCGCGGTGCCTGGAGAGCACAGCAGAAATATGGATTTTTCTTCAGCAAAAATGATTCTGGAAAGTCTGGCGGATCCTCGGCTTTATGAGGTTTTGCCAGAAACTTCTGTGAATGGATTATAAAAAAAGGAATGTGCCAAGGAATTTTCGGAGGTATATAATACCCGATACACGATAAATTTCCGCTTCCCCGGCTTTTTGCTTCGCTGAAAAAGCCTGCTTTCAGAGCCGCACAAAACGAAATTTTAAATTGGAACCAGTATAGAAATATGGTAATGCGTGGTAAAATTCTGGAAAGTCCGGCGAAAATGAAACCAGACGTGAATAATTCGCAGATGGAAACAGAAGATACTTCATATCATGTGAATTTTTTGATATGAGAGGTTCCGAAAGCGGTTTTTGTGGCGGATTATTCTGTATAAATTTTCCAGTACGCGTCCACCATATTCTTGGCGTGAAGTTTTTCGCGCGCATAAACCTGGGCGGACTGAGCCTGTTTTTGTGCCAGATCATTATTCTCCAGAAGTCTGCTGGAAAGACTGGCCAGCTGGAGAGTTTCTTTATTCACGGATGCGAAACTGGCGGTTTCCTCGGGTAAAATTTCATGAATACCAGGAGTTTTGGTGGCGATAATTGGAGTGCCGGCGAGCATACCCTGAATCGTAGAAACGCTGCTGCCGAAAATGGACTGGGGAACCCAGAGAAGGTTCAGGCAGGGTAATATTTCTGGAATATCCGGACGATTTCCCAGAAAATGGATGATGTTACGCCGTTCATACTGACGGGCAAAAGTTTCCAGGCGGCCACGCTGGGGAAAAAGTGTGCCGTTATCTCCGTCTGAAGCGAGAAGGGTTTTTTGTCGTATATCCGCGTCATTTCCCAAAAATAGCAGATGAAACTCAGGATAAATTCGGATGATGGAATCCACGGACCAGACCGCCCATTTCCAGCGTTTTTCAGGCCGAATGGGGCCGATACACCCCACAAATTTTGCCGTTTCGGGTAATTTTAATTCCGTCAGCAGGGAATTTCGTTTTTCCTGAATCTTTTCCGCAGAGAGGGACGAAAATTCACTCATGCACACGCCGTCATGCACCACGCGCCAGTCACCATGAATTCCCTGTGTCTGGTAATAATCCCGAGTTACAGAATTATTGGTGACCCAGACATTTACACCAGAACATAATCGAGAATAGGGAACCGAAATGGTCCAGTCATGAAATGGATCTTGGCGGCGAATGGTGATAATAATTTTTGCGTTCCGTGCACACGATTTAATTTTATTTACTCCCTGACAAAAAGTGAGAGAAGGATTTTCCCAGCCGTGAATGACATCTGGCTGAATGGTGGTAATCAGTTTTCTTAAACGAAGATAAAAAAAAGGATCGAGAAATGAACGGAACGTACATTCGTGTAAAAAAATGTTCTCAGAACGAAATTTTTGTGCGAGTTTTTTTTGTACACCGGAAAGTATACAAAAATGAATTTCTGTATTTTTAGATTTTAAATATTTAGAAAGCGTCCATGCCTGATGGAATTCGCCAGAGGGGGAGAGAGAATGCAAAATATATAAAATGCGTAACATAAGATGTGGTTTATTTTTAAGGAAGAGGATTTAAAGAAAACGGAAAATAAAAATATCGGTTACCATGAGCGTACAAAAAGATATAATACTGATTTCATTTTCTTTTTTAGTTTATGACGTTCAGGAAATGCCCCATTTTGGGTGAAACAAAATGCCTGTAAAAAGAAAATTTATAATGTGTTAAAAATAAAATAATACAAAATATATTATAACATTTCTTGTTTTTACAGGAAGGAATGGGGCGGAAGAAAGAAGTATGGAAATTTCATCGAAAATCAGACGAGCGATTTAAAGAGAAAAATGGTAAAAGGTAAATATTTAATCAGTTATTTTTTAATTGGGGCAGACTTTAAAATTTATAGTAAGTCGAAAGTAAAATCATCTTGACGAAATCTTAAAATCATGTTATGCTAAACAGTCGTTTTAAACCTGACACCATAAAAATTCTGCTTTTTGAGAATTTTGTGCAGCATGAAATATCTGTTTTGTGACTGCGTGAAACTGAAATTTTAAGGTGAAATTAAGAAGATAAAAGGAAGAAGACTATATATTTTGCACAGGAAGGAGCACGAAACGTGGCTTTTAATAGTATCGTATGTGTAAAGCAGGTTCCGGACACGGCGAATGTTACGGCGAACGCCATGACGCCAGAGGGGACGGTGAATCGTGGTGCGCTGCCCGCGATTTTTAATCCGGAAGACCTTCATGCGCTGGAAACTGCGCTGGAAATTCGTGATCGCTGGGGCGGGACGGTGACGGTGATTTCCATGGGTCCGCCGAAAGCGTCCGAGGTGCTGCGGGCATGTCTGTACCGGGGCGCAGATCGGGCGATTCTCATCACGGATCGTCGTGCGGCGGCCAGTGATACGCTGGCGACGAGTTATATTTTGTCGAAAGCGGTGGAAACGGTGGGGAATTATGATTTCGTTTTTTGCGGAAGACAGGCGATAGACGGTGACACGGCGCAGACGGGCCCACAGATCGCGGAAAAATTAGAGGTGCCGCAGGTGACGTATTTAGAAGAAGTTCTGGATCTGACGCGCGACAGTTCGGGAAAAGGTACCGCGAAATTACGTCGAAATACCGGAAATGGATGGGAAATTGTGGAAACACAGCTTCCTGCTCTGGTGACGGTGGTGGAAACGGCGAATGAACCTCGGCCCATGGCTGCGAAAAAAGTTTTGCGCTATAAAAATATGGTGGTGCCTGCGGAAGTGGATGAAGTAAAAGCGCAGCAGCTGAAAGAAAAGGGTCTGCTGCTGGAGCAGTGGACGCTGGACGATATTCATGCGGATCTGGAACGCTGTGGTCTGGCGGGCTCCCCGACGAAAGTTTTCCGAATCGAGTCAATTATTCTGACGAAAGGTGGATATGTCGCAGTTCCCGCCACGGAAGAGGGAATTCAAAATCTGGTACATGAATTAATTGTGGACCGCACGCTGTGATGCGTTTCTGAACGGAAGGCGTTAAATTATTGTGTGAATGTATCGGTGAATGATTATTGTATCCGATACGCTATAAAATTCCGCTTCCCCGGCATTTTGTTTCGCTAAAAATGCCTGCGTTCAGAACCGCAAAAAACGGAAATTTAAAGTGGAACCAGTATAAACAGGGTGTGATTCCGCGGAATTTATCATGTTTAATGATGGATTTATCGGACGGAAGAAGGAAGAATGTAATCGGAAATTTGGGAATAAATCGGAAAATAATCGGATATAAAAAATTATCATCTGCGAAAAAAGATTTATCCCTGATTTTCCTTAAAATTTTTGTCTTGTGTGCCCCAGCAGACAGAATTTTCTGCTAAAAAAATAGCTGGAGCAAAAATATTAGAGAAGCAAAAATTTAAAATGTATCGGCATAAATAGGATAATAGTAATCTTATTCGTATTTTTATAAAAGAAATTTTAACTTAACACAGATTTAAGATATGGGAAAACCGAACAGAAAAGGCGAAGTATGGGTTTTTGCGGAACAGCAGGACGGGATTCTGCATGATGTTTCGCTGGAATTATGTGGTAAGGCACGGGAACTGGCGGACCGGCTGGGCGTCAGTGTGGGTGCTGTTTTGCCGGGGCATAAGCTGGGAGATTTACCGCAGACGCTTATCTCGCATGGTGTGGATAACGTGTATGTGGTGGATGATCCGGCGCTGGCGCAGTTTACGACGAATCCTTATGCCCGGGTGCTGAATGCGATGATCGATAAATATGATCCGCAGATCGTGCTTTATGGCGCGACTCCTCTTGGGCGAGATCTGGCACCACGTGTGGCCAGTAAAGTTCGGGCGGGAATGACGGCGGACTGTACGGATCTGGATATTAGTGATGTGAATGATCCTCGGACGAAAGAGACGCACGAAAATCTTCTGCTGCAGATTCGTCCGGCTTTTGGCGGAAATATTATTGCGACGATCGTAAATTATGACCGCTGGCCTCAGATGGCGACTGTACGTGAAGGGGTGATGCCGCTTCAGGCTCCGGATGTTTTTCGGAAGGGAAATGTAATTTCGGAGACGGTGCCTGGTCTGGATGCGCTGGCGGAAGTCGTGAAGGTATTAGAGCGTCATGTCCAGGAAAAGAAGGTGAATCTGAAAGGTGCCCGAATTATCGTCGCTGGTGGCGGAGGAGTGGGAAGTAAAGAGAATTTTGAGCAGATTCGTGAATTGGCGGGTGCACTGGGCGGTGTGGTCGGCGCCAGTCGTGCCGCGGTGGACAGCGGTTTTATCGGAAAAGAATATCAGATCGGCCAGACCGGCACGACGGTCCGTCCCGCGCTTTATATCGCGGTGGGAATTAGTGGCGCGGTGCAGCACCGTGCGGGAATGGAAGAATCCGCGAAAATTATCGCCATAAATAATGACCCGGACGCACCGATTTTTTCCATCGCGAATTATGGAATCGTCGGAGACCTGAATCAGATCGTGCCTTTATTAACGAAAGCTGTCCGTGCCCGCCGCCGAGAGGCCGTGTGAGGTGTGAACGGTGTCTGTGTACGGAAAATGCTTTTTTCGTTTTTCCGCACGTAAGCAGTGAATGCAGTAAATGCTGTGAGTGCTGTAAATGCTGTGAATGTGCGGAAAATGCCAGGAAAGTGGAAATTTCCTTTCCCATTTCCGGGAATTCACGAAAATCAGAGGTGTGTTTTTCGTCCGGCGGTTAAAAAACGGGATAAATGCCGTTTTAAGCAGTAAAAAGTAAGGGTGTAAGGGTGTTTCAGATGGCGAAAACGCGGAACACCGGTAAACAGATACGGAATACGCGGACGTGATGGCGTGTCGTGGATATTCTGGTACTACTTTAAATTTCCGTTTTGCGCGGTTCGGGGAGCAGGCATTTCACCGAAATAAAAAAATGCCTGTGAATCTGAAATATATAGTGCATCGGATATAAAATTATCATTATTTATCATTTTGCTAGTATGGAGATCCTTTTTCATGGGAAATTTTTATACCGATAATGAAGACATTCAGTCTTATTTTGAGATATTAGACGTGCGGTCTCTGGCCGAGATGGTGGAAGATTACGCGGAGAATGGAGACGCGGATTATGTTCCGGAAAATCTGGAAGATGCGGTGGACGGTTATCGCAGGATTCTGGAAATCGTAGGGCAGGTGGCGGCGGAAACGCTGGCGAAAAATGCGCAGCAGGTGGATGAAGAGGGAAATACGCTGAATCCGGATGGTACGGTCACGCTTCACCCGCTGGTTCAGGAAAATCTGAAGCGTATGACGCAGGCAGACATGATGGGGTTTACGCTTCCGCGGCGTTATGGTGGGCTGAACTGTCCGACGACGATTTACACCATGGCCACGGAAATTGTATCACGCGGGGACACGTCATTTATGAATATGTTTGGCCTGCAGGGAATCGCGGAGACGATAAATGCTTTTGCGTCGCAGGAAATTAAGGATGAAACGCTGTCCCGTTTTTGTCGCGGAGAGGTGACGGGAGCCATGGTGCTTACGGAACCGGACGCGGGAAGTGACTTACAGGCGGTGCGGTTACGCGCGGATTATGATGAAGCGTCGGGACAGTGGCTGCTGAATGGCGTGAAACGTTTTATCACGAATGGATGTGGTGAGATTCTTCTTACGCTGGCGCGCAGTGAACATGAAATTTCAGACGGAAGTGGTCTGAGTCTGTTTATTTCTGAGCGGAATGAGTGTGTGAAGGTCCGGCATCTGGAGCATAAACTGGGGATTCATGGTTCCCCGACCTGTGAGCTGGTGTTCACGAACTGTCCTGCAAAACTTATCGGGGAGCGTCGGCGCGGTCTGATGACGTACGTAATGGCTCTGATGAATGGTGCCCGACTGGGAATCGCGGCGCAGTCTCTGGGGACGGCGGAAGCGGCGTTTCGTCTGGCCAGAACGTATGCGTATACACGGCATCAGTTCCGGGCACCGATCGAGGTACTTCCCCCGGTGGCGGAAATGTTAACGGATTCTAAAGTTTCGATAGAAGCGGCGCGTGCGCTGGCGTATGAAACCGCGGCGGTGTGTGACCGGGAGCAGTATGCGCTGCGGCTTTCGGAGACGGTGGCGGAGCTGCCGGCGGATAAAGCGAAGAAAATGAAACAGCTGTCACGGCAATTAAAACGCCTGAACGCCATGCTGACGCCCATGTCGAAACTGTATGGTTCTGAAATGTGTAATAAAGTAACGTATGACGCGATTCAGGTTTTGGGCGGTTCCGGTTATATGAAAGATTATGCCGCGGAGCGTTATGCTCGGGATGCCCGAATTACGAATATTTATGAGGGTACCAGTCAGCTGCAGGTGGTGGCGGCGATAAAAGGTGTCACCAGCGGAACGTTCCAGAATTATGTGGAAGAATTTGAGCAGACGGTTTTTGAAGATGCCGAGCTGGAATCACTGAAAAAAGAATTGGTCTGCGCGAAAGAGAAAATTTTGGAAGCGGTGACGTATGTGAAGGGTGAATCGATTACATATGTGGATTTACATGCACGGCGTCTGGTGGAAATGGCCATGTCGGTGATTATCGGCCATTATCTGCTGAAGCAGGCGGTGAAGTTCCCGCGGAAAAAAGTGATCGCGAAATATTTTATAGAACGAGAAATGCCGAAAATAGAATCTGCTCGCCTGGCGGTTCTTTCAGGAAATCGGATGGCGGTGGATCATTATCTGGAAATCGTCGGGCCGGTGCCGGAAGTGGAATAATCGGATTTTGTGCCCGTTATACTATAAAATTCCGCTTCCCGGGCATTTCGCTTCTCGCAGAAAATGCCGGCTTTCAGATCCGCACAAAACGGAACGTTAAAGTGGAACCAGTATAAAATACTGAGATGACAGAATGGATGGAAAAACAAAAAAGGCATTATGATGAAAGGTCATGATGTCTTTTTTTCGAATAATTCTTTTTTTCTGGAGTTTTTGTTATCGTGTGAAATTCGTATGGAAGGCGAAATGGAGGCAGAAGAGAAAACTCTGTTTTTTTGCATTTTTTTTCTTGCGGCAGACGAGGCAAAAAATGCGTGAATTTTACACGGTGAATGAAAATGCGTGTTTTATGGCCGATTTTTTGGGGAATATATACTGGTTTCACTTTAAATTTCAGTTTTTTACGGCTCTTAAGGCAGGCATTTTCTGTGAAGCTAAATGCCGGGAAAGCGAAAATTTATAGTGAATCGGGTATAAAAAATGGTGACAGTATAATTTTTTATTATAAAATCCAGGAAGAAGGTTTATTTTTCAGAAAAAGAAGATATAATTAGGCATGAACGGTGAAAGAGTTAAATTTTCGGACGTTTATATGCCCGATACACTATAAAATCCGCGTCTTCGGCATTTTTGATTCGCAGAAAATACCTGTTTTTAGAGCCACATAAAACGGAAATTTAAAATAGAACCAGTATATAAAATTTTGAATAAAAGGAAAGAAAATTGAGTAAGAAGGAAAAAGATACTTCACAGAGTGGGAAGCCGCAGGAAGTGGAAAAAAAGGAAGAGGGTGTTTTTCGGGAGGTGGTGGAATCCATCGCGATCGCGTTTATCGTGGCCTTTCTTTTTCGGACGTTTCTTGCGGAAATGTTCGTTATACCCACGGGTTCCATGGCTCCGACACTCTGTGGTGCGCATAAGGATTACGCATGCCCGAAATGTGGGAATCCCTGTCAGGTGGGGGCCAGTGAAGAATTTCGTAGTGCGTTAAAAATCGATTTTCCCACCTGTCCGAACTGCGGGTATACCATCAGTTTTATGGAGGAACTTTCACGGGGGATAAAGTATCCGACTTATAGTGGAGACAGAATTTTGGCAGGGAAATATCCTTATCGGCTGACGGATCCGCAGCGGTGGGATGTGGCGTTATTTTTGTGTCCTGGAAACGCCGGGATGAATTATATAAAGCGGATTATAGGTCTCCCGGGAGAATCGATAAAAATTTGGGGCGGGGATATTTTTGTCGGTAAATATGATCCAGAATCACAAGATTCGTCGGAACAGAAATATCGGATCGCGAGGAAACCGGCGGAGAAGATTTTAGCGACGATGATTCCGGTGTATGATAATAATTATCAGTCAAAAGAACTGCGTGATTATGGGTGGCCGTCCCGGTGGAGTTCTTCTCATATGCCGTTCTTTTTCCAGGGACAGGATTTATCCGCAAACAAGAATACTGCGGGAACAGAATGGGAAGAATCAGAAGATGGGCGTGTTTTTACCTTTTCTCCGGAAAAGGGGCAGACGGCGTACGGACAGCTGGAATACCGGCATTATCTTCCGCGGTGGCTGGACTGGAATCTGGTAAACGGGCAGAAAATGTCAGAAAATATTCGGCGGAATATTCGTGCTCGGCTGATTACGGACATGACGGGATATAACACGGGCAGAAGTTATGATCCGCAGAAAAAGAGTGGTTATATTTATGAAGAGGGTGGAATTTCGAAGTATTATACCCCGCAGCCAGATACGAGTATGTATGGATTTCACTGGGTGGGAGATTTAATTGCGGAATGCACGGTAAATGTTCGTTCACGGGAACAGGGTGCGCGTTTTTCGGTGGGGCTTATAAAAGGTGGATTTCCGTTTTGGTGTGATATTAATTTGGAGACAGGGGAAGTGGAGCTGTCCATTCCTTCGGAGCCGGATCATGGTCAGACCCCGGCGGCAGATTCCGAAAAAGTCGTTCGGCTGAATCGTGATTCCAGGAAGCGGAAGGGTGAGTCGGAATTAGCAGAGGAGAATCGGGTACCCTCGCGTGGCTCAGAGAATTCAGGAGAAGAGTATTTAGATAAGGGGGGATTCGAAGAAGCGTCCTCTTTTGCGTGGGTGGGAAGTCGCGCGGGGCATACTGAGTCGGAGAGAAATTTAGGGACGGTAACCTTTCCTCCGGCACCGGAAGTGGTGGGGCACAGGGAGAGTGTCGTGGAAAGTGAAGTGATGGTTCAGGAAATCGCTTCCGGTGAATGGGAAACGATGAAAGTGGAAAAAACAGTAAATCTTCCGATTTATAAGTATTCAGAAAAAACAGAACCGGAATATCTGGCGCGGGGAGATGGAGGCGGTCTGCGTGCGTCCGAATTTTTATCAGGAAAAGAAGGTGATTTTTATACACCGCGGGGAAAAACTCCGATGCATGGTGTGGGAACGTATCATGTACGTTTTGCGAATGTGGATAATCAGCTTCATTTATGGATAAATAATCAGCTTATTTCGTTCGATTTACCCACCGCATACTGTGATTTAGGAATTACGCAGCCACAGGTGGAAGATTTAAGACCGGTGCAGATAAAATGCTGCTGTGCGAAAGTGCAGGTTTCGGACCTGAAGATTTTTCGAGATATATATTATATCGCGGAGAATATAAGGCGGAGTGAATTTTCTGATTTTCAGAGTCCGGAGGAAATATTTTTTGAAGCTGGCCTGGCGCATCCGAATCAGCAGTGGGAATTTTATACTGATCCGAAATACTGGCGGGCATTTCAGAATCGGCGTTCGATGGAATATTTCCTGGAAAAAGGCCAATATTTTTTACTGGGAGATAATAGCGCGGCGAGTTCTGACTGCCGGGTCTGGTATGGAGTGCCGTATGTCAGGAAAGAATTATTATTAGGAGAGGGATATTATGTTTATTGGCCGCATCCGTGGCAAGGAATTATCCCGAATTTTCCCAAAATGCGAAAGATACGATAAAGATGACAGAAGATTATACTGAATCACCCAGTCTTCCCCCGTTATTAGAGGCCAGCCGCCTGCAAAAACAGTTTATCTCGGTAAAAAAAGGGCGTATCCAAAAAGTGGTACCTGTGAAAGATGTTTCTCTTCATATTAACCACGGAGAAATTGTTGCGCTGCTGGGAAGAAACGGAGCAGGGAAGTCCACGACTTTTGATATGATTTCAGGTTTAACCCGGCCAAATAAAGGGATCATCCGATTTTTTAAGGAGGGACAGTGGACCGACGTAACGCAGTATCCTCTTTATCGTCGGGCACAGATGGGTCTGTGTTATTTACCGCAGGAACCGAGTATTTTTGCACATCTGACGACAGAAGAGAATCTGCTGGGAATTATGGAAATGCTGGGAATTCCTCTTACGCAGCGCGTGGCGCAGTGTGAGGATTTACTGAAAAAATTTAATTTGACGAAACTTGCCACTTCGAAAGCATGCGATCTTTCTGGAGGAGAGACGCGCCGGCTGGAAATCGCGCGGTCTTTTATAGGGAATCCACGCCTGATTCTGATGGATGAGCCTTTCGCGAAAATTGACCAAAAAGCCATTCAGGAATACACCGCTTTTTTCCGGGGGGTGTGTGATGCGTATGGTGTGTCCATTCTGATAATCGATCATAATGTGGAGGCGGTTCTGCAGATTTCAGATCGGGTATATTTTCTGCGGGACGGATATGTAGAGGGAATCGGGACTCCCCGAGAAATCGTGCGTCATCCGCTGGTGCAGAATGAACTTTTGGGAAAAGATACCCAAGATTTTTTGGAAATGTTTCCCTGAGAAAGAATTTTGTCCATGAAAATGGCCGCTGTCCGAGATATACTGGTTCCACTTTAAATTTCCATTTTGTGTGGTTCTGAAAGCAGGCATTTTCAGCGAAGCTAAATGCCGGTAAAGCGGAATTTTATAGTGTATCGGGTATATTATGCGGAAAAAGTGTAATATTTTAGAAAAAGCAGGAAAAATAACAAAAAATCTTTTTACTTTTTGGGAAAAGTCTTGCGTTTTACGAACTAAAAGTGTTATACTAAATGTAATGATGAATGGGTATTCGGTGTACGGTAAATATTCATTTTACATGTCCCCCACATGGTGTTTTTTGTTTCGTCGTTCGTACAGGCAGGACGGAAAATGTATTACTGTCAGAGCGGTGCGAAACGAGAGGTTAAAGTGGACACGAGGCAGGAAAGCGAAAGTACACGCAGCCCATGAAAAAATGATATGATAATAGATTTACGGAGGAAAAGAAAGATGAAAAAATATCCCCGAATACTGCTCGCCTTATTTATGATGATGTTTATGATTTCGCCCGTGGTGGCGGAAAACGCGGATTATTCACGTGATACAGCGTATAAAGGTCCCACGCAGGCGGTGGCGACGAAAGATGGAAAGTATGTTTATATTTCGCAGTTTGATGCGTCAAAAATTGCGCAGGTGGAAACACAGACGCTGAAGGTGGTGAAGGAAATAGACACTCCGCCCACGCTGACGGCGATTATTCTTAGCCCGGATGAAAAGAAGATTCTGGCCACCACGGCGGCTCCGCCGGCGAAAGGTTTTGTGTCGATTATAGATATTTCATCGGGAAAAGTGGAGTCCACGATTCCTGTGGGTTACTGCCCGGAAAGTCTGGTGCTGCATCCGGACGGGAAAACGTTATATGTGGCGAATCGGTTTTCCACGGACGTTTCGGTGGTGGATATGGAGAGTAAAAAAGAAACACGGCGGATTAAAACGATTCGTGAGCCGAAATCCGTGGCGGTTACTCCGGATGGAAAAACGCTGTTCATAACAAATTTTCTTCCGCTGGATCCGGCAGATGGTTATGATGTGGCGGCAGAAGTAACCTGGGTGGATACGGCGACTTTCCAGCAGGGGAATATTCGTCTGATGAATGGCTGTGTGGCGTTACATCAGGTGACGGTTTCCCCGGATGGGAAGTATGCTTTCGTGACGAATAATCTGGCGCGGTACCAGATGCCGACGACCATGGTGGAGCGTGGGTGGATGAACACGAACGCTGTGGCGATTATTGACGCACAGGAACGGAAACTGATAAATGTAGTGCTTCTAGATTCGATCGATCTGGGTGCGGCGAATCCTTGGGGTGTTTCCATGACGGAAGACGGGAAAACGCTTTTAGTTTCACATGCCGGGACACATGAGGTCAGTATAATAGACGCGGAAGCATTATTTAAGAAACTGCTGGCCATTCCAGTCGGAGACCAGACGGAGGAAGGAAAGGGGTCAGAAACTCGAGGAACGTACCGAGTGACCACGGCGGCGGATGTGCCGAATGATTTAGCGTTTATCGTGGGAATGCGTACGCGGGTGAAACTTACCGGTAATGGGCCGCGAGTAATGGCGGTGACGGGAGGGAAAGTGTATGTGCCCCTGTATTTTAGTGATTCGGTGGCGGTAATTGATCTGGCGACAAAAAAACAGTCGGGGGATCTGAAATTAACGCCGGATTTAAAACTTTCCGAGGAACGTTTCGGGCAGCAGGTTTTTAATGATGGAATGCTGTGCTTCCAGCAGTGGCAGAGCTGTGCGTCCTGTCATCCGTATGTGCGCGCGGATGGATTAAACTGGGATTTAATGAATGATGGACTGGGAAATCCGAAAAACGCGAAATCTCTGCTGCATTCCCATGAAACGCCGCCGACGATGATTTCTGGAATTCGGGCGGACGCACAGGCGTGTGTGCGTTCTGGATTTAAACATATTCTCTTTTCCGTGCGGCCAGAAAAGGAACCGGCAGCGATCGACGCATATGCGTCGAAGATGAAGGCACTCCCCAGTCCGTATCTGGTGGATGGAAAATTGAGTGAAAAAGCAGAACGTGGAAAGATAATCTTTAAGCGGGTAAAGTGCGATGTGTGTCATCCGGAGGACTGGTATTTTACGGATATGCAGATGCATGATGTGGATACGGAAAATCCTTTTGACCGCCGGCGGGATTTTGATTCCCCGACTCTGTGTGAGGTCTGGAGAACGGCACCGTATCTGCATGATGGACGTTATACCACCGTCCAAAAGCTGATTAAAGAAGGAAAGCACGGAAAACAAAAAGGGGACGTGGAAGGTCTGACGGATGCGGAAATAGAGGATCTGGCGGAGTATGTGCTTTCGCTGTAAAATTTTATTTTGTATGGATTTCACGGAAAATTTCAGGTTTTGGGCACACGGCGAATTATTTTTGACAAAAATGCAGAAAATGAAAATAAACGGAGAGATCCTTTTTACGAGAAGTAAATGATAAAGGAATAAATAATGAAAAAATTTTTGATCGTGATGGCGGCTGTGTTTTCGCTGGGACTTTTGATTTCAGAGCTTTCCGCGGCGGAGAAATATTCACTGAAAACTCGTTTTCCTGAGGGAAAATATACTCTTTTGTTGGAGATGGACATGAAAACAGCTGCCATTTCGCAGGAAGAGGACGTGGAGCCGCAGATAATGGTTCAGCAGAAACAGATACAGACGATAAAAATTGTGGCGGATCCGATAAAGGAGGATGGTACGCAAAAAGTGGCCATGAAATTCGCGCGGGTTCAGGTGGAGACGGATACCATCATGGGAAAGATGAAATATGACAGTGATGATAAAGAAAGTAAAAATTCTCCGCTGAACACGGTCGGCATTATGGTGGGCCTGGAGTTCATGACGTATTTTGATAAAGATGGAAATATCACGAAAATAGAAGGAGTCGACGAATTTTTCGATAAACTTATCGAAAACGCGAAAGTGCAGGAAAAACCCCTGTTAGAAATGTTTAAAAAAGAGATGTCGGCAGAACGCATGGCGAAAAACATGAATATTGTGGGTGAATATCTGCCGAAAACGCCAGTGGAAGTGGGAGAGTCCTGGGAAAATGAACAGGAGTCAGAGCTTCCTCTTATCGGAGAAATGGAAATGCAGATAAATAGCACGCTAAAAAGTGTGGAAAAGGAGAATGGAGAGGATGTCGCGACGATTCTTTCGAAGACGGAAATGTCTCTGAAGGAACCGAAAGATTTAGACGTGCAGGGAATGGGAGTAACGTTTTCGAAAATGGATGTAAAATCGGACGTTACGACGAAAATAGAAGTGAAAACAGGTTTAATGCTGTCCTCCATTACGAAAATGGAACAGATTATGCAGATAGGGGGTGCGGCTGAAGAGGAGGGGATGCTGATGCAAAATATTTTGGAAATGAGAAATACGGTTACCAGAGATTAAAAAATACAGATAATTAAGAGACTTTTTTGAAAAAAGGATGGCCGGAACGTTTTGTGACGATCCGCGCCATTTTTTTATGGTGCGTAAAGATAAATGTGTGGTGCGCAAAAGTAAATATGGGGGAATTTTAGGGCTTATACTGATTATGTGCCCGATGTATGATAAGTTTCTATTTATTCTGTCTGCCGACAGACTGGGCGATTTTTGTTTCGCTGAAAATGCTCTGCTTTCAGAACCGCATGAAACGGAAAATTAAAGGAAAATCAGGATAAATTTTCATTTTCAGATTTTTTTGCTTCCGAAAGGTTTATGATTCTGTGGGCGTGACGAAAATTGAAAGTAGAGGGAATGCGTAAATGTCGGGAAGCAAAAAAGGTGGGATTATGCTGATTCGGTGAAATATAAGGTCTCTGTGGAATTTTTTTATGATAAAAAGATTTTATTCTCGATAAAAAGAATGTGCGTTTTTGTATTATTTTGATTTTATACCCGAGGTATTATAAAATTTCGCTTCTTCGGCATTTTTGTTTCACTGAAAATACCAGCTTAAAGAGCCGCGCAAAACGGAAATTTAAAAGAGAACCAGAGTATACTTTAGATTTAGATTTTTGTGGTCACGGAAATCGTTCTGTATTTTGAGCATGTCTGTCGGCGGGTGGGTAAGTTCAGAGTGTCTGTTTTCAGAACCGCATGAAATGAAATTTAAAGAAAAATCGGGAATAAATTTTATTTCAGGAAAAACTGTTTTTGTTTTTTTCAGGGGAGATTATGCATAATAAAGATTCTGAATCAGGTGTGGGGAAAATGATCCAGGTGGGAATGGTGGTTTTCATTCTTGTCGGCGTAATATGTCTTGCATGGGGAGCGCGAACTGCTCTGAGTAAGAATGGTGTTTCTCTGAAAGAAAGAACGGTACGGTCACGGATGACCGCACCGCCGAAAATCCAGTTAAATTTTTCGTCTCCGGAGACGGAAATAAAAGATATGAATCCATATTTTGTTGGACCGGACGGAAAAGAAATCGTGGGTGTTCCGGTGGTATCTTCAGTTAAAGAGGTTTCTTTTTCAGAGCCTGCCGCGGAGAAAAATGATATGGCTGGCGGGCAGAAGCCGGAAATAGGAATGGGAGTGAACAGTAATTCTCAGAAACCCGCACAGGAAGTGGTGCAGAGTGTGCGTGTGGGTATATAAAGAGAACGTAAACTGTGAAATCTTGGGAAATAAATAGTCTGAAAAGCGGAAAGAGAATCTGACGAAAAACGTTTTTTTGAGAGAGTGACCATACACCATATGGATGTATGGTTTTTTTTATATTTTTAGGAAATTTTGTCAGTTTTTGTTTTTTGGAGAAGAAGATGGAAAGGGAATGAAATAAAAGAACGCGCGGTGATCGGGTTTATCGCGTGTTAAATGGGAAATGCGAAAGATATTATTATACCTGTATGTCTGGCATTTTGAGATTTATAAAAGGCCTGCTCAGGATTCATAAGAAATTATACCTGATGCATTATGAATTTCTGCTTCGCTGAAAATGCTTGCTTTTAGAGCGGCACGAAATGGAAATTTATAGGAGAATCAGTATAAATTTAAAGCGCGCAGGTAAATGGAATCTGGAATCTGCGTGACAGGTTCAAAAAAGGTTTTCCTGTTTCGTGGTTTACAGGATTACGTTTTGCAGTATAATTATAGGTGAATGAAATTTATTTTATGCATAATGTGCTGTAAATTCCTTTTTTTACAGTATTTTATTTTGCAGAAAATACAGGCTTTCGTGGCTGACAAAACAAAAATCGAAAGTTAAACAGATATAAAAATAGAAATAGGAAGGATGAGAAAATGGCATTTATACATGAGGATTTTTTGCTTCAGACGCCGGTGGCTGTAAGGTTATATCATGAATATGCAAAAGATTTACCGATTATAGATTACCACTGTCATCTTTCGCCGCGGGAAGTGGCGAAAAATCGGAAATTTGAAAATCTGACGCAGATATGGCTGGAGGGAGATCATTATAAATGGCGCGCCATGCGGACGAATGGTGTACCAGAGGAATACTGCACAGGAGAAGCGTCGGACAGGGAGAAATTCCAAAAATGGGCAGAAACGGTTCCATATACGCTGGGGAATCCGCTGTATCACTGGACACACCTGGAACTGAATCGGCCTTTTGGGATAAATGATCGTTTATTGTCGCCGGAGACAGCTGAATCGATCTGGAATGAAACTCGAGAAAAACTGGCCACACCAGAGTTTTCGGCGCAGGGGATTATGAAACAGATGCACGTGGAGCTGGTCTGTACGACAGATGATCCGGTGGATTCTTTAGAGTTTCATGCTCAGATCGCGAAACAAAATACGGAAAATAAATTAAGTACGCGTGTTTTGCCGACTTTTCGTCCTGATAAGGCCATGATGATAGATCGTCCGGAGGTGTTTCATCCGTGGGTGGATACGCTGGCGGAGGTTTCCGGCGTGGAAATTACGGATTTTAGCACTTTTTTAAAAGCTCTTCGGAAGCGTTATGAGTATTTTCATGCGGCGGGATGTCGGCTGGCGGACCATGGACTGGGGAGGTTTCCATTATGTAAAAAAGATGAAAATGGAGAAACGGCTCGGGCATTTTCGGTGGAAAGTGTGTTCAAAATTTTTGACACGGCGCGAAAAAATCGTATGCGTACGGCGGTGACGACGAAAGAAGTGAACGCATTTCAGTGGAGGGTTTTACATGAATTATGTCGGTTAAATCAGGAATTTGGCTGGACGCAGCAGTTTCATTTCGGCGCGATGAGAAATAATAATACGAAGAAATATGAAAAGTTGGGCCCGGATACAGGTTTTGATTCGATCGGTGACGGAAGTGTGGGAACCGCCATGTCCCGTTTTTTGGATTCTCTGGAACGAGAAGGTAAATTGGCAAAAACGATTATTTACAATTTAAATCCTATTCATAATCATCTGGTGGCCACGATGATCGGAAATTTTCAGGATGGGTATACGCCGGGGAAAATTCAGTTCGGAAGCGGGTGGTGGTTCATGGATCAGAAAGATGGAATGGAAGCGCAGATGAAAGTTCTGGGAAATATGGGACTTTTGCGGCGTTTTGTGGGAATGCTGACGGACAGTCGGTCTTTTCTTTCATATACTCGTCATGAATATTTTCGCAGAATTCTGTGTAATATGCTGGGAAATGATGTCTCGGCTGGTCTGCTGCCAAATGATCTGGGATTACTGGGGGAAATGGTGAAAGATATTTCGTACCGAAATGCGGCGAGTTATTTTGGTTTTTGAGAGATTTTCGTTTTAAGGATTTATCGAAAAGAAATTACTTTTGTCTGGAAATGTTAAATTCGGTATATCAAAAAATACGTAAAATGGTGAAAATGTGATGTGATATAAATTACGGAAAATAAACAGAGATAAAATTATTATGTGTGTTTTATCAAAAAAATATGGATCTTGACAAAAAAAGTCAGTCCATCTAAAATAATTTTTGGAAGAAAATATGCCCTGGTTTTAATTTAAATTTCCGTTTTGTGTGGATTTGAAAGCTGGCGTTTTCAGCGAAGCAAAATGCCGAGGAAGCGGAAAGTCATAGTGTGTATCAGATATAAATAAAGGAAAATGATTCTGAGGATAATTCTGTTATCGTGAGTGTTTTGTCGGAATTATGTTTAAAATTCCTTTTTTATGATTATTTATTCAGTTTTTATGACCATGTATGGAGTTTATTTTTGAATTTTGCTGCACGAAAATGTAATTTTCATGATGAGAAACTAAAATATGGAGATACACAAGAATAGATTTTAATGAAATTTTGTGTGAGTCCGAGTATAAAATGAAGGGTGTTTATTAAAAAATAGGTGTTCCATGATTCAGGTTTATAATACGCTAAAAAAAACGAAAGAAGAATTTCAGACCATTCGTCCGGGAGAAGTGGGGATTTATCTTTGTGGTCCGACTGTGTATAAGCCCAGTCATATCGGCCATATGGTGGGGCCAGTGATTTTTGACTGCATTACACGGTATTTAAAATATAATGGTTACGCAGTTCGTTTTGTGGTAAATATTACGGATGTGGATGATAAATTAATTGCGGAATCACGTGCTCGGGGCATTTCCATGTCTGCTCTGGCGGAGGAAATGACAAAAGATTATCAGGCGAATCTTGCCGCGCTGGGTGTGGACACGATTACGGATTTTCCGAAAGCCACGGATTATATTCACCAGATTATTCAGTTTATAGAAAAATTGGTGGCGCAAGATTTTGCGTATTCGGCGGAGGGAGATGTTTATTTTGATATTAGTCGCTTTAATGAATATGGGAAGCTTAGTGGACGCAGTCCGGATCAGATGCTGGGAGAGGGCGGGATGACGGCCAGTCGGAAACGGAATATCGCAGATTTTGCGCTCTGGAAGTCGGCGAAGGAAGGTGAGCCGTTTTGGGAGAGTCCGTGGGGGCCGGGGCGTCCTGGGTGGCATATCGAGTGTTCGGTGATGAGCCAGGCACTTCTTGGAGATACTTTTGATATTCATGGCGGTGGTCTGGATCTGGTTTTTCCGCACCATGAAAATGAAATCGCACAGAGTGAATGCTGTACTGGTAAGTCGTATGTGAAGTACTGGATGCATAATGGGTTAATGCAGGCGTCCTCAGAAGTGGGAAAAGTCGGGGGACGAAAGACGCGTGACGCTCAAAACGCGGGAAATGATGAGCCGGAAGTCGGAAATCTGGCCTCACAGGAAGCGGGGAAAATTAGTAAATCGAAAGGTGCCAGTGCTTTTCGTGAAATGCTCGAGGAATTTTCTGGTGAAGTGATTCGATTTTTTGTGCTTTCGTCGCATTATCGTCGGCCAATCGATTTTAGTACAGAACGGATTCGGCAGGTGGAAGTGGGAATGGAGACGTTTTATCGTTTCATTAAACGTTTTCAGCAGATTACTGGGGAATCATTTTATGAGCTGGATTTTCCGGAAAATCGTGCGGAGGGGGACTCTCTGGCGCGGCAGCTGCCGGGTGGCTTTATGGAGGAAGTATTAAAAAGACGAGAAAAATATCTTCAGTCCATGGATGATGATTTTAATACCGCCGGGGCGATCGGCGAATTATTTGAGCTCGTGCGCACGCTGAATCGTTTTGTGGACGAATATGATTTAGAGAGTTTAAATGTAAATTATTTAGAGCGTTTCGGAAAAGAAAAAGTAGTTTTAATTAATGAACTAAAAAATGGGTGCCGTGTTTTTCGGGAACTGGCTGCGACACTCGGGATGTTTCGCACGGAAGTGGTTTCAGAAAAGGAAAGTACAGAAGATGAGCATCTGACGGCGGATCTTATGAGGATTTTAATTGATTTACGGACGGCTGCAAAAAAATCGAAAGATTTTGTTACGGCGGACATGATCAGAAATCGCCTGCGGGAAATCGGAATCGCGCTGGAAGACAGACCCGGTGGTACAGAATGGAATAAATTAAACTAAAAGGAAATCGGTACAGGATGAAGACGGTTACCGTATTTTTTGCACTGGAAATCGAGTCAGGCTGTTTTGAAGACATGCTTTCGGGTATTCGCAGGTCCCGGGGAGATGGTTTTGACGTGATCCAGGGACATTTCCCGGGTACCGGTTTTTTGGACACTTTTTTAAGAGGTGCATGTACGGAAAATGTTTCCGCGAAAACGGAAAAATCAGAAGAAAATTCAGAACATTTTGTTTTGAAAACCATTAATGTGAAGTCTGGTGCCTCAGATAATATTAAAACAGATGTTTCTGGAGGATCGAGAACGGTCGGAGAGACAAAAATTTTCCATGAAGTCGGAACATCTGAGTCGGATGACGGATTAAAAGATTTTCAGAAAAATAAAAAGTCTGGAAAAACTGATGATTCAGAGGATGTACGGAATTTTGATAGGTCTGGGAAAACTGGGAATCCTAAAACTCAAAAAAATACGGAAAGATACGGACGATTTTCAGAAAGAAAAGAAAAACAGGAAAAAAAAGAGACAGAAATTCAGATTTATGTAATCCGTACAGGAGCCGGAATGCAGAATGCGCGTGGTGCGGCAGAGGCGGTGCTCCAGGCACACCGGCCAGATTTTGCGATTTCGGCTGGTTTCGCGGGTGCTCTGACACCGAATTTCCAAAAATCAGATCTTTTTTTCCCCACGGAAGTGTGTGATGAAATGTTTCGGCTGATTTCGCTGAAACATTTTCCGGACGAGATTCTGAACGCTAAAGAATTCCGAAAAAATGCGGTATGTGGAGGGCGCCTCCTGACATTTCCGGCGGTCGTGGCGAGTTTTCAGGAAAAGGAAAGATGTGCCCGAGAATTCACGGCTCTGGCGGTGGATATGGAAACGTATGCGCTGGCGGACGTGTGCCGGGAAAGGAAAATTCCACTGTACTGTGTCCGCGCGATGAGTGATACGCTGAAGCAGGAAATATCAAAAGATATTCAAAAAATTGTTGGACAAAAAACTTTTATGGCGCAGCTGGGTGCGGCGGTGCGCACGGCGGTGCGGCGGCCGGGAAGTATTTTGGAAATGGCTAAATTACGAGAAGATTCTCTTGCGGCGTCCGTGCGTCTGTCGGAAATTGTGGAAAAAACGATTAAATTCTTGTGTGCGCATGAGAGATAATATTTTATGTTTATATGTTTATACCCGATACACTATAAAATTTTACTTCCTCGGCATTTTGCTTCGATGAAAATGCCTGCTTTTAGAGCCGCATAAAACGGAAATTTAAAGTGGTACCAGTATCCATAAAAGATAATGTAACGGAATACATGATTTTCGATTTCATTTTTTACATTTCTTTTTTCGTACGGTTCCGTGTTCAGACATTTTATCCCACATGCGGCCAGGCAGAGGCGTAAAGTTTTGGACTGACGGCGGGCAGGGAGGAGAAAAAATTTGGACAGAGGAGAAAATATTTATAGTGCACCGTGTGTGAAAAGCTCTGAAAACTGACAAAATGTCAGATAAAGGAGACGAAAAGATACGAAAAAATCAAAAAGTATCAAAAAAAGATAAAAAATTCTAGATAAAAAGTGAAATTTTCTTTGGTTCACTGGTTATTTTTTCTTTGGCACGGATTTTGCTTTATACTTCTATTATCTTATCCTGCTGACATTTCGGCATGTTTCTGAAAGATATAAAAAAGCTGGTATTTCCGGGAACTCAGAATTCTGAAGTACCAGGATATTTGGCGATTCAGATAAAATAAGGGTAAGAGTGTTCTGGAAAAGCAGAAGGTTTTCCTGTATTTCAGAGCACGGATTTCGGGTTCAGATGCTCGAAATTTCAGAGAGAAGTTTCCTGGAATCATAAAAATTAATATTTTTCGTTTTTTATTTTGTTAATTAAAGAGTTCGCCAGCAACAGGAGGTATCTACTGTGGCTAAAAAAATGGTGTTTGAGGACGAGGCACGCCAGCCGATTTTGGATGGTGTCCAGAAGTTAACGCGCGCGGTCCGCAGTACGTTAGGTCCACGTGGTCGTAATGCAGTGCTAGATAAAGGATGGGGCGCGCCGAAAATCACAAAAGACGGCGTGACGGTCGCGAAGGAAATCACTTTAGATGATCCGGAAGAAAACTTAGGTGCGCAGTTAGTGAAAGAAGCGGCCAGTAAGACGAATGACGTGGCGGGGGATGGTACCACCACGGCGACGGTTCTTGCGGAAGCGATTTATGCGGAGGGGCTTCGGCTGGTGACCTCTGGCGGTGTAAATCCTGTGTCGTTACAGCGAGGTATCTTAAAGGCTGCGGATGCAGTGATCGCTATGATCGAAAAGTCGGCGAAACCGGTGGATGAGAAGAGTAAAAAGGAAATCGCGCAGGTGGCGGCGATCGCTGGGAATAATGATCCTGAAATCGGGAAAGATTTAGCGGATGCTTTCGTAAAAGTCGGGAAAAATGGTGTGGTGACGGTGGAAGAAGGTCGGGGCGCGGAAACCACGGTGGAATTCGTGGAGGGAATGCAGTTTGACCGCGGCTTTTTATCGCCACATTTTGTAACGAACGAAGATAAGCAGATCGTGGAGCTGGAGAATCCATATATTCTTTGTTATGAAGAAAAAATTTCTGGCGCGAAGGCTCTCGTGCCGTTACTGGAGGCTCTCAGTAAGACGAATAAACCTTTAGTTATTATCGCAGAGGATGTGGAGGGGGAAGCCCTGGCGACTCTCGTGGTAAATAAACTGCGTGGTATTTTGAATGTTTGCGCGGTAAAAGCTCCGGCGTATGGTGAGCGAAGAAAGGCCATGCTGGGAGATATCGCGACTCTGACTGGCGGAAATGCTATTTTTAAGGATCTGGGCATTCAGCTGGAGGCCGTTCAGCTGAAGGATCTTGGCCGGGCGAAGAAAGTCGTGGTGGGAAGTGATTACACGACGATTATTGATGGTGCGGGGTCAAAAGAAGCGATTTATGGCCGTGCGGATCAGATTCGGGCGGAAATAGAAACCACGACCAGCGATTATGATCGTGAAAAGCTGCAGGAACGTCTGGCGAAACTTGCCGGCGGTGTGGCGAAAATTATGTGTGGCGCGGCGACAGAAACGGAAATGAAAGAAAAGAAATTCCTTCTGGAAGATGCATATCACGCGACGAAAGCGGCTCTGGAGAAGGGTATCGTTCCCGGTGGTGGAGTGGCTCTTATCCGTGCGGCGGGTGCTGTGGATAAGCTGAAGCTGGACGGTGATGAAGCTCTGGGAGCACAGGTTCTGAAACGTGCTCTGTCTGTTCCGCTGAGAGAAATCGCAGAAAATGCTGGTGTGGACGGCGCAGTGGTCGTGAGCCGAGTTTCTAAAATGAAAGGAAAAACGGAAGGATATGACGCGGATAAGGATAAGTACTGTGATCTGATGGACGCAGGAGTAATTGACCCGGCGAAAGTCGTCTGTACTGCTCTGCAGAATGCTGCGAGCGTCGCGGGTTTACTGCTGACGACTTCCTGTCTGATTACGGATATTCCGAAAGATGAGCCGGAAGCTCCTGCTGGTGGCGGCATGGGCGGCGGTATGCCAGGCATGGGTGGTATGGGCGGCATGGGTGGTATGCCCATGATGTAAAAATATGAGAGGGTGTGCGCCAGTTTTTGCTGGTACACACTAATTTCTCTTCCTTTCGCGTGGTGGCAGAATTTTTGATCGCGCGAGTATGAAAATCAGAATTCTCCGTATGTCGGGAATTTAAAATTTCTCTTGAAGTCATGGCAGAGAAAACACATTTCGGTTTCTTTTCTGGCATGTACTGATGAGAAAATTTCCAAGAAAACAGCGCTTCGAGCCAGGGAAAGACGGAATCACTTTTTCGTGAAGAACGAACTTCTTGGTCGGGTCTGAGGGCGAATAATCGTGAGAACGGTATTTTGCAGAGAAAAGACGCGTGCCGGATAAAAGTGAATCGGTAAAGAGAATCGTGAAAACGGAGTTTCCCTGGTGAATTGAACGAAAGAATTTTCCGAAATGGCGGTGTATTTTACCGGTTTATGTACTTACAGAAGGCTGGAATTTTCACTGTGCTTTTCGGAAAAATGGAACGAAAGATGGACGGACACGTCATATTTTCCGATAAGTTTTTCCTTTACCGAATTTTGTGAAGAAGACATGATCATGTTTCTCTGTCACGGAATGAATATTTCGTCCAGAGGTGTTCCGTTTTTGGTTTATGCCGGTTTCCCTTTCGTTTTTGTTTTGAGCGGCCACAGAAAAGGTATTTTCATACATCACGAAAGTTGCCCGGCCCGTCAGAAGAAAAGATGACGTGAAATTTTAATCGTGCACCGGCGATGAATTTTACCTTTTTGTTTTTCGTTTTCTGAAAAGGAAAAATAAAAAAGGTTTTGAAGTGGGAAGAGAAAAAAGAAACCGCGTATACGCCTGGTATGCTGGTTCCACTTTAAATTTCCGTTTAGTGCTGTTCTGAAAGCAGGCATTTTCAGCGAAGCTAAATGCCGGTGAAGCGGAAATGGTGAATCGGGTATAAAACCAGTGTAAATGAAATTTTATTGTGTGTGCCCATAAGAGTTTTTAAGACTTTTGGCGGTCAGTTTTAAGGTTTATTACACGTGGCGTTAAGAACTGAGTGAGAATTTTTAGGCAAGATATTTAAGCAAAACATTTAGACAAAAATATTAAAGTATTTTTATATAATTTTAAGAAGGAGTTAAACCATGAGTATTAATTTACGTCCTTTAGATGATCGAATTGTCGTGAAGCCGATGGAAGCTGAAGAAATGACCGCGGGAGGAATCGTGCTGCCGGATACCGCGAAAGAAAAACCCCAGCGTGGTACGGTGGTGGCCGTGGGGCCTGGAAAATTACTGGAAAACGGCACACGTGGTGAATTATCTGTCGCGGTGGGAGATGAAGTAATATATGGAAAGTACGCGGGCAGTGATATCGAAGTGGGTGGTGACGAATACAAAATTCTTCGTGAAACGGACGTTTTGGCAAAACTCGTAAAATAAGAACAGAACATTCAGGTCAAAAAATATATAAGGAACACTAACTGTGGCTAAACAATTATTGTTTGATGATGCGGCACGGCAGCGAATGATGCGTGGCGTAAATAAGTTGGCGGATGCGGTGGCCGTAACCATGGGGCCCACGGGAAAGAACGTGATCATAAATAAGACTTATGGTGGTCCTCAGGTCACGAAAGATGGCGTAACGGTCAGCGGAGAAATTGAGCTGGAAGACCGTTTTGAGAATATGGGCGCGAAACTGGTGAATGAAGTCGCGCAGAAAACGAATACTGTCGCGGGAGATGGGACGACGACAGCGATCGTTCTTGCGCGTGCGATTCTTAAAGAAGGTTTAAGAAACATCACGGCGGGCAGTAATCCCACGGCCATACGCAGAGGAATCGAGATCGGCACGAAAGCTGCGATTTCGCAGTTATATTCGTTCGCGAAGAAAGTGACGACGAAAGAGCAGATCGCGAATGTCGGAGCGATTAGTGCGAATAATGATCGGGAGATCGGGAAACTTCTGGCGGACGCGATGGAAGCTGCGGGAAATGACGGCGTGATCACGATCGAGGAAGGAAAAACGGCCGAAACGACATTTACCGTCGTGGAAGGAATGCAGTTCGATAAGGGGTATCTCTCACCGTATTTTGTAACACGGCCAGATACCATGGACTGTTATATGGAAAATGCACTGATACTTCTGCATGAGAAGAAAATTAGTAACTTACGGGAACTGGTTCCTCTGCTGGAGAAAGTGATTCCGACAGGGCGTCCACTTTTAATTATCGCGGAAGATATCGAGAATGAAGCGCTGACGACGCTTGTGGTGAATCGGCTGCGTGGTACACTGAATATTTGCGCGGTAAAAGCTCCTGGTTTCGGTGATCGTCGGAAGGCCATGCTGAAGGATATCGCGATTCTGACGGGTGGTGAAGTGGTCAGTGATGATCTGGGCATTAAACTGGAAAATGTCGGTCTGGATATGCTGGGTTCTGCGAAGCAGATTACTGTCACGAAGGATGATATAACGATCGTTGAAGGTGCGGGCAAGAAATCGGATATTAAAAAGCGTATCGATCAGTTACGTGAAATGATCGAGAATACGGACAGTACGTATGATCGGGAAAAATATCAGGAACGCCTGGCGAAACTTTCCGGGGGAATCGCGGTGGTACAGGTCGGTGCCAGCACGGAAGCGGAAATGAAGCAGAAGAAGGCGAGAATAGATGACGCACTTCATGCCACACGCGCTGCGGCGGAGGAAGGCATTTTGCCCGGTGGTGGAGTGGCACTTCTCAGAACACGAGAGGCCGTGGAAAAGGCGCGCGAGAAAGCCCGCGGTGATGAAAAAATCGGAGTGGATATTATTTTACACTGTCTGAGTATTCCGCTGGTGACGATCGTGAATAATGGTGGCGGAGACGGAACTGTCGTGGCGGATATCGTGCGGGAGAAGAGTACGAATGTCGGTTATGACGCGAATTCGGAAGAATATGTAGACATGTTTAAAGCCGGAATTATAGATCCGCTGAAAGTCGTTCGGACCGCGCTGGAAAACGCGGCCAGTGTGGCAGGGCTTATGCTTACCACAGAAACCATGATCACGGATTATGATAAAGAGGATAAGGCGAAACAGAGTATCGAATCGGCTGTCATATGAAAATGTGCTGCGGGTAAATGAGTCTGTTTTGCCCGCAGAAACTGTCCGACTTAATTTATATCACGATTTACTATAAATTTCCATTTTTCCAGTCTGCTGTCCGGCGGGCCGGCTTTTTTGCTTCACTAAAAATGCGTATTTTCAGAACTGCAAAACACGGAAATTTAAGGTGGGATCAGCGTAAGTTAAGCTGTGAAGTGAAAAATGATTTTATCTCTGAGGCACGATGAATTTTAGCTTTTTGGATATTTCGCGGCGCGGGAAATGATTCTTGGCGCCGCGTAAAACTGAAATTTAAGTAGTGTTCATATATGTCTGGCATGCTGTAAAATTTTGTGAATCCCGCGCGTGTCTGGGTTAATATCAGGCAGAGAGGGTGCGCATTTTGAAGGCAGCGTGTGGTATATATGATTCTGCATTAATTTCTGTTATGCGCGGCCATAAAACGAAATGTTTTCCATGATATAAAATGTTAGCCTTCCTGCAGGCGGGCCGGGGAAGTGAAGTTTATAGTGCATCGGGAATAAAAATGTTTTCACTTTATTTTATACCCGATGCATCATAAAATTCCGCTTCTCCGGCATTTTGCTTCACTGAAAATGTCTGCTTAAAGAGCCGCATAAAACGGTAATTTAAAGGAGAATCAGTATATTCTGGTGTGTTATAAATTTTTGCTTTTTCGGTATTTTGTGAAGTCTGAAAACACCTGTTTTCGTGGTTATGTGAAGTGGAATTTAAGTGGAATCAGCAGAAGGCGGAACCCGACTGTCGGGGTTTTGGGGAAGTAAAGTGGGTGTGTATTTTTCGTATTTTTTCTTTCTCTCTGTGAATAATTATCGGCATCATGTCTAAAACACCACGGGATTATTATGAAGTACTGGGCGTGGAGCGTACCGCCTCAGGGGAAGTGATCGCACAGGCATATCGGAAGCTGGCGATGAAATATCATCCGGACCGTAATCCGGGAGATGAAAGTGCGGTGGAGCGTTTTAAGGAAGCGGCGGAAGCTTTCGAGGTATTAAATAATCCGGAGAAACGTTCGATATATGATCGTCATGGTCATGCGGGCTTAAATGGAATGCCTGGCGGGGGAGGGTTCCAGGATCTCGGGGATATTTTTGAGGCGTTCAGTGATATTTTTGGGGGAGGATCTTTTGGGGATATTTTTGGAGGCCGTGGTGGACGCGGAAGACACCGTCCTGCGCGGGGGTCAGATGTTCGGCTAATTTTGGAGCTGGATTTAATAGAAGTAGCGCGGGGAGTAAAGAAAGAAGTCGAAATTCGCCGGAAAGTTATCTGTTCCACGTGTCATGGAAGTGGCGCACGGCCAGGAACCGCGGCGGAGACCTGCAGTTACTGTGGGGGAAGTGGTCAGATTTTGCAGCAGGCGGGATTTTTCCGTATGCAGTCGACGTGCCCGAACTGTCGGGGAGCAGGGAAGATCGTGCGTCAGGTATGTCCGTCATGTCGTGGACAGGGACTTTCTCCGAGTATTTCACACAGGGAAATTGAAATACCGGCAGGAATCGATGAACGCACACAGTTACGCGTGTCGGGTGAAGGGGATGAAAGTTTAAACGGCGGTGAACCGGGAGACTGTTACATCACCATTAAGATTAAAGAGCATCCGGTATTTCAGCTGGATGGGAAGAATCTGATATGTCATGTGCCGATTACATTTTCGCAGGCTGCGCTGGGAGGGAAAATAGAGATACCCACGTTATCGGGGAAACAGGATTTTCAGCTTCCTGCGGGAACGCAGCACGGAGACGTGTTTCGTATGCATGCAGAGGGTTTACCGAGTATGCGGGGAGACCGGCGTGGAGATATTCTTGTGATTATCCAGATCGAAGTGCCGAAAACGCTGACGCCGGAGTATGAAAAATTACTGCGAGAATTGGCGGAAATCGAAAATGTGAATGTTTTGCCTCAGAGGAAAGGTTTTTTTGCCCGAATCAAGGATTATTTACATTCATTATGCCCGGTGGAGACGGAGGAGGATGCGGAATCACGGGATGCACAAAAACAGAAAGAGGATAAATCGTCGTCATAAAGAAAGATTCATTTAGGAATCAGGAGGAATAATATGGCTTTCGGAAAATATAAAAAAGGGCATTCCGCTTCCGATAAAGAGCAGGAACGTCAGCAAAATATGAGTGAGGAAGAGGGGAACGTGCGTCAGAAGAAAGCGGAATCGCTGGAGCGAGAGGATTTAGAAGAGCTGTTTCGTCGGGAAATGGGAACAGACGGGAAAGAGGGGGAGAAAACGTCCGGCCATGAACCAGCAGGCAAGGAATTTTTTGAATCTCAGGCGAAACTGGAAGAACTGGAGAAGGCTCTTCAGAATGAAAAAGATCGCTGTTTAAGGGTAATGGCAGAGCTGGAAAATTATCGTCGCCGTGCCGCGCGTGAACTGGAAGAGGAAAGAAAATATCGCGCGATGGATGTGATTCGAGAAATTTTGCCGGTGATGGATAATCTTGGCCGGGCCGTGGAGGCGGCGGAAAAACAGAATCCGGATGATCCGCTGCTGGAAGGCGTTAAAATGGTGTGGCAGCAGTTCGAGCATGCGCTGGAGAATCAGAAATGCACGCGAATAGAGGCGTTAAACCAGCCTTTTGACCCGAATCTTCATCAGGCGATTCAGCAGTTCGAGTCGGATGAGGTTCCTCCGAATACGATTATTCATGTGGCGCAAGATGGTTTTTTGCTGGAAGATCGTGTCGTGCGTCCCGCACAGGTGATCGTCTCGAAAGCGAAATCATAAAACGGAAAGACGTTTTTTCATTATGTCGGAAAATGATACCTGGCGTATGTGACAGGTTTTCCTTTAAATTTCCGTCCTGTGCGGCGCTTAACGCGGGCATTTTCAGCGAAATAAAATGTCTGCCTGCCGGCGCACGGGGGGAGTGGAAAATCATCGTGCCTCGGGTATAAAATTTTATTTTGTATAGCATTTCTTATTTTTAGGAATGCCGTTTTTTTTGCTCTGGTAAAATAAAAATTTACCGTGTGTTAAGAAGAGTAAAAAATTTAAATTATGCTGGTGTTCCTGTAAATTTTCGTTTTTTTTAGCTCTTTATGCGGGCATTTTCAGTGAAAAAGTGTCTGCCTGCCGGTGCATGGGGGGAGTGGAAAATCATCATGCCTCGGGTGTAAAATTTTATTTTGTATGGCATTTCTTATTTTTAGGAATGCCGTTTTTTTTTGCTCTGGTAAAATAAAATTTTACCGTGTGTTAAGAAGAGTAAAAAATTAAATTATACTGGTGTTCCTGTGAAATTTCCGTTTTTTTGTAGCTCTTTATGCGGGCATTTTCAGTGAAAAAAGTGTCTGCCTGCCGGCGTACGGGGGGAGTGGAAAATCATCATGCCTCGGGTATAAAATTTTATTTTGTATGGCATTTCTTATTTTTAGGAATGCCGTTTTTTTTGCTCTGGTAAAATAAAATTTACCGTGTGTTAAGAAGAGTAAAAAAATTAAATTATGCTGGTGTTTCTTTAAATTTTCGTTTTTTTTTAGCTCTTTATGCAGGCATTTTCAGTGAAAAAATGTCTGCCTGCCGGTGCACGGGGGGAGTGGAAATTTATCGTGCCTCGGGTATAAAAGAGGAAGCGTATCTTTTTTCTTACAGCGGTTTCCCGTTAAGTTTTATGAGGCCAAGAAAAATAATGCTTGGCGTTTCGTGAAATTCTGTTTTTACGGTATTTTATTTTTTTCTGAAGCACCAGTATTTTACGGATAAGAGAAAATTTTACTGTGTGTATCTGGTGTTCCTGTAAATTTTCCGTTTTTTTGTAGCTCTTTATGCGGGCATTTTCAGCGAAAAAAGTGTCTGCCGGCCGGCGTACGGGGGGAGTGGAAATTCATCGTGTCTCGGGTATAAAATATCTCTGTTTTTTATAAATAAAAAATTTAAGGTGTCTTCGGTATGAAAATCTGACATGGTGTGGCAGAGCTAAATAAAGTATGCAGGTGGCATTCTTTTTATTTTGAATGATTGCAGCAGGTGCCCTCTCCACATTCCCTGCACTGGACGCATAAAGCGGAGGTGTAACACATGTCGATCGCCGTGGTGGGGATCCGGTCATCTTCACGGCAGGGTGCACAAATTCCGAAGCATAATGATGTACCGGTGCAGCATAAACAGGAATAGCATACGAACTGGCTGCAGGAAGCGGGCTCTACTTCTGTCTGTGCAAGAAGTGTAATCGCGGGGCAGGCTGCTGCGGCGTGTGTCATTTCCAAGACAGGTTTTGTCTGTAAGTATTTATGGTACCGAGAGTCTTGGCGCGCGATAAAAAAGAGTCGGTCATGAACGCCGAGCGCGATTTTTGCGCAGAGGCTTTCATTCCCAAATTTTGAGATGCATAAATCGTGTAACCTTTTCAAAAAAATCTGGGAGACGGTGTATGCCTGGGCAGACATGGGGAGTGTGTGAACGGGATTAAACTCCTCGTGGCGAAGGTCTTTTTCCCAGTCATATGCGCAGTCGGCCAGTAAAAGAGCGGCACCGACGGAAAATCCGATTTCGCTGATCCAGTCTGCGGTTTCTTGATCGGCACCGAGCTGTGTGGCGAAAAGCTGGAAAATCCAGGCAAAAGTTTTTGCCGTGGGATCCGCATATTCCTGAAGTAAGGACGTGATCTGTTCAGATGAGACTTCTCTGAAAGGAATGCTTTCCAGGTTTATGTGCTGGGAGATAAACGTATTTATTTTTTCGTCAAAAAAAGGGTCCAGCGTGCGGAAATAGCGGCGACTTTTTAAAATGGACTGCCGATAAAAAGCGAGAATCGCGCGGGCTAAAAGTGAGTTTTCATCTCGAATATCATCTTCCATTTTTGTGGCCATTAAAAGAAGTGTGAATGCGGATGAAAACTCTCCGACAAGATATTCTTGACGTGTTTTTGAAGTGGGGTTTTTATTCGTGGAAATTTTTGCAGAGGTTTTCGTGGAAGGGGTTAATGTGAGATTTTCTTGTTTAGACCGCGAAAGAAAAGACAGGTATGAAATTTCTTGTGAGGGGATGGGCAGGTAAGAAAAAGGTTTACATTTTTGTATGTGTGTCGTGCTGATCCAGTGAAGGTCCACCGCCAGTGCGTGAAGAAAAACGGCTTCATAACTTAAAAAAGGCAGAGCGGTAAGGCCATAATGCATTTTTAAATGCCGGCATGTCTGACAATATACCTGAGAGTATTCAGGGTTACAGTAACAGGAACGCATGAAACCGAACATGAAAACAGACTCTTAAAAATGGAGGAAACTGATTTACTTTAAATTTTCATTTCGTTCGGTTACCGGTACGTGCATTTTCTGAAAAAGAAAAAGGGAAGAAGGAACAAAATGAAAAAAAATGTCTGTAAAATATACTGATTTTATATCCGATGCACTATGAATTTCCGCTTTCCAGGCATTTTTTCGCTAAAAATACCTGATTTTTATGCCACATTTAAATTCCGTTTTGTGCTGCTCTGAAAGAGGCATTTTCAGCGAAAAAATGCTGGCCATCTGTCGGCGGACAGGGAAAAGCGGAAATTTAGTGTGTATCGGGTATAAAGATGGGCAGGAGTTCTTCCGTGCACCGTGGCTGGAGGTCAAAAAGCATGATGCCCGGACAGCCTAATTCTGCGGCGGTGATAATTTGTCCGATTACGTCTTCTGTGTTTAATCGCCAGACCCCGATTCCCGGGTAAAGGGGAAACCCCTCCGGAATATATGTTTTTTGGTGTTCTGTTAAATTCCGAAAACTGTCTGTCATTTTAGTATAATTCATGGGACAGAGGAAGTCCACGATTCCTGTTTCCGCCCATTCCGCCCAGTCCTGGCCGATGGTTATTTTAGTATTCGGATATCCCTTAAATACTGCGGCCGAAATCATTACCTCGGGACGAATTTTTTTGGCTTCCTGAGAAACTTTTTGGACTAAACGTGTGATCTGTTCCTGTCTCCAGTTTTTAAAACTTTCGTTTTGGGGTCCGGAAAGAACATCCTGCGGCCAATTTTTAACGGTTACTCCAGACGCCTCCTCAAAACGCTGGCGGCATCCTGGGCAGTAACAGTATTTTTCACCTGGATAACGGATATAATCGAAATGGAGTCCGTCCACGGGGTATTTTTCGACGATTTCTTGCATGGAACGCCATTCCAGTTCAAAATTTTCGGGATGAGAAGGGCACAGCCAGAGAATTTCTTCACCGTTTATGTCTTGTTGGAGCCGTTTTTGCTGGCGTAATGTATTTAAAAATTCTGGTGGAGGAGGGTTTTTTAACCGAAAGTTTACTTTCCATACGTGAACACGCAGTCCCTCTGCATGACAGGCGTCCAGACATGCTTTTAGCAGATCACCCTGTTTTTGAAAAATTTTACTGGGCGGAATCAGAGAACTGGGATAATGAGCCTCAGAAGCCCAAAGAAGATTCGGAAAAACATCGGTGAAGCCCGCCTGCTTTAATGTTTTTGCCGTTTTTTTCCAGTCACCGTCATGGGCACCGAGACCAGAGTGATTCCACCATCCACGGAACGCTAAACTTTTGGGCGCGGATAAATCTTCAGGCCACCAAATATTTTTAATCGTGTTTCTTAAAAGTTTCTGTCGTTCTTTTTGACAAAAATGAAAAAGGGAACTGTATGGGCATTTTTTAATATCAGGAGAAAATGTTAAATATGCTTCCTGTAATTTTTGTAATTTTTCTTCTGGAGAATATGCGTCAGAACAATTTTCGAAACCACACATTTCCCAAAAAGACAGAATGATATGTTTCTGAAGCATGGGATTTTTTATCATGGTATGAAAAAATTCTTCCTGAAAGAGTAATTTTTCATGGAAATTTTGGTCAGCGAAAAAATATGTTTTTTGATTCTGTTTCGCCCAGTGAATGATTTTTTGCCGAAGATCTGCGGGCATATTTTGAGGAGAAGTTACCAGAACCATTTCTCGTCCGTGGAAAAGAGAATCCCATGAAGCTTCGTCCATTTCTGGATTTTCAGGGATTTCGATAAAATTTGCACTCATATTTAATTTAGCAAAAAATTTCGTCAGAATGTTCGCGTTATTTCGTGCGTTCCATGGAAGCACTCCTTTTTTATTTTGAAATCCCAGTAACAGAATATCTCCCTTTTTAGCGCGGAGCTGAAAAAGTGTGATTTTTGAGGAAAGATCGTTTAGCTTCCAGAAGGAAATTCGGATGCGGTCTATTTTCCCCCAGCCGGCAGGATTTCCCTCTGAAATGGCATCCGCACGAGAAAAGAGGATGGTGCCGGAATTCTGTGGAACACCACCTGAAATATTATACCAGCCGTCCCCAGAATGGAAATAAAGAGTGGAACCATAAAAAGCACCGTTATTTTCAGTATTTACGTCCAGTTCAAAAGTACTCCAGGCGGATAAATCGAAATTTTGATGTAAATCATGTGAGGTACGTTCCATTTCCGGATATTTTGAAAAATCGGCATAAATCTGTCCTCCCTGTCTTTTTTTTCCCGAAGATGTGAGTTTTTTTTCGTTCGGATAAAAACTCATGGGCGTTTTTCCGCCTCCGCTGTCTCTCCAGACCGCAGTATTTTCGGGTGAGAAATCGGCCAGTATACGTACGTTTTCGTCGTTTTCCTGAAAAATTAAGGAAATCGTCAGTAAAATGGGAATAAAACAGATCATAATATATTACATAAAAAATTATACTGATTCCACTTTAAATTTCCGTTTTTTGCGGCTCTGTAAGCAGGCATTTTTTGCGAAGCAAAATGCCGGAGAAGCGGAATTTTATTGTGTATCGGGTATATAAGGAAGGAAATGGAAAATTGAACAGGTAATATTTTAATTTTTTCATACGAATTACGATAAATTTCTGCCTTTCCAGTATTTTAGATTTCGCTGAAAATGCTGGTGTGCAGAACCTCATAAAAGGAAATTTAAAGTATACGGATTCCACTTTAAATTTCCGTTTTGTTCGGCTCTGAAGCAGGTATTTTTAGCGAAGCAAAAATTCTGAGAAAGCGGAAATTTATAGTGCATCAGGTATAACACCAGGATATATGATAAAATTTTGTTTTAGGAGGACGGGAGCAGGGAATATTTTCATTTCAGTTTTTCATGGACCGGGAGATATAAAACACGGAAGAAACCAAAATTTTATGTGTCAGGACTAAATAAGAAAAAGGACAGATTATCAGAATTATACTTATAATGGACATTTTTTTCAAGAGTCCGTCAGAAGGAATTTATACCCGATGTATTATGAATTTCCGCTTCCTCAAAATTTTTGCTTCGCTAAAAATGTCCTGCTTTCAGAGCCATATAAAATGAGAATTTAAACGAGAACCAGTATAAACCAGCAGTATTCTGAACTTTCACTTTTTCTCCGTCCCCGACATACCGACTTTTTTGAAGTATGAGAGGGGGTCTTTTGTCTGCCCGAGAGTCGGTTATAATAAAATATATCTCGGATTCACTTAAATTTTCATTAATTTTCATTTTTTGATACTCAGCTGACAGATATTTTACGCTGCGTATACACAGGTACCGCTTTAATTTTGTTTAGTGCGACACTAAATATAACTGGTTTTTATATTTCACGGACGTCAGTCTGTCGGCAGACAGAGAAAAGTGAAAATTTTTCATGATCTGGTACAAAAATTAGAGAGTGTGAAAATTTATCGTGCATCGTCTAAAAATAATTGGACAAAAGTTCTTTTTCATAAGTCGGGTGTAAGTAATGTATACAGAGGTGTTTTTATCGCGAATCGTTTTTTCAGATATCGATGAAACTAATCTTATTTTTCTTCGGGAAAAATCCGGAAATCGTGAATTTCCGATCGTCATCGGCGGTGTGGAAGCTCTGATTATGGAACGTGAGATTTATGAAGAACATGGTTCTCGGCCATTAACCCATATTTTGCTGGGAAAGGTGATCCAGGCTTTAGGTGGTGAAGTAAAAGATGTGATTATATATGATATAAAAGAAGATACTTTTTATGCCGCCATCCGAATTTCCACGAAAGAGAATGGAAACGATAAAAAGTGGACAGAAATTGACTGTCGGCCGTCAGATGCGGTGGCCATGGCGATTTCACAGCGTCCGCCATTAAAAATTCTTGTGAATGACTGCGTCTGGGAAAGACTGAAGGCCTTAAAACAAAAAGAATAATGAAGATGTGATCTTTTTTTGCTTTTCTGAATAAAAAGTCTTATTCTTTAATTTTTGTGTCTGGTGTGCTAATAAAATGAGTTTTTCCGACATGAAATTTCCACATTTATGGCCGTATATGATGGAAATTAAATGAAAAGCTGGCACATTTAAGAAATTTTTGTACCCGATTTATTATAAATTTTTTTCTTTTGGGGAATTCTTTTTTCTGAAAATATTTTTTGTAACTGTGCGAAAAAGTTAAGGTAAAAGCCGAGACGAATTTTCTTTTCTTATCTTATATTTTTTATTCTCGAGGCACTATAAATTTCCACTTTTCCTGTCTGCCGACAGTGCATGCAGGCATTTTTGTTTCGCTAAAATGTCGGGTTTTTATACCCGATACACTATAAATTTTCGTTTCCCAGGTATTTTGCTTCGCTGAAAATGCCTACTTTTAGAGCCTCACAAAACGGAAATTTAAAGTGGAACCAGTATAAGAGCTTCATAAAACGGAAATTTAAAAAGAGAACCAGTAAAAGAAAAAAACTTTATTTCCAGTACTCGCATAAAATGTGATTTTACGATATAACGAAGAAGGATGGGGTGTGATTTTATCTTTCCGTAACTACTCTTTAGTTTTATAGGAGTTTTTTATGAAGTTAATAAAGACTTTTTTGGTGATTTTCGGAGGTCTTTTAATTTATCCGGGAGGGGGAGCGGCAGAATTTTTCCGGGACGATTTTAAATTTCCATTTATGGAAAGTATGGCGGGCATTTTGGCGGAACAGAAAAATACTGAAACGGAAATTTCTCATACACCAAAAATGGAGGAAATTTGGCTGGAGGATTTAAACTTATCCATATCTCGGTGTGGATGGAAGAAGACGCAGTCATGTAAATCGGTGGAGGGAAATCCACTTTCGGTGGGAGGAGAAAAATTTGAGCGTGGAGTGGGAACACATGCTCCTGGAGAGATTATAATTATGGTGGATCCTCAGGGAGGGAAGTTTTGTGCGAAAGTTGGGATAAATGATGAAGCCGGTACATCAGGACATGCGGAATTTTTAGTTTACGGAGATTCAAAACTTCTCTGGCGCAGCGGTTTTATGACAGGAGGAGAAAAGCCAAAAAACTGTGAAGTGGAATTTCATGGCATGAAAAAGATTCGTCTTGTCGTGGATACCGGGCCAGAAGGTTATGGGCATGATCACACGGACTGGCTGAATGCTAAAATCTATTACCGGGGAAAGAAGCCGTATACGGTTTCTTCCGATTTAATAAGAATTGACGAAGACGGAAAAATTTTTGATTGGACGGATGAAAATACATGTGAATGGTATTCTCTGAAAAAACAGTTAAAAGAAGGAATGAAATCGGAGGTAAAAACACAGGCGTTTCACCCCGCGGCGACATTAATGAAAAATGATCGGGATCCTCTGGATGTGGTCACCCGGCGTATTTTTCCGCTGATCGAGTATATTCGTGCACTGAAAAATGGCCCTGCGCTGACAGAGGAAACAGAAATACTGAATTTACTGGAGACGAAGCGTCAGAACACGGATGTGGCGGATGTGGCGGCGCGAAAGACAATTTTTGCAGAGGTTACTGCGCTGCGACGAAAGATTATGTTTCAGAATCCGGTACTCGATTTTCAGAAGATTCTGTTCATAAAACGGCATTTTAACCCGGAAGCTGAAAAGCAGGGAAATCATATGTGCGATCAGTTTTTTGGTTTCCACGGACAGCCAGGTGGTGGGCTTTTTATACTCGAAAATGCTTTTTCTGAAAATGCTGAAGCTAAAAATATTCTTGAAAATTCGGAAGTGTCACAGGAAGAATACACTCAAAAACAGTATGTAGGGAAATTTTTGGACTCAAAATGGGCATTCCTTTCACCTGAACTGTCTTTTGATGCGCAAGAAATTTTGTTTGCCGCGACAGATACTTCCTCGCCACGACATACGTACACCTGGACAGACGAGAATACGTATCATATTTTTCGGTGTAAAATAGATGGAACGAAACTGGTTCAGCTGACAGAAGGGTTATATAATGATTTTGACCCCTGTTATTTACCCAGTGGTCGTATCGTGTTTATTTCTGAACGCCGCGGAGGATATGGCCGCTGTCATGGCCGTCCGGTGCCGTGTTATACGTTATATTCCATGCTCCCGGATGGGCGTGATATTACGCAGCTGAGCCCTCATGAGACGAATGAATGGGCACCGAGTGTCGATCATTCAGGAATGGTGATTTATACTCGCTGGGATTATGTGGATCGGGGATTTAACCAGGCACATCATCCGTGGATAACCACACCGGACGGGCGTGACGCTCGGGTAATTCAGGGAAATTATGATCTAAAACAAAATGGGCGGCCTCATTTTGAAACGGGAATTCGCGCCATTCCAGGTTCTCGAAAAATTATGTGTACGGCGTCCTGTCATCATGGACAGTCATACGGTTCTATTATAATTGTGGATCCAGATATTCCCGATGATGGAAAAATGGCCTCTGTGCGCAGAATGACACCAGATCAGCTGTTTCCTGAATCAGAAATCGGAATTCATGGTCCGCCTGTGAATTATGGTACGCCATTTCCTCTAGATGAGTACACATTTTTGTGTGTTTATGATGCGTTTAGCAGGTCAGACGCTGGAGAGAGGAATAATTACGGATTATATCTGGTGGATGCTTTTGGAAATCGGACACTTTTATATCGTGATCCACAAATTTCGTGTTATGATCCCATTCCTGTAAAAGTGCGTCCAGTTCCTCCGGTGGTGCCGCACAGGACTTTAGTGGGAAAGCCTTTAATGCCGGGAGAAGAGTATGTGCCGGTAAATAAAAATACGTTACCAAAAACAGCGCGTGTGGGAGTGATAAATGTGTATGATTCGATAAATTCTTTGCCTGAGGGGACGAAGATTCAGAAACTTCGAATCGTACAGTTACTCCCGAAGACGACTCCGTGCGCGAATCATCCGCGGATCGGTTATGGGGACGAAAAAGGTGCGAGAAGAGTGCTGGGAACGGTACCGGTGGAAGAAGATGGTTCTGCTCTATTTTTGCTTCCGGTGAATATTCCAGTGTATTTCCAGGCGATCGACCAAAATGGACTGGCGATTCAGTCCATGAGGAGTGCGACTTATGTTCATCCGGGAGAGGATTTAGTGTGTCAGGGATGTCATGAATTTCGTCATGGAGCGGTGGGAAATACACAGAAGCGTCTTCAGACACCTCTGGCCATGCGGCGTGAGCCGAGTAAGATTTTACCAGGACCGGAAGGATCTGATCCGATGAATTTTCCACGACTCATACAGCCGATTTTGGATAAACACTGTGTGGAATGTCATGAAACGGGAGTGGATGGGAAAAAGACCTTCTCTCTGAAACGGGGGCCAAAACATAAACACTTTTTTACTTCTTATGAAAATTTACGGGAATATACCCATTATTTTAATGACAGAGCCTGGACAGAGCCTAAAACGCTTCCATTAAAATTTGGGACATATGCCAGTCCATTATATAAAATTTTGAAAGATACGCATTATGGTGTGCGTTTATCTTCTGAAGAATGGGAACGTTTAACACTCTGGATGGATACGAACTGTGATTTTTATGGTGCTTATGACGAAATGAAACCGCAGCGTGAGGGAAAAATAATTGTGCTGAAATCAGAATAAATATATTTTATGATAAAAATATAAAAAATTCAGTTTTTGATTTTTGTTGTGAGCAAAAATCTTTCATTATGGCTGCCAGAAATTATACTGTTTCCATTTTAAAAACTGTTTTTTGCGGCTCTGAAAACAGGACATTTTCAGCGAAGCAAAAATGGCGGAGAAGCGGAAATTTATCGTGTGTCGGGTATATAAATTTACAAGATACCAGGTTTCATTTTTGATTTTAAGTTTTGCGTGGTTCGGAATCCGGTATTTTCGCTCAGTCTGTGCTGCTGGAGGGGAATTAAAATACCGGTCTGTCGGCGGACAGTGAAAAAATGAAATAATGTACATGATATATAAATTTAATTTATACTGTTTCCATTTTAAAATACCGTTTTTTTCGGTTCTGAAAGCAGAAATTTTCAGTGAAGCAAAAATGGCGGAGAAGCGGGAATTTATCGTGCTCGGATATATAAGTAAGAAGAAATCTTATTTCTAAAATTTTATTGTGTGAAGATGTGTACGTAAAAATATTTTTGTATCGGAATGCCCGTCAAGAATGAAAGTTATACCTAAATAAATATTAGGGTACGTAAAATGGTAATAAAGAGAAAGTCTGCGAAAAGCAGACTATTTTTTTTAGAAATTATGAATAGACAGCACATGATGATGGATGCATTAATAATATTATTATGTGAATACGTTTAAATAATACTTTCTCTATAATATTTATTTGTAAAATTTAACGGACACACGACGAAATTTGTATCTGAGGTACATACAGTTTCCACTTTAAAATTCCATTTTTTGCGGCTCTGAGAGCAAATATTATCTGCGAAGCAAAAATGGCGGAGAAGCGGAAATTTATTGTGTGTCAGGTATATAAATTTTCATCTTTTAATATTTTAGGATATTTAAAAGATCTGATTTCTTGGGCACAAAACCTAAATTTAAGTAAGGACGGTGAAATAATAAAAGAGGTTAAAAAATATAGTAAAAGTAAAAAAAGTGATTTATAAAAAATATTTTTTAATCAAAAAAACGAAAAAACAGACAAAATTCCAGTAAATAAACTTACGTTACATGTGTTTTGAGACGATAATCCTAATAATAACGACAAGGAGTTTTTTGCTGAAAGTTATGTTTTTATACCCGATGTATAATAAAAAATTTCTGCTTCTCCGACATTTTTGCTTCGCGGAAAATGTCTGCTTTCAGAGCCGCTTAAAACGGAATTTAAAGTAAAAGCAGTATAATTTAAAAGACGAAAAAATGAATTGTTTCTTAAATATCTGTTAATTTGGTGATTTTTAGAACACTGAAGAAAAAATATAAGGAGAAAAAGAATGGATTATATGAGGAAAGGTAAATTTCGATTATGGATTCCAGGAATCGGAATTTTGTGCCTTATGTTTTTATTAGCTCCCGCACATGGTCAGTCTGAAAAGAAAAGTATCATCATGGGAGCAGTTCCTCAGGTAACAGGAGAAAAGGACGTGAAAGTGGTGCCTGAACAAAAAATCGAAAGTGTACCGTTTACGTCCGTACCATGTGAAAGCTGTTCCAGAGGAGAATTTGTCGGAGATATTTCTGTAAGCTGTGAATGCCAGGCAGGAAGATATGCACAAAAAGAACATATTTCATTACGTAAGAATCGTGCGAATATGGCTAATTTTAATTGTCGTGTAAATGGCAGTTATAAATATCCTGTACCGAAACAGTATACTTATTTTTGGCCAGGGATTTTTAGCCAAAAACGGATGACGGATTATGTTTCGCCCTATCAGGGTTATGAACTGGAGTCACCACAAAAGGTTTTTGGGACGAAATAATCAGATAAAATGAGAAGACTTATTTTTGATGATACAGAAATAAAGTCAGAATTTTGAGTTTTAAGGGAATGAAACACGTGCAAGATATATATTCGGAGATGTGATAAATTTTCGTATTATGGTATTTTGTGAATGTTATACAGGTTCTCCTTTAAATTTCCGTTTTGTGCGGTTCTGAAAACCATTTTCGGCGAAATAAAAATGTCGAGGAAACTGAATTTATAGTGCATCGGGTATAAAAATATCTGCTGCACGGCAGCGTGAAACTGAAATTTAAAGTGTAACGGTTATATGAATAAATGATTTAAGATTAAAATCTTTTAAATTTCTCATTGATAGGGAAGTTAAATGAAAAAGCCAAGTATTATTAATTGTCGTAATATCAAAAACATTTTTTGTGTATTAATGTTTTTGATGATCCCAGTAATTGCTGCGGAGGGGAAGGGACAGGATGCCCAGAGCCAGACAGATTTACCTTCTTCATTTTTATCCTGTGTTGAAGCGGCATTAGGCGTTCATACAGAAAGTAATGAAAATGAAGCAGGGGTTTTGCCGAAGCTATCTGACGGACAGAAGACTTTCGCACCGACGGAAGAAGTATTTATTCTTCCGGAGAGGAAGGGAGAGGCTGTTCCACGAAATATGGCTGTGGGCGATTTTTCTGCTGCAGAAGCGGAAAGTGGAAAAAAACAGAATCGTTATCCAGCAAAAAGAGGAACGTATCAGGAAGTCGGTTACCAGAGTATGGAATTCACTCCGATTTCGAAACCTGTGGGGGCGAATGCTGGTGATTTTAATCCGGAATCATCCCAGTGGTCGTCGGTCGGCCCGTTTCGTGTGTCGGAAACCGAAATGGAATTTCGTGTTATTTCCCGCCGAAGTAAGATTTTAAGAACGAAGAGTGATTTAATCCGCACGGCGATCGTGGATCCCAGTATCTGTGATGTGGTGCAGTTTACGCCCCGAGAGATTTCTATTATCGGAAAGACGGTGGGTGCCACGCACGTAACGTTCTGGTTTAAGGACAGTACAGAACCAGTTACTTTTTTGGTTCGTACGGCACCGGATCCGTCATTAAGAGAAATTCGAGAAAAGGAATTCCAGCTGCTGGAAAAGAATTTAGCGATTTTGTTTCCGAACAGTAAGGTAAAGCTGACATTAGTCGCGAATAAATTATTAGTGACCGGACAGGCGAAATGTGTGGAAGAAGCTGCGGACATTTTACGGATTTTACGCAGTGATGCCACGTCTAATTCCCTGGGTTTCGCGAATAATAGTGAGGCGGCGACAGTCGCTCACGAGCTGGATGTGGATGTTTCTGATGTGAATAACCGGTTAATCATCGTGGACCGTCTGCGTGTTCCTGGAGTGCAGCAGGTTTCATTAAGAGTAAAGCTGGCAGAGCTTTCACGTTCATCAGCGGATGGTGCGGGAGTGGATTTCCGACTGAATTTTAACGGCGATAAAATTATGCTGAATTCACTTCTGGGCGCGTTAACTGGTGGTGGCGGATTAATTACGTATGATTGTGCGAATGTTCATGTAGGTTTAGCGTATCTGAAGCAGAATAATATCGTGCGTAAGCTCAGTGAAGCGACTTTAATAACGGCCAGTGGAAAAAGCGCGAATATGACCGCGGGTGGTGAGATTCCGATTCCTGTTTCGGTGGGACGTTCCGAAACGGTGGCCACGGATTTCCGTTCTTATGGTACGGTGGTGAATTTTACCCCGGTGGTGATGGATAAAGATATGATTAAGCTTAAGATAAATGCAGAATTCAGTTCGCTTGACGGCGAAAACGGAAATGAGATGAATGGAGTGCCGGGGCTTCGTACGAAGACGGTGGATACGGAAGTTCGGATGCGAGAAGGCCAGACTTTTGCGCTGGGAACTGCGCTGGATGATACGTACCAGGCCACGTCCAGCAGTAATATTCCGGTATTTTCTGATCTGCTGGGAGTGAAGAGTAAATCGCGCAGTGAGGGAGAGATGGTGATTCTGGTGTCTCCGGAACTGGTGATGCCCATGGAGCCGGATGAAGTTCCTCCGCTGCCGGGTTTTGATGTTACGGAGCCAACGAATGCTGAATTTTTATTGTTCGGACGCCTGGAAGGGAATCCCACACTGGAAAATCGCAGTACGGTCTGGCCGAGATTACGAAACCGTTATTTAAATGGTGGTTCTGCTCTGATCAGCGGCCCTTATGGACATTAAATGTTAGCAGGAAAAGGAAATGATAGGAATGTTTACATTAAAAAATAATCGTTTACTGCTGGTTCTGTTTACGTTAATGATGGCAGGCTGTCAGTGTATGGAACCTTATCGTTACGAAGAAGTTTCTTCCGAAGGTTTTTCAGAACCCGTTTCGCAGTACGTGGCGGATGAACCGTGGGGAGGAAATGCGTATGCTCCCAGACAGGGATGTGCGAGACATCAGCGGCCGGTTATGCCGCCGTATGACAGGCCATTTCCTCTGGGACAGGTGACGGATGCTCATACGGATACACAGGAAACGAATGCTGAGGCGGCAAAATTTATTCTGTATGATCATGAATTTCGTGAAACAAAAGAAAAGAATGGCGTGGTCACGACCATGTTAACGCCGGATGGTAAAAAACATTTAATGCAGATCGCCATTCGTCTGTCCCAGGTACCGTTCCCGGTGGTGGTGGAAGAATCGGATGATCTGGCGGTGAATGAACTTCGTCGTACGAATGTCGTTCGGTGGTTATGTGCCTTCCATCAGCTGGAAGAAAATGATCCGCAGCGAGAAGTGATTATGGGACGGGTGGTGATCGCTCCCGCGCTGGAAAATGGATTATCTGCGGAAGAGGCCGTAAGTGGTCTGATGAGTTCAGGGATGAATTCTTATTCTGGCCAGGTTTATTAATTTTCCGGTTTTATTTTACAGTATATACACAGTTTTCACTTTAAATTTCCGTTTTGTGTGGCTCTGAAAGCAGGCATTTTCTGTGAAGTAAAATGTCGGGAAAGTGGAATTTTATAGTGTATCGGGTATAAATTTTGTCAGGCATTTTAGTTTCGCTAAAGTGCCTGTTTTTTTATATTAAACTTCACAGATTTTTTCTTCGAAACGCTATTATACCCGATACATTATAAAATTCCGCTTCACCGGCTTTTTTGCTTCGCTGAAAAGCCTGCTTTTAGAGCCGCACAAAACGAAATTTTAAATTGGAACCAGTATATTTTATTTTTTAGCTGCCGACCTGAGGTCTGGAAGGTACTGGCGTTTTGTGCTGCGTGAAACCTCTGTTCTCGTGGTGCATATACGGATTTTACTTTAAATTCCGTTTTATGCGGCTCTGAAGGCAGGCATTTTTTGTGAAGCAAAATGCCGAGGAAGCGGAATTTTATAGTGTATGGAGAGTATATAAGATATAATTATGTATGCTTCCGCGATTTCGGAAATATCTGTGACCGCGCCGAACAAAAATTTAAAATGGAATGGTGAACTATCAGAACAGCCGAAAAAAAGAGCGAGAATTCCAGACGTGCCGTGTGAATATTTTATGTTTTTGCTGAAAACAGAGGAAAAGAAACTTACAAAATATGGAAAAAACAGGGTGTGAATAAACTTCGTCTGTTTTGTCATGGAGCATAAGTGAAGTGTTCTGATGTAAACGGAAAATTTTTTGGAGATGGTCAGTTTTTTGAAAAGATGAAATGGAAGTACGATATATCATGAAATTTTTTGTTTTTCTGACATTTTATATCCGATACACTATAAATTTCCACTTCTCCGGCATTTTGCTTCGCTGAAAATGCCTGTTTTTAGGGTCGCACAAAACGGAAATTTAAAGTGGAACCAGTATACGCGGATCTTTTCGTCAGCGTTTCAAGAATCGTAAAATGTAAGAGACGTGAAATTTTTATAGTATTTTTGGGTGACATGCGGCATCTTAAAGACGGTAAATAATGGATTTCGCGATTTTTAAGATTTCGCATAAAATATATTATACCCGATGCGCTATAAATTTTCGTTTCTCCGGTATTTTAGTTTTACTAAAAATTGGAAAGCTGGTTTTCAGAGCCGCACAAAACGGAATATGTAAAGTGGAACCGGTATAATACTAAATTTTTGTTTGGCGTGACTCGTTCTGTGGGCATTTTATGTGTCTTGAATGCTGGTCGGAGTGTCGGAGAGCGGCAGAAGTGAAAATTTATGGTGTATCGGAGATAAAAGCAGAATAAAGTGGCGCGTGAACTTTTTGCACCAGATTTTTTCTGGAATTCCTGAGTATCCTTGTGGAAAATGTTTTTCGCCGATATAATATTATATACCAGATGTACGATTTATTTTTTCTGGTTTTTTGGACAGGGGAAGATTCTTTCTGGAAGATACGCAGGCGTATGCTGGTTCCACTTTAAATTTCCGTTTCGTGCGGCTCTGGAAGTAGGCATTTTGGCGAAGCGAAATGCCGATGAAGCGGAATTTTATAGTGTATCGGGTATATAAAAGTGGAATCAGATGAAAGATACTTACGCCATTTATAATTTCCTGTTTTTGCGTCCGTGAAGCTGTTTTTTTCTCCGTGCACTGCTGGCGCAGGAAAGTAAAATGTCGGCCTGTCGGGGGACAGGAGAAGTAAAAATTTAAGGCGCGTGCTTCGAGAAGAAAACGAATATAAGTGAATTCTGTTTTGGAAAAGGTGTTTTGGTGACAAAAGAAAATAATACCATTCGCGCAAGAAAAATTGCGCTGCGTGTGGAGGGTTATCTGGAACTGGGAATGCCAGAACATGCGCTGAGTGAAATTCAGAAGGCGAGTCAGGAACACCTGTTATTTAATCCACACATGCTGTATCTGGAAGGAGAGGCGCTCTGGCAGTTAAAGCGTTATCGAGATGCCCTGTATCCACTGGGGCAGGCGGCGCTTCTGGAGCCGGCAGAAGTGAGAGTATGGATTTTGATCGGAAAATGTCAGAAAAGAATAGGTCGGTGTGACCTGGCGATCGAATCTCTGGAAAATGCACTTTATTTACAGCCGAATTCTCCACTAATTTTGTATAATCTTTCGATTTATCTTGCCCTGTCAGAACGAAAAGAAGAAAGCGTACGGATTTTGGCTCGGGCAATTTGTCTGGATCCGAAATATCGTCAGCATGCACGTACGGAAAAAGATTTTGAGGGAATACGGAATATGCAGGAATTTAAAAATCTTATGAATGAAGAGGAATTATTATCGGAGAATCAGGAAAAATAGGGTGTGGTGGGTGCTTTCTGCGTGGAAGCGCGGAAAAGAGTTTCGTAAAAGGACGCCAGAAAAAGGTGGAATGCAGGGCATTTTACCCGTACATTATAAATTTCTGTTTCCCCAGTCAGCGGAAAGGAAAAATAAAAATGGAGCGTATGCCGAGGATAAAATAAGTGGATCAGGAAAGGTTTACTCCTCTGCGGTATGGGTGCCAGCGCGCGTACACTAAATAAAATAAATGGATCAGGAAAAGTTTACTGGAAGGAGAAGGAAAATTTTGAGTAAGGGGCTTACTCAGATGATATGCTTCCTTTTTTTTGGGGGTGTGGTATAATAAGATATAAAGTGGGAGAGACTTTTTTTATCGAGGAAAGATAAATAGTGGAAATATAATTAGAAAGACGGAACAAAATGGCCTGGGAATACAGTGAAAAAACGAAACAGTTATTTATGGACGCGATTCATGGTAAGCCGGGTACCCACCTGGGAGAAATCGAAAATCCAGATGGTGTGGGAGTGCATGGCTCGATTTCCTGTGGAGACGCGATGAAGTTTACGTTTCGTGTGGCGAAAAATGAAGAAGATCCGACGAAAGATATAATTACAGAAGCGAGATATTTAACTTTTGGCTGTACCTCGGCGATCGCCGCTTCAGAGGCTTTATGCATTATTTTAGAATCACGGAAATGTACGCCGATAGAAGCGCTGACGATTTCGAATCAGGATATCGTGGATTTTTTGGAGGGACTTCCTGAACAGAAAATTCACTGTTCTGTGATGGGTGAAGAGGCTCTAAATGCGGCGGTGCTGGACTGGGCGAAAAAACGTGGGGTTTCTTTAACGGAGCTGGGAATCGACGTAAAACAGCATGAGGAAGAAGAGGAAGGTCGGCTGGTATGTAAATGTTTTTCTTTATCGGAACCTTACATTAAACGGAAAATTCGAGAATTAAATCTGCATACGATTCCTGAAATTACGGACGCCATTAAAGCAGGGGGAGCCTGCACAAACTGTCAGCATGCGCCGGGAGGTCTGCAGGACCTTCTGGATGAGGTGTGGGGGACAGGAAAGAGAGAGCAAAATGCGGGACAAAATTTTGGGAAGAATTCGCTGGAATTACCGATTTTAGGGGAAAGTGGAAGTGGGAGTCCAGGAGAAGTGACGAGAAGTTCTTCAGATTTTCCGGCGGGAGAAATGTCGCCATACCAGTTTTCAAAAAAAGTGGAAACGGTACTGGAAACGCTTATTCGGCCTGCGCTTCTGCGGGACGGTGGTGATATTTCCATTATGGATATAAAAGGAAAAATTATTTATGTTCGGCTTTCCGGTGCCTGCGCAAATTGTGCCGGGGCGAATGTCACGTTAAAAGGACATGTGGAAAAAATTCTGAAAGATCATGTGGATAATGCGATTCGTGTGATTCAAGTATGAGTGTATTTTGTGTTCGTTACACGATCAATTTTTGCATTCCCTGTCTGCCGACCGGCCGGTGTTTTGCCTCTCTGACAGATTCAGGCTGGGCGAAAAAAGTAGTTTCAGAGCTGTATAAAACGGAAAATTTATACCCGATGCATTATAAAAATCCACTTCACCGGCATAATTTTATGCTTCGCTGAAAATGCAGGCTGTCAGAGCCGCATAAAATGGAAATTTAAGATGAAACCAGTATAAATAGCGTTCATAAACTGAAAAGTGAAGTGGATTCTGCAGAATCTAAAAGCGTATGAAGAGATATTTTTGAGAGGAAAAGGATGAAGTGGGAGAAGGACATGAGCAGACCATCCCTCATTTATGTGGATAATAACGCGACGACATGTGTTACGCCGGAGGTCCGTGAGGCCATGTTACCATATTTTGAGGGGCTTTATTTTAATCCGAGTTCCATGTATGAGCCTGCGATGAAAGTGGCGGAGGCTCTTAAAACGGCGCGCCGAGAAATTGCGCAGCAGTTTTTTCTGGAAGAGTCGAGTGAAATTTTATTTACTTCCTGCGCGACAGAAAGTAATAATCATGCGATTTTTGGTGCGGGCCAGGCGAATTTTTCACGGCGTCATATTATTACGACTCAGGTGGAGCATCCTGCGGTTCTGGAAGTGTGCGCCGAGATGGAGCGCAGAGGGTTTCAGGTAACTTATTTACCGGTGGATCGTCATGGACGGCTGGATAAAAAATTGTTTATTCAGGCGCTGGAACCGGGAAAGACACTTCTGGTTTCCATCATGCATGCGAATAATGAGACCGGTGTGGTGTTTCCAGTCGGTGAATTGGCCAGAATTACGAAAGAAACGGATCCGGAGATTCTTTTTCATACGGATGCCACACAGAGTGTGACGAAACGCCGTATTTCGCTTTCTGAAAATGGGGCACCGACAGAAGAGTGGGACGATTTTCGTTATGTGGATATGCTTTCATGCTCGGGGCATAAGTTTCATGCTCCGAAAGGTGTGGGGCTTTTATTTATTCGTCGTGGTACTCCTCTGCGGCCTTATTTAATCGGCGGACACCAGGAGTCCGGGCGCCGGGGCGGGACAGAAAACGTACCATATATCATCGGAATGGCGGCGGCGATGAAACAGGCAGCAGCCACTCATTCTGCTGATGAAAAAAGAATACGTGAATTACGAGATTATTTTGAAAACACCCTTCTTGAGAATGTTCAGGATGTGGAAATTAATGGTCAGCAGGCTGAAAGGATGGGGAATACGACGAATATTTCCTGCCATTTTATTGAGGGAGAGTCGATTTTATACGAACTTTCTGCGGAGGGAATCTGTGCGTCCAGTGGTTCTGCATGTACGAGTGGTTCTCTGGATCCGTCTCACGTGCTTCGGGCGATGAAAGTTCCTTTTTCAGCAGTTCATGGTTCCATCCGTTTCAGCTTTAGCCGATTTACGACAAAAGAAGAAGTGGACCGAATTCTGGAGGTTTTCCCCAGAATAATAGAACGGTTAAGAAAAGCGTCCCCTTATAGTCGAGAAAATGCGGTAAAAGAACTAAAAAAATAACACGGGCTCTTTTCTGAAAGAGTATAATGAGGGTAAAATAAGAAAAGTTTACAGGTTTTTATTTAAATTTTTGCACTTAAAAAGAGAATCTTTTGGCAGTAAACGTACCGGAATTTGAAAATGGAAGATAATTTTGTGGAAAATTAGGTGTCTGGTAATGAAGAAGGTGGCATCAGGGCGTTTTTTGAAAGTGGTCGTGGTACTTTTTGAAAATATACTGGTTCCATTTTAAATTTCCGTTTCGTGCGGCTCTGAAAGCAGGTATTTTCGGTGAAGCAAAATACCGAGGAAGCGGAAATTTATAGTGTATCGGATATATAAAGGATAAAAGGATGTTTTTTGTAAAAATTTAGAGAAATAATTTATATATTATACTTGCAAAAAAGGCATAAAATGTTATACTAAAATTTATAAGAGATGTTTAAGAATAAAGATCTCTGAAATATTTTGAACGAAATTCCCTCTAACGGGGAAATGACAGATGTTTTAATTGGTGAGCCGATACATAGCTCGTGAGGTACTCGTTTTAAAAGATGATAGTTTAATGTATAGGCATGTCTCCGCTTGTCGTGAACGTGCATCACAGCGAACAGTCGTCCGAGTAACCGCCTTTTTATCACGGGCTCTCCAATTTTCTGTTTTTCCATTACCGTTAGAGGGTTTTTTTATACCCGATGTACTATAAATTTTCGCTTTCCCGGCATTTTGCTTCACTGCCCGCCAGCAGGCTGAGCTGAAAATGCCTGTTTTCAGAGCCGCAGAAAACGGAAATTTAAATGGAACCAGAGTATATATTCGCAGGTGGTGTTTTTACCCGAAGTCTGAAAGTAATGACAGAAGACATTCTGTTTTTCATATTCACTGGTGGTGTTTTTGCCCGATGTACTATAAATTTTCGCTAAATTTTCTCTTTTCCTGTTTACCGCCGGCCGATATTTTTACTTTCCTGTCTGCAGCAGACTGGGCAGGAAATACCTCTGCTTTTCTGGAGCGTATATACTGTTTCCAGATTAAATTTCTGTTTCGTGTTTCTTAAAGCAGGCATTTCCGCGAAACAAAAATCAGGAGAAACGAAAATTCATAGTGCATCGGGTATAAGATGGAAATTTAAAGCAGAATCAGGGTATATTTTTGTGTTTTCTGTCTCGGTAATCACGGATGGATTTTATTTATACTCGCCGCGCTTTATTTTTGTCATTCTTGTCCGCCAGCGTGTCACATGATATTTTAAGAGCGGACTGCTTTTCGTGGCCGCATAAAGCCATATATACTGGTTCTCTTTTAGATTTCTGTTTTTCGTGGCTTTTTAAGCAGACATTTTCAGCTCAGCCTGTTTTCAGAGCCGCACAAAACGAGAATTTAAAGGGGAACCAGTATAATTAATGGAAAAGTGAGCGTCCGTTTTTTGTAAAGTTTAAGTGGAATCAAAATATTTTTTTGAAATTTTATTTTTTGGCACGCTTCTTGCGTATAATATCTGATGAAACTGCGAAAGCACGTATCACTCCCCTTATCCTTCGCTGCTTCCCCAGAGCGGTGGAGGAACGAAAAATTATGAAATACTTATTTCTTATGTATATTTTGGTTTTTAGATGGGAAGTTTGGTAAAAAGGCTCCTTTAGGAGTTTTGCGGATTTTTCAGTGCTCTCTGTTATACTGTTTTTTCTGCTCCAAAATCCCTATTTTATGGCAGGTTATGGTCATTCCCCCAACTGATCATACCTGCTTTTTTTATTTTCATGTTTCAAATTATGGAATCTGAGAGAACCCTGTATTTCTGTTCGGTACACTTATGATTCGCACACATTCTGTGGCCTTCTCGTTTTAAATTTATACTCCGTATGGCCGCAAAAGCTGGCTTTTATGTATATTTTATATTCTGATATACATAATTTTCGCACTTTACTGGCATTTTTGTTTCTCTGAAATGTCTGTTTTTAGAGAAATAAAAAATAGAAATTTAAATTGGATCCGGAATAAAATGTCAGGAAAATGGAATTTTTCTGTGTATCAGCATGCTATTTTCTTCGTTTTATCAGAATCTTAAACTTCCCGGAGTCCCTTATTTTCGCTAAAATTACTAAATTTCAGTCTTTTTATGGTATATTTTTAATATTCCGGGCGAAATACGGCCAAAAGATTTTAAAACTCTTGGGAGGGAGTGTTTTTAAAATGAAGTACAATTATCTGAACAAAAGAAAACTGAGCAAAATATGTGTGTTAAAATAATACACACGAAAGTGTTTCAAAATAATACACTGTATTAAAATAAAACATTAAAATTTTTTGATTTTAGAGATATTTTCAGAAAATCATTTTTTGTATGAATAAAGTATGGCTGGACAGGGAAAATAAAAATAAATTGTCCGTGGAATTTTTATAAAAAGACATTATTTTTCAGAGTAAAGATTCTTTTCTTGATTACGCAGCCAGGTGGAGCTGATGTCATTACGGAACTGGGATTCAGGAATTTCTAAACAGATGTTTTTGAGTGTTTCTGGAAGGTCTAAATCTGAAAGCGAAACAAATTTTCCTGAAATCGTGCGGCCCAGGACGAGAAAACGGCATTTTTGCTGAAGCAGATAACGGAGAAATTCTTGGTGTAAAGTTTTATTGTTATCGTGGTACCGGGGGTCCGTGATTCGTATCAGGGTGTCAGAGCCGACGACGAAAGTCGTATGGGGAAAAACCGTAACTTTTTGATTAAAAAAAGGAAGATTCGTCAAAAAAATCATCGTATGATCATTTTCATCGTGTAATTTTTTTATGATAAAGTTTAACCGCTGGTGGATGTCTAGATAATCCAGGGAAGGTTTATCGGCATTTATGATCGCCATTTCCAGCGCGACATTTTGATGAAGAACTGACATGGCCAGTTTTCTCATCTGCGCATGCCCTTCATGAAAGGGTGCGAAAGAGCCGGGGAAGAGAGCAAAATTTTCTTCGGGAGGCGACACTTCCTTATTTTCCGGAAGACGGAGGCAGACGAAAGCACGATTTCCGGCGAAGAGTTCTTGCCAACTTTTGGGAGGACAAAAAACGTTCATAAAAAGTGATTCTGAGCTGTGAAGCTTCAGCTGCTCTCTCCATGTACGGAAACATGAATGTTCGCCAAAACTGGAAGTATCTGCACGGAGAGAATGATGGAAAAAATATTGTGCTAAAGAAGCTAAAAGCTGCTCTTCTTCATGGCGTGAACGATGATCTTTCAGAAGAGTAATGGACAGACTGCATGTTTTTTGTAAAGAGTGGAAAGCCATGAAAGCGTGGTGCTGGCCGCGTTTCATTTTTTCTGTTTTTAGGGAAGCGGTACAGGAAAACCCGAAAAGTTCAGCAGAAGGGGACCCTGTGTATTTTATGGCGCGCTGCCAGGCAGTCACCGCCATTTTTCGCGCGGTCAGTTCACAGCATGCCTGCTCTGGGGAGAAATTCAGAAATGCCTGTAAGGAGTTATAAGAATATGGAATGATCGCCTCCAGCACCGTGTGTGAAGCACCTGGCGTGCACAGCAGGCGAGAAAGAAAAACACTGCCGCCTCCGGTAAAGGCAAAAACTCCCTGATGTTCAGAACGGTGAATGGCGGAAATGGAAGTGGTTTTGTCCATGAATCGTGAGATGAAAAAGAAAATGCCTTCCTGTCATCTCCAGAGAAGGCATTTAATATATGGAAAAATTTACGGGCTTAACTTTATACCCGATACACTATAAATTTTCACTTCCCAGGTATTTTGCTTCCCTGAAAATGCCTGCTTTAAAAGCCGCACAAAACGGAAATTTAAAATGGATCCAGTATAAATTTTTTGTATGCCCCGAAAGGATATTTTTTACATATGAAAAGCTGAAGTGCGGAAATTTATACCTGATTTTTTCGTTAAATTTCCGTTTTATTCGGCTCTGAAGGACACATTTTCTGCGAAGCAAAAATGCTGGCCTGTCGGCGTACAGGGAAAGCGGAAATTTATAATGGTCGGGTATCACGGGTTCCGGTAATGGGTAAAACACCGATTAAAACTCATCATCCAGAATGTCTTCGGGATTTAATTCTGGATCCTGAGGTTCATCAAAATTATCTTCTGCCGTTTCCTCTTCTGAAATGTCTACTGAAAAATCTTCGTCTTCTGAATCAAAATCCGATTCTGCGGTGTCCGTGGTGTTTTCTTCTGCGGGTTCTGAATCGTCCCCGAAATCGTCCTCACCGTCAGCTGGAGTGTCGTCGGCCGAGTCATCATTTAAATCGTCTAAATCATCTCCGAAATCGTCCTCACCGTCAGCTGGAGTGTCGTCGGCCGAGTCATCATT
>JAUNBR010000075.1 GCA_030527015.1 Planctomycetia bacterium
TTTCGGTGCAAGTTTTGCTTCCGATTTCTGATCAGGTTTTACCGCTGGTTTCGGCGCAGGTTTCGCCTCCGATTTCTGATCGGGTTTTACCGCCGGTTTTTTCGGTGTTTCTGAAGATGAATCGCCGCGCCCGGCTTTTTTCGGAGTCTCTTTTTCTCCAAAATTAAAGACATCCAGATCGAGTGATGCGTCTGAGGCAGTAACGGGCGCATCTCCGATTCCTAAAGAGGCGAAAATATTCGCGGCGGCGTCATCAGAAACGACAGCTTCTGCATCACTAATTCCCTCCAGAATCACAGGTTTTGTCAGTTCCGCTTCTTTTTCTTCATCTGGAATGTCGTCCAGATTTTCCAGCGCGAGATTCTGAACTTCTTCTTTTCGGCGTAATTCCACAGGTGTGTCACGGTGTTTACGTAAGGCGAAATATAAAATAATGAAAAAGACGAGAAGACCTGCTCCGGTAAGGCTGTAAACCATGGCAGGGCTCATTTTTTTCGTATTTTCTTCCACTTTCTTTTTATTCTCTTCGGTTTCTTTTTCTGCCGCGGCGATTTCCGCCAGAGCTTTTTCTTCCTCTTTTTGACGAATTACGTCGATAAGATTTTCCTCAGAATCTTCGGATTCTGTTTCGGTGGCAGCCACTTTTGGTGGTGGGACGTATGTGTCGGCCAAGAGTTTTACCTGTTCTTTTGCCACACCTTCTTCCAGCTGAATGGCGGTGTAAGTTTCGTCAAATTGTTTATAAAGTTCCTCGCCGCCCATGTCGTCATAAAGTTTATAGAGACGCTCGATGTAACTTTTGGCTTTTTCGAGATTCGTTTTCTTATCTTCCTGTTTTGTGCTTAATTTTGCCTGTTCCAAGAAGTTTTGGGAGACCCAGAGAACCGTTTTAAAGTAATATCCACGATTTCTGAGGTAACCTTCGGAGGTGTCTGTGGAAGGACCATAATTGACGGTAATACGAATAATACGATTTAGGCCACGAATGGCGTTTTCTTTTTTCCCTGTCTGAGTATTTGTGACGGGATGCATTCCGACACGCATTTTCTTCAGGATGTTAAGTTTTTCTGCGGTGTCTTTCTCATGAGAAAACTGTTTCCAGAGAATGTCCAGCGCTTCCATCTGCCATGCTAAACGGGCAGGCAGCTGAGACAGTAAGAGGCCATAAACCTGGAGTGCTTCATCATAATTTCCAGCTTTAGAATGACAGACGGCGATTCGTTCAGAAAGTGCCTGGATGAGAGAATTCTGACCTGCTTCGTCACGACCACTGAACTCCGTTCCCATGGCTCCGATTTTTGTATAAGTATCGATTGCCTGCTGGTAATATTCCCGGGCTTTTGGGGAAACTGCTCGACCGGAGGGGCCTAATAAACCGTCTGCCATACTGGTGTAAGTTTGGGCGACCCACATTAAGGAGCTAAAGGTATTTCCTTCGTCGCGGTCTTTAATTCGATTTAAGAAGATTTCGAAACCTTCCTGAACTTTCCGCAGCGCGTCGGGGTTATTTTCCTGAGTTAACTGCTTAATACTTTCTTCCAGACTGCGGCCCAGGCGAATATACATCTGCGTAAGTTTTGCGTCGGCGTCATCCCCAGAGTTTTCCGCGCTGGTGAGTTTTTCCAGCTCATCCATTACCTTTTCGGCTTCCTCTGGCTGATTTTCGGCCACAAAAGCCTGTAAAGCATAAGTGAGAATGGTCTGGCGGTACCGTTCCACCAGCGGACTCTTTTCTTTGAGCAGAGTGTACGGTCCGATTTTAGGTAAAAGCATGGTCTGAAGTGATTCTTCTGTATTTCCGATCTGATTTAAAATCTGGCTGAGATTCAGTATGGAGCCGACCATGACTTCCGTAACGATTTTACCGTTAGCGACTGCTTTTTGCTGTTTTTGGGCACTATCACGCAGTTTTTTCAGAGCGTCGGCGCGCCATTTTTGAGCTTCTTCATCCGGGACTTTCAGATCTGGATCTGTTTCGTTCAGATTTTGAACGTACATTTTCCAGATGGCCATACCGACATTTGCTTCGGCGTCAGGTCGGGAAGCACTATTTTCAGGGATGTTTTTCAGGTAATTATCAGCATTCGCGGTGTCTCTTACACGGATATAAGAGGCGCAGACACGCTGCCAGGCTTCATATATTTTTTCAGGATCTCCTTTCGTTTCGTTTATTCTTGCGAAACGGCGGACGGTGTCCACTAAAGCGTTTAACTCAAAAGAAACCGCTTTTTGAAGCTCTTCGGCGGATATGCCTGGGGAGGTTTCCTGAAGAGTGCGCACACGCTGGTCGATCATGACGGGATAAAGCTGAATGAGCATGGAGATGCTGTTTTCCGCGATGGTTTCTTGAGGGTATCTTTTGGTGATGAAGTCCATGATTACGCTGGCTTCTGTGGGTTTATCCACATAATAAAGGATCATGGCGCGGCAGTAACGGTCATAAATGAGGGTGGTAATTTTAGCGGGATTATTTTCGGCCAGCATTCCCAGTTTTAGTGCTTCCAGTTTTTCGTAAATGGGTAAAGTTTCATTTCCGATTCTTACCATTTCGCGCTTATGAATTTCACGAGCACTGGGATTCGTTTCGGTGACCCATTCTCTTTGTTTCTCGAGAAAAATATTCCACTGAGTCTGAGCTAAAGGCCGAAGTTCCTCGTATTTTTTCGCGGTCATGAAATCATCCAGCGTAAATTTTGAATTTTCAGGCATGGCGGAGCCGGTAAATTCAGCCAAGACTGCACGGATTTCATCATTACGTCCGGTTTTTGACTTCAGCAGAGAGTTCAGGTCTTTTCGGATCTGAGAGATATAATCATTTTTCTCTTTTCCTTCCGGTAAGGCTTTTGCCAGTGAGCCGAGATATTTGGCATAATTAAGCTGGAGGGTGACTCCTTCCGGAGAGGTTTTTTTATAAGGACAGTCGAGCCATTTCGGATAAAGCTCGGCCAATAATTTTTTTTGTTCGTCATTCGGTTTCGAGGCGATATAACATTCACACAGAGAAGAGAGACTTTCTGTAAAAACTTGTTGGCACAGAGGCTCTTCCAAAACATCCGCCATGGCGGAGGCTAATTCAGAAAGGATGAAAATGGCGTTATCTTTTCCAGTGATTTTCTTTTGTTCCAGGAGGATCTGACCTTCGCGGAGCCGGCCGTTTAAGGCCATGCCTGTCATGTATTGGCTGTACTGATCCCAGAATTTACGGTACTGAGCTTTTGCGCTGTCAAAACGGTCGTTCGCTTCTTTACTTCCCAGAGGATAAGTTTTGCCGTATTCATAAGTGGCGTCCGCTTTACAGTAACGCAGGAAATTATAGAGGTCTGTTAATTCCGTTTGTTGGGTACGGAGCCCCTGTTTTTTCTTTTCGTCTTTTTCTTTATTTGCGTTATCCCGAACACTTTTTGCTTTGGCCAGCATTTTCGGAATTTCGGTATCCAGGAATTTCATGACCTCATCCAGCTCTTTCCGGGCGCGATCCATATGCTGTTTTCGTTCGGAATCCTTCAGACGCTCATTTTGGGCGAAAATGGCACTATAAATTTTGGCGATATCCAGTCCGAGGCGAGGATAATTGACCAGAGCTTCATTCGCCTTGGGGTGATTTGGATTTTCTTTGAAAAATTTTTGATAAAGTTTTGCCGCGTCTTCCAGTTCTTTCATACGACGATTCGGATCCGTAATCTGCATGGCCATTCCCACACGCAGAATCGCTACTTGGAAGTCATAAGAACTTTTTAGATTTTGAGGTAATTTATCTTTGTGAGTTTCTAAATAATAAATACCGGTATCATAAAAACCAGCTTGCTGTAAGCGATCTAAAAATTTTTCATATTCCTCAGCGGAGAAAATGGCGGACGTTAAAAACGTCATACTTAAAAAACTGAAGAACAGGGTAAAAGTTTTGAAAAGAACAGGGTGTTTATTCCAAGACATTAGTAAATTTCTCCGTCTACAGTGTTTATGAATGAAAATGTGGATGATTAACGAAAAAACCTCTGATAAATGTGACGGTTCCGGTAATATCCGATTTTCGTTTCGGAAACATATAAAAAAATTATATATAAAAGGGCGTTATTTTTTAAGGACGTTATAAATCCAGGGATTTATCTGGGGACCATACCGATTTTACTTTAAATTTTCATTTTGTAAGGTTCTGATCGCAAGTATTTTATCAAAACAAAAATGCTGGCCGGCCTGTCGGCGGACAGAAGCGGATATTTATGGTGTATCGGGTATATAAACTCTAAAAAAGCAGGCTTTCGGAGCCTGTGATATAATCGCACATAATAAAATCCGGAACTAATAAAATAATTGTAATCAGGAAAAGCGGATTCAGGTTTTCTGGCGAAAAAACACTTTTTGGTGTCATGGCTGAAAATGAATCAGAAAGACATGGTTAAGTCCTTTTATTATTTTATCCTAAAATGGGGGAGAATTTCAATTACCCATTCACGATAATTTCCAAAATTTTTAATAAAAATAGAAAATATTTTGGCTAAAATAGAAAAAAACGAAAAATTTTTGATAAATACAGCAAAATTTAATGCCTTTTATGATTTTTTGATGACATTATTTTATGTTCGTGACGTGATAAATTTTTACTTCCTCGGCATATAATTCTCGATGCACGAAAAATTTTCGTTTTTCCGGCATTTTTGTCGCTGTAAATGCCGGCTTTCAGCGTCCCACAAAACGGAAATTTAAAATGGAGCCAGTATAATTTATTAATTTTTGCAGTCTGAAGAAGGATGAGGAAGTGGGAAAAGCGAACGAAATTAAAAATAGAGTCAGAAGATGAAAAGAATACATTATCTTTATGGTATACTTGACGAGTTTTGCAAAATATATTTCAATATACCTGGTTCCACTTTAAAATTTCGTTTTGTGCGGCTCTGGAAGCAGGCATTTTCAGCGAATCAAAATGCCGAGGAAGCGGAAATTCATGTGTATCGGATATAAAAGATAATAAGTAAAATTTTGTTTTCAGGCATTTTATGAATATGTGGAATGTTTACTTTTTTGACAGCGAGAACGGAATTTTAATGTGGAATCAGGTATAAATTAAGTTTAAAGTAAACTCGGTATATATAATTGTCATGCTCCGAAAGTAAAGCATATGAAAATCCGCCTGACAAAAGAAGGTCTGTATTATACTGGCATTTTATTCTGTATTTTTTTTGCCGGAATCGTTCGGGGAGTGAATCTGCTTTATATTATTTCTGGCATGATGATGGGGCCATTTCTTTTTAATTGGCGTATATCACGTGCGGTGATCCGAAAAGTGAAAATGAAAAGGGTTTTTCCTGAAATGATTTTTGCGCAGGAGCCGTTTTTTCTTGAAATTCATCTGGAGGGTGCGTCAAAATATGGACTGGAAGGTGTGGTGGTACAAAATCCGTGTGATTTGGGCGAAATGGAATTAGAGAAAATACAGGAAAATCGTCCAAGAAAAAAGGTGTGCGTCCAGCAGCTAAAGTTTCGTGGCGTGGTACCGCAGCGAGGAGTTTTTTTGCTGGAAGGATTAAAAATATGGACGGAAATGCCTTTTGGCCTTTTTCGTGCACAGCAGAAGGGAGATCCGTATACGCTGGTGGTTTTTCCGAAAAGAGTGGAGTTACCTCCGAACTGGTGGAGTGGACGTCAAGAGAAGAATGAAAGAGAGCTTCGTCTTGGGGGCCGGACTTCTCATGTGGGTGAATTTTCCGGTGTGCGTGACTGGCGCTCTGGTGATACACGAAGGATGATTCACTGGCGTGCCAGCGCAAAACATCAGACGCTGGTGGTGCGTCAGAGAGAACGGGTGTCCATGATACAGGTGTATGTTTTTGCGGATTTTTCCCCGGAGATGGATGAAGCGTCTTTTGAGAAAGCGGTTTCTGTAACTGCTTCGGTGGTGTATGATTTATGCCGCATGTCGGATGTTAAGTGGAGAGAGTCGGAAATGATGCGGCACGTGATGATTTCTTCTCTTACAGTACATGTTTTGGCGGAGCGCTCTTTTCTTTTGCAGGGAACTCCTAATGATTTTTTTTGTCGAGAAGTGCTGACAGAATTAGCACAGGTTAAAAAACGGAAACAGGATTCTTCGGAGACACTTTCTTCGGAAGAAAGCATGGTTTCCTCGCGGGGAATGCATACTATTTTTATTTCAGAGCTTCTGAAATAAAGTATGTCGGAGAAAAAAGATGAACGCGGCAGAGCCTGACAGGATTTCTGCCAGGTTTATTCATGAAAGTGAAAAGGTTTTATACCCGATACACTATAAAATTTCGCTTCCCCGGCATTTAGCTTCGCTGAAAATGCCTGCTTTCAGAGCCGCACAAAACGGAAATTGAAAGAGGAGCCAGTATAAAACATTTTGAAGATGAAAAACTCTGCTTATTTCGCAGGAAGAGTGTTAAAGTGTCATCATGTCCACGGGAGGGTGTCCCTGATAAGGTAAATTCCAGATTTCGGTGCGATTCGGATCCAGTGTATTCAGGAAGAATCGGCCATAATTAATATAAACTGTCAGGTCTTTTCCGTTATTTAAGTGAGGGCAGTTTATCTCGATACTCTGAGGAACCGTGAGGCCGGTGTCCGGGTCTGTGCAGTAAGTTTTTACACTGGCGTCCATGACCAGCTGATCCAGATGGTTATAAATGCGGTTCGCGGCGGGGATCCCACGCAGGCGGTTAATCAGAATAACGCGCGTATGTCGCTGGCCTGAGGGAGACTGCTCGGATAAATGTAAAGCGAAATGATTTTGGTCGATTACGTATGGTCCCTGGTAAGGTAAACCCGGGTCCAGTATTCCGAAACCCATGGCGTCTATCATTCGGGTGGGATCCAGAGGAAGCTGGCGCATGAAAGGACATGAGGCGCACTGATCGTTCCGGCAAAAATAAACCCCTTTCGGTTCATTATCCTGCATCCAGAACCAGGAGACCTGCTGGTTTCGTCCCACGTCAATTACTGCCCCCGCCATTCCATGACTGCCGCGCAGACGGAAATTTCCTGGGCGTGAAAAGGCGATTTCCCCTCGGAGCGTTCCGATCAGACCGCTGCCGCTTATCGTGGCGTCATTCGTTTTGAAGCTCTGAACTTTCCCGATATTCGTATTCACCACGGAAATAATTTGTTCCAGAGAGGCACCCTCTGGCAGCTGTGCTTCCGCAGGACGTGGCGCGTCTCGCTGAAATAAACGCCGCCATGACTGACGCGCAGACTGGCAGCCAGGCATGATGGTGAGGTATATGAGAAAAATTCCCACGAAAAGTTTAAATTTCTGACGGTTCATGGTATATGTTCCGGGTGTAAATTTTACTGAAAGATGCGGATGGGATGTTCTTATTCTGGGTCAATTTCTGTGATTTCCGGAAGCTCGATTTCGTCGATATTTATCATCTCTTCTTCCATTTCCTCTGCGCCGGTTATTTCGGCGTCTCCCTCCAGTAAACGTGCCAGCTCTTTCTGAATTTCATCCTGAGCATCCTGATCCGGTATACGGACGGGCAGAAGGTATGATTCGTCTCGCCGAGGACAATAAACATTTAATCGTGGAACAGAATGGGGAGAATGCTCTTCCTCATCCAGGCGGAAAATTCGCCGGCGGATCATTAAAAGTGCTAAAATATATAATTTTTCTGGATTCTGCCCACTTTCATATAAATGGTCGAAAACCAGCAGCAAAATATCATTTACTGCGGTTTTATGCCGGAGCGCGTCACGTTTTTCTGGTATTTTCGTTTTCCAGTATCCCACACATTCCTTGGGGGGGCCGTCCCATGCTTCCAGTGAATAATTTTCTCTTATGTATGAATCTTTTTCCTCAATTAAAACCGTATAAAACGTTTCTCCGGGACATATTTCACGTTTCGTTTTGCTGCATACCGGAGAAAATAAAGGAGGAATACGATAATCGTCCATATATGAGAGGCTCAGAGTTTTTTTGAGACGTAACAAAAAATACGATATATACTGAAATATAGAAAATTTTCGTGAAAAGCGCAAGAGGAAAAATACAGACGCGCTGCCGGAATGTGAATTTTGTACTCGATGCACTGTAAAAATTCGTTTTTGGGGCGTGAAACACCGGAAAGGTGAAAGTTTCTCGTATGTTGGGAATATATCCGATACACTATAAAATTCCGCTTCTCCGGCATTTTGCTTCGCTAAAAATGCCTGCTTCCAGAGCTGCAGAAAACGGAAATTTAAAGTGGAACCAGTATATGTGGAACCAGTATATAAAGGTGAAAATCAGTATTTTTATTCCAGACTGCCAGCCTGTTCACCTTTTACGTACCAGCGGAGGTAAGCGTCTAAAAATCCCTGGATATTTCCATCCAGAACGCTGTGGAAGCTGCCCATGTAAAATCCCGTACGAGCATCTTTCACACGCTGGTCGGGGTGAAGAAAATAATTTCGTATCTGAGAGCCGAAACCAACTTTTGCTTTTCCGATATATTTATCGGCCTGTTCCTGTTCTCGTTTTTCTTCTTCGATACGCGCCAGACGGGCACGGAGCATTTTTAAGGCCGTGGCACGATTCTGGTGCTGACTGCGTTCATTCTGGCACTGGACGACGATATTTGTCGGAATGTGTGTTAAGCGTATCGCGCTGGACGTTTTATTGACGTGCTGTCCGCCAGCGCCACTTGCGCGGAAGACATCTTCACGAATATCCTGGTCACGCAGTTCGATTTCCACGGAATCATCCACGTCGGGCGAGACGTCCACGGCCGCGAAACTGGTCTGTCGTTTTCCTTCGGAATTAAACGGACTGATACGCACCAGGCGGTGCATTCCGGTTTCGCCTTTCAGATAACCATACGCCAGAGCACCGCGAATAGCGATCGTTGCGCTGTTAATTCCGGCCTCTTCGTTATCGTCTCGGTCCAGAATTTCCACTTTATATCCCTGCATTTCTGCCCAGTTTATGTACATACGCAGGAGCATTTCCGCCCAGTCATTCGCGTCCGTTCCCCCATCCCGCGCGTTTATGGTAAGCATGGCGTCTGATTTATCGCATGGTCCGCTGAGCAGAGTATAAAGTTCCAGGGATTCCAGATCTTTTTCCAGGGTATTTAACAGTTCGGGAATCTCCTGCTGAAAAGAAGGATCTTCTTCTGCCATTTCGATCATCGCGTCCAGATCTTCCAGATTCCGCCATGCGTCGTCCAGCGGTTTTAGAACAGATTTAATCGCTTTTAGCTCGGTCACCATTTTATTCGCGTATTCTGGGTGGTTCCAAAAATCCGGTTCTTCCACCATCCGACAGTCGATTTCCCGGACGCGTTCTGTTTTACCCGCATGATCCAGTGAATCTCGCAGCAGTAATAAACGGTTACGAATATTTTTTGCGCGGTCCAGAACTTCTTTTTCCATAAAGCGATTTTCCTTTATTCTTTTTTTATGATACCTGATTTAACTGTTTTGTGTCTGATATGTCGTATTCCCGATGCAGGTTAAATTTTTGCTTTCGCGTCCACCGGAAAACAGGCTGAAATTTTATTTTTTGTTAGCAGCTGGTGGAGAAAGTGTAAAATTTTATACCCGATACAGTATAAAATTTCGCTTCTCCGGCATTTTGGTTCGCTGAAAATGCCTGCTTTCAGAGCCGCATAAAACGGAAATGTAAAGTGGAACCAGTAAAGTGTTTTGGTGATAAATTTTCATGGGACGGGAACTTCATTTAGAATTTCTTGAATAAATGCTTCTGAGTATGCCCGTCTGTCGGCGCGAAAATGATTTTTCGTTATCAGACGGTGAGAAAGTACCGGCACGGCGAGTGTTTTTATGTCGTCTGGAATGACATAATCACGTTCCCAGGTTAAAGCGTATGCTTTTGCCGCGCGGCTCAGAGCCAAGACTCCCCGAGTACTGATTCCTGCCAGGCAGATTTCAGATTCCCGAGTTTTCCGTGCCAGATCCAAAATATATGACTGTAATGACTCTTCTAAAATAACTTGCCGCGCTTTTTCCTGCAGGTCTAAAAGCTGGGAAAGCGTAATCACGGGCTGAAGTGTTTCCAGAGGATCATTTTTCTGACGAGACGCCAAAATTTGCCGTTCTGAGTCCCGGTCTGGATACCCGACCGAAATCCGCATCTGGAATCGGTCCAGCTGACTTTCCGGAAGCGGAAAGGTTCCTTCGAATTCCATGGGGTTTTCCGTGGCGATTACCATAAATGGCTGAGGTAATGCCCGCGTCTGACCATCTGAGGTGACCTGTTTTTCTCCCATGGCCTCCAGCATGGCACTCTGCGTGCGTGGTGTGGCGCGGTTAATTTCATCTGCCAGCACGATATTCGCAAAAATCGGGCCGGGAAGAAACGTAAATGGGTTTCCTTCACGAAAATCAGCCATTTTCCCATGAAAAATACTGCTGCCAGTAATGTCTGCTGGTAACAGATCTGGGGTGAACTGAATCCGGTGAAAACTTCCGTCGATGCTCCGTGCCAGCGCGTGCGCCAGAAGCGTTTTCCCCACACCGGGAACATCTTCCAGCAGAATGTGCTCTCCTGCCAGAAGCGCAGTCAGGCAGAAACGGATGACTTCTCGTTTCCCGATAAAAACACGTTCGATATTTTGGGTCAGGGATGAAATCATTTAATGCTTTTCTAAATTCATGAAAGAGAGACTGGGAGTAATTATATCCGATACACTATAAAATTCAGCTTTTCCGGCATTTTGTTTCACTGAAAATGCCTGCTTTCAGAGCCGTACGAAATGGAAATTAGGAATTATATAAAAATAGGTGTGGCCGAAACTGCCGGGAGTTTAGCAGTGAATGTCCTGTTTTTCAGCGGTTATATTTTTGAATTTTGAGAAAATGGGCGCGATTATTTCTTCCAGGAATTCATCCACCTGCTGGGGCGCACGGCCGACGTACAGGGAGGGATCCAGCGTGGCGTCCAGATTAATTCCGGCGAAAAGAGGATCTGCTTCCAGGCGTGATATGAGGTCATTTTCTCCGCCTTCCTGTTTTATGATGGCACCCGCTGCATGACTGTGCTGGCGGATATGTTCGTGCAGCTCCTGTCGGTCACCACCTGCGGCCACGGCGGCCATCATGATGTTTTCTGTCGCCATGAAGGGCAGCTCGGCGCGGAGATTTTTCTCGATTACTTTCGGATAAACCACCATTCCGTCCACGACATTTCTCAGTAAAATGAGAATGGCGTCCAGAGCTAAAAAGGCCTGAGGAAGTACCAGACGGCGATTCGCGCTGTCATCCAGAGTTCGCTCGAACCACTGTGTGGCGACAGTCGCCGGAGGACTGTTCTGAAGGCTCATAATAAAACGCGCCAAAGAACATATTCTTTCACTGCGCATGGGATTTCGTTTATATGCCATGGCCGAAGATCCGATCTGATTTTTTTCGAAAGGCTCTTCCATTTCTTTTCGGTGTGCTAAAATCCGTAAGTCGGTGGCGAATTTATGCGTGGACTGCGCGATTCCTGAAAGGACATCCAGGATTTTGGAGTCCAGTTTTCGAGGATAAGTCTGGCCGGTGACGGCGAAAGATTCGGAGAAGCCCATCTTCTGATTTACACGGCGTTCCAGTTCACGGACTTTTGCATGGTCTCCGTTAAAAAGAGCGAAAAAACTGGCCTGTGTTCCAGTGGTGCCTTTTAGGCCGCGGGTACGCAGAGTGTTTAGTCTGTGCTGAAGGTCTTCCATATCCAGTACCAGGTCATAAAGCCAGAGGCAGGCACGTTTTCCGACCGTCGTCGGCTGGGCGGGCTGTAAGTGAGTAAATGCCAGGCAGGGTAAATCGCGAAATTTTTTTGCGATTTCCGCTAAAGCACGCATGGCATCCAAAAGTCGTGCCTGAATCAGAAGCAGACTGTCACGTAATAAGATTACATCGGTATTATCTGTGACGAAACAGCTGGTGGCACCCCAGTGAATGATTCCGTGGGCAGAAGGACATAAATCGCCGTAAGTGTGGACGTGTGCCATGACGTCATGTCTTAATTTTCGTTCATACTCTTCTGCCAGAGGGAAGTTAATATTATCGACATTCGCGCGCAGTTCTTCCAGCTGGGTTTCTGTGATGGGCAGGCCAAGTTCTGCTTCCGCTTCCGCCAGAGCCACCCATAATCGGCGCCAGGTGGAAAATTTTCGCTGTTCACTCCAGATGGAACTCATCTGTTTTGAGGCATAACGCGAAATTAACGGATTCCTGTACTCCGTGTACTGAGCCGGTAAATTATGAATGTCAGACATGATTTTTCCCTTAAAACCCACCCGAAGTGGGTGATAAAAAGATGTGTGGATAATTAAAAAATGACAATTTAAAATAGAGTTTATCTATTATATAAAATATGGAGGAAAACACAAGAAGGTATTCGTGAAAATGGAGTTTCTTTCTAAAAAGGAATTTTGAAACCAAAATTTCCAGGTTAAAATCCGATTTTTTTAAGAATCTCCTCGGGTGAAACCTGATACTGCCAGTTAAAACCGTCACGGCGCAAAACGCCCTGAACGTTCAGGTCAAAAATATTTTTCCGTCCAGAGGCGAAAGTAATGGTAAATTCACCCATTTTTTCGGTGGAGGAAGAATAAGAAATACGCTGTCCCTGATCGATAATTTGTGCGACAGAAACTGCCATGAGTGTTTCTCCCTCAAAATTTTTTTTCACTTTTTCGCCGTTTTCTTCGATGAAGATCCAGCCGTGAATTTTTTGTGGAGACTGAGACTGGAGATTCCGCGTGGTCTGAATTACGGAAAGAATAATGATCAAAATAAGCATTAAAGCCAGAACGGCCGCATTTAGGAAGAGTGATTTTTTTGAACGTTTTGTGTTTTTCATGGTAAGTCAGAGAATAAAAGGAAAATAAACTGGGGAAAATATATGCCCGATACACTATAAATTCCGCTTTCTCGGCATTTTGTTTTGCTGAAAATGCCAGCTTCCAGAGCCGTATAAAATGAAAATTTAAAGTGGAATCAGAGTATAAAATATGATTCGGTATCATACATAATTATTAATTGTCATTCAGTATAACTTCTAAAAGCAGAATTTCAAGATGGGAAGCGAAAAAAAGAAAAACACATAAAAAAACAGAAAAATATGATTTTACCATATAATTTTTAGTTTTTGTGTCCCTGCTTGACTTTTCGGTGGTTCCGGGTATAAAAAAGTTAAAGAAATATATAATACAGGAATCATAGTATAAAATGCATCTGATTTAAACATTTACATAAAGGAGTGTATGTTCGTGTTACCTTTTTCCACACAAAGAACGGAAGCCCAGTCTGGGCGGATTACCCCAGAAATGGAAATTGTCGCAGCGCAGGAATATTTGGATCCGGAATTTATACGGAAAGAAGTGGCACAGGGACGTTTAGTGATTCCTGCGAATAAAATTCATATGGAAAAAGGATTAAATCCTGCGGGAATCGGAATCGCGTGCCGGACCAAGATAAACGCGAATCTTGGAAATTCGCCCATTTCCAGCGGAATGGGATGTGAACTGGCGAAAGTGAATTGTGCGATTCAGTGTGGGGCGGACACGGTGATGGATCTGTCCACGGGAGAGCAGATAAATGAAATTCGTCAGAAGATAATTGATTCGGTGCAGGTGCCGGTGGGAACGGTGCCGATATATCAGGTCGTGGAAGAGCTGGAAGCGGTGAAGGATATGCGCCCTGTGGATTTTTTGCGTGTAATTGAGCAGCAGGCGAAACAGGGTGTGGATTATATGACGGTTCACTGTGCGCTGCTGCGGGAACACCTTCCGCTGGTGGAGAAACGTACACTGGGAATCGTGAGTCGGGGAGGCTCTCTGGTGGCGCAGTGGATGGCGATTCATCAGCAGGAGAATCCATTTTATACGCATTTTTCCGAGATGTGTGAGATTCTTCGTGCATATGACGTTACTTGGAGCCTGGGAGATGGTTTAAGACCGGGCTGTCTGGCAGACGCTTCGGATGAGGCGCAGTTCGCAGAGCTGAAAGTTATGGGTGAGTTAACCCTTAAAGCGTGGGAAATGGGATGCCAGGTAATGATAGAAGGCCCGGGGCATATTCCGCTGGATCAGATCGAGATGAATGTAAAAAATCAGATGGAATGGTGTCATGGTGCGCCGTTTTACGTTTTGGGGCCTCTGGTTACGGACGTCGGTGCGGGTTATGATCATATTACCTCGGCCATCGGCGGGACGCTGGCGGCGTATTACGGAGTGTCCATGCTCTGTTACGTTACGCCAAAAGAACATCTGGGATTACCGAATCTTCAGGATGTGCGTGCGGGAGTTATCGCGCATAAAATCGCGGCTCATGCAGCGGATGTCGCACGGGGACGTGTTCACGCGCGGGATGTGGATGATCAGATGAGTCGCGCCAGAGCAGAATTTGACTGGGAAAAACAGTTTTCTCTTTCTTTTGATCCGGAGACTGCCAGAAAAATGCATGAGGAATCCATCTCAGAAACAGAATCTCCGCATGAGTACTGCAGTATGTGTGGGCCGAAGTTCTGCTCCATCCGGAATTCACGTGCGGCGTTACGATTAAATAAAAATGGAGAGCAGGAGAGAGACTCGGTGTAAAAGGCTTCCGCTTAAGGGTAAAAGGAAAACACGGAATTTTACGGTAAATGCGCGTGACAGAATGATCGAAAAGCATGTGAGGAATTTTCATGAGTGCGAAAAGTGTGACGGGGCGCGTAAGTGAAAAATTATCCGGAGAAAAAAAATGCCGTGGTTCGTGAAGAATTTTCATGAGTGCGAAAAGTGTGGCGGGGCGCGTAAGTGAAAAATTATCCGGAGAAAAAAACGTCGTGGTTCGTGAAGAATTTTCATGAGAGCGAAAAGTGTGGCGGGGCGCGTAAGTGAAAAATTATCCGGAGAGAAAAAATGCCGTGGTTCGTGGGGAATGTTCATGAGTGCAAAAAGTGGGCGCGGGGCGCGTAAGTGAAAAATTATCCGGAGAAAAAAATGCCGTGGTTCGTGGGGAATGTTCATGAGAGCGAAAAGTGGGAGTGGGGCGCGTAAGTGAAAATTTATCTGGAGAGAAAAAATGCCGTGGTTCGTGGGGAATGTTCATGAGTGCAAAAAGTGGGCGCGGGGCGCGTAAGTGAAAAATTATCTGGAGAGAAAAAATGCCGTGGTTCGTGAGGAATTTTCATGAGAGCGAAAAGTGTGGCGGGGCGCGGTAAGTGAAAAATTATCCGGAGAAAAAACGCCGTGGTTCGTGGGGAATTTTCATGAGAGCGAAAAGTGTGACGGGGCGCGTAAGTGAAAAATTATCCGGAGAAAAAAACGTCGTGGTTCGTGAGGAAATTTTGAGAGTGTGAAAAATGAGTGCGGGGCGCGTAAGTGAAAAATTATCCGGAGAGAAAAAAATGCCGTGGTTCGTGAAGAATTTTCGTGAGAGCGAAAAGAGGGCGCGGGGCGCGTAAGTGAAAAATTATCCGGAGAGAAAAAAATGCCGTGGTTCGTGAGGAATTTTCGTGAGAGCGAAAAGTGTGGCGGGGCGCGTAAGTGAAAAATTATCTGGAGAGAAAAAATGCCGTGGTTCGTGAGGAATTTTCGTGAGAGCGAAAAGAAGGAGCGGGGCGGATTTTTAATTGACTTTCGGTACCATGGGCGCGATTCGTACGTCATCCACCCATGCTTTTCCATATCCTCCCAGCTCGATTTCCAGCCGAATCGGTTTTTCATCTGTGACGATTCTCCACATCTGAATATGCTGCCAGCCACGCGTTTCGAGGATTCTTTTGGCTAAAACGCTTCCGCTGTTCGAGTCTGTAATTTTCAGACCATCCACGGTTCCGACCAGAGGACGGGGAACGTTTACCCATGCTTCGATTTCGTAAATTGTCCCGGGTGGCCCGACATAAATAGGCGGACTGATAATGTGAATGGCTGGAGAATCCAAAAATCCCAGGGAACGCAGTGATGGACTGCGAACTTCCAGCTGAAGACCGTATTCTCCTGTAAAAGCGGCTTCTTTACAAATATCGGCACGGGAAACGACATCATCTATTTTTATGAAAGGACGTATCCAGCCAGCGTTTTTAAATGTGTCCAGCGATTCAAAATTTCCGGAAGGAATCTGATTTATTCCGGAACGCAGATGTTTCATATTTTCCATCCAGATTTTATGTAATTCCAGAGTGCGAAAAGTCGTGGCGGTGGGAATGTCATTCGGAGACTGTAACTCTGCGGTACGCTGCCGCCATAATCGCTGCTCCAGAAGTTCGATTGGCCGAATCGCGCGCTGCGCCTGCAGAAAAGCGTCTGCATAATCATGGGAATTCAGAGCGGAGTCTGCCATCTGAAGATAATATTTCGCACGCTGAAACCACGTGGTATTTTCGGAATTTAAAGGTGCCTGACCATGAAAACGCATAAAAGACTGTAAGCGAATATCTGCGATTTCCCGCATTAAATGAGACATTTTTTGGCCGTAACGTAAACTCCGCTGCGTCAGACTGGTGGTGATCTGCGGATTTTGCGTCATGACCACCGTGGCCACCAGAGGCAGTTCGTCCAGCGAGATACGGACACCCCCGGTAACCCGTTTATTGGGAAGAGGCACGAGACCATCTGTGGTTAAATTCCATGACTGATAAGTTCCGGGGAGGCCTTTTACCAGAAAATCAAGATCTCTTGATGCTAAAACTCCAGGCACATACTGCGCGGCAGGTTCCAGACACATGGGAACCAGGATTTTTGCACGTGGCATTTCCAGTACGGCACCGACGACATATTCGCGATTTGAGGGAATGGTCGTGTGTGACTCTCCCTGTGAGAGCCACTGTTCGATCAGAGAAAGTTCTGTATTAATAAGCGTTAAACACTTCATTCGGTAAACAGTTTCAGGATCTTGGGAGTCTAAACGTTTTGAGCTTTCGAATAAAAGTCCGCGTGATCCGGCGACGATCGCACTATAAGTTAAAAGCCGTAACTGTTCGATCGGCATACATTCCGGCACGTCCAGTGTTTGTGCGGAATGGCCGGAAGAAAGATTAGAAGAAGAAATCGGGGAAATTGGGCCACGAATCTGAACTGCGGCCTGTCTCCACTGTGAGATAAGTTTTTTATCATGTTCTGAGGGAATGGTGGTCCAGACGGGCCGACCGTCACGGACGACATTTCTTACCCGGTGAAGCCAGTACATGTAAGTGGCGTAATCCAGAGTCGAATTAACAGGGTTTCTTCCGACAAGAATAATATCATAAATACCGCTGTATTCGCGCAGGTCGTCTTTTGGCAGGCCGACCATGGGGCGGATGGGCATGATGGATTCTGGAATGCGCTGTAAAAAATAGATGCGTTCTCTGGTATAAACAGAAATAGGGCGATTATTTTGCGCGGTGGCATGTGGATCAGGGAAGGGAAAACCCATATCCCAGACCAGTACGCGCTGAAAACGGCCTGGAAAAATATTTCCCGCTGCGGAATGATGTTCTGTGGTGATCGCGTCCATGGAAGCTGAATCCGTGCGTGTGGAATCTACTGGCGGCGGACATATAAACCAGAGTTTTAGACGGCGTGCTTCCATTTCCATTTCTGGAGTGGGAGGGGAGGAAAGCCAGAGGGTGTTAAACCCCATTCGGTGAAGAAATTCCAGAGGTTCTCCGCGGTAACGGATGGCGCGTGGGAAAAAAGGAGCGTCCTGCAGGGTCTGAGTGTCTCGGATCATGAGCATTAACTGGTTCACGTCTATTCGGATTTCTTCAGACGAGGAAACGGAAACGGGAGTGTCGGATGCTTCGGGAAGCAGTGATTCCTGAAGGGAAAGGTTTTCTGTCAGAGGTGCACCCTCCAGGGGAAGGCTGTCTGTGCTTATGTTTTCGTTCGTTTCCGGAAAAGCGAGAGGATCTGGAGTGGTGTGATCCGATATTTCGGTATGAGAAGAGGGAGAATTTTCAGAAGAAAATGCCGGAGAATGATTTTCTGAAGGAGGAACGTTTTTACTTTCGGCCGGATGACTCGCAGACGGGAGGAAATTTTGGGAGGGAAGATGATTACGGACCGTATTTTCCGCAGAAGAATTTTGTGGTGAAGGAGGTAAACGTACTTCTTGCACGGGAGAAATTTCCAGTGAATCCAAGAAAATGTCGTATGTGCCACTTCCACACCAGGAGTTAAGGATGATGTGGTCCACATAAGCGTCACGAATATTAAAGACGGAATAAAGCTGAGGTTTTGCTTGTCGGAGGCGAGCGATTTCTTCTTGCAGAATGGCGGAAACACCATTAATTCTTAAGGTCTGCCAGCGATTTACAGTCGAGTAGGTTCCCCCGGGCACGTAAATGGTCATGGCCAGACCGGTCTGGGGATCTCGGGTGTATGGGAGAATGACACGGCACATTAACTGGAGTCCGGAACGGCTGCAGCGAACGCCCAGGGATACCATTAATTCTCTTGTCGCCAGGACAGGGCGCAGAGGGTAAGCCAGTAAAAGCTGTTTCCCGTGGGGAGAATCTTCTGCCTGAATGGTGATGGTTTCGCATCCGGAACCACTGAGTGCATTTCCTGCGATTCTTGTGGAACGAAGAATTTTGTGCGGAATATTCCCTCCGCCGTCATGCCAGCGCGGTGGCTGCGACTCATGTTCATCCAGCCAGGTCAGAGGAGGTTTTTGGGCAGAATTTAAAAAAGAATCTGCTGGAGGCGTGTTTTGACAAAAAATGGAAGTGGGCGAGAATGGATAAAATAAAAAAGAAGTAAGGAAAAATAAAAAAAATGCCTGTAATTTTTTTGTTGTGTAAAATAGGTGTCTTACAGAAAATATCATGGCATTATTTTTTGTGTAATAATATTTTTATGGGAAAACTTTAGTTTTTTTGAGAAAATTTTAAAGTTTTTTTTTCTTTTTATAAAAAAGGGGTTATAATTATAATAGTTACATGGAGTATAAAAGGAATGGTGTGATTTATAGAGGATATTTTATTCTCGATTATTATGGGGCGAGAATCATTTATACCCGATACATTATAAAATTCCGCTTCACCGGCTTTTTTGCTTCGCTGA
>JAUNBR010000076.1 GCA_030527015.1 Planctomycetia bacterium
CAAAAATGCCGGAGAAGCGAAAATTTATAGTGTATCGGACAAAAAATGATTTCACCTTAAATTTCCGTTTTCTGCGGCTCTGAAAGCCAGGCATTTTCAGCGAAGCAAAAATGCCGGAGAAGCGAAAATTTATAGTGTATCGGACAAAAAATGATTTCACTTTAAATTTCCGTTTTCTGCAGATACCTCAAGAATCGCGAAATGCGGGAAAAATGAAATTTTATAGAGTACCGAATATAAAATAATGTTTTATATTATTCATAATGTTTTATATTATTTATTAATTAAGGAGAAAAAAATGAAACATCTTTTCACATCATACCGATTCCACACTAAAGTCCCGTTTCCTGTGCACCAGGCAGACGGTATTCCCGCAGTACGAAATACTGGTAAAACAAAATTTTACCGCGTATCGGGATTAGCATGGATGATCGCGACATTTTGTATTATGTTTTTTACGGCAGCGCAGGCCGACGATCAAATTAAACGCCACAGTGAAGAAAGAAGTTTTGCAGCGAACGTTATTCGCACCACGCCAGACGAAATTACGATTAACCGCAGCGGAATGGAATCCACGGTTCCTGTCGGAGATATCGAATTTATCACCTATGAAAATGAACCCACACAGCTGCGTGAGGGGCGCCGTTCGATTAATAGCGGCCAAAACGAAGATGCACGTGACACCCTTTTAAAACTAAAAGATGACATGATTTCACGTAACGATATAAAAATGGAACGGGATTTTTTCATCGCGCTGGCCAACACAAATATAGCATATCAGGGCGGCGACGTTTCTTTGGCCAAGGCAATCGACGGTCTGGAAAAGTTTATTAAAGATCACCCCAAAAGTTATCGTTACTACGAAGCATTACAGTTACTGGGGGATCTTTACCTGCAGACGAAAGAAACAAAAAAAGCAGACACCGCTTTTACACGTCTTTCTAAAGTCGAAAGTTCTCCGACAATTCGTGCCCACGGCTGCCTGGGAAAAGGGCGGGTATTACTGACAAGAGGAAAAGCTGGGGCTACAGAAGCACAAAAAATGTATAATGAAGTACAAAAAACGATTAACGCTGGCGAGATCAGTGGAAAAATGAAAGACATGATGCAGCTAAATGTTACACTGGGTCTGGCACGCTGTGCAGCATATCAGGAAAAATATGCTGAAGCACAAAAAATGGCACAACAAGTTATAGACTCCGTGCCACCAGAAGATAACCAGATGAATGCGCTGGCTTTTAATACTCTCGGTGATGCGCTGAAACGGAGCGGAAAACCGCGTGACGCAATCGTCGCTTACCTTCACACACACTTACTGTACAATTTAGATCCAGTTTTACACACCGAAGCGCTTACAGAATTAATTAACCTCTGTCGCAGCACGGGTGACACACTGAAAGCTCGGGAACTGGAAGGCATTCAGCTCGAAAGATATAAAAGATAATATTTTTTGCTTTTATTTCTCCCCCCATGGTTTGATTTTTTTCACGTTTTGGAGTAAACTATTATATACACTTAACGCACAAAGATTTCTAGAGATCCTCATTTTCCCAGAAAATTACCTGTTTTATGGTAAAAACTGGAGATTTGAATCGAAATCAGTGTTTATATCCATAATATATCTGCTGATCCTATTTAAAGGAATTTTGGTGTGTCGGGCAAAAATGCTCAAAAATAAAAATTGTAATGTTTCGGCAAACTTTTTATGTTTTCAGTATTTTGTGTCACCCAAAATACTGACAGCAGATACGAATAAAAAAGAATCTTGGTTTTTTTATTTTATAATATAATCATCTTTTTTACAGAATTTTGCCGAAACCTATTCATATCCATTTTGACATAAAACGAATGGTGATCAGAAAAAGCGAATTCATTTTATAGCGATTATTATTTAACATAAATTTTTAGATACTTTTATTAAAATATATACAAAAAAACTTTATTTTATCCACTTCTTGGAGGTACTTATGAAAAAATGGTTGTTTGGTTGGTTAAGTAGTATTTTATGTTCTCTTTTACTGGCAGGTGTTTCTGTGGGGACATTTTCCGCTGCGGTATTTCTCGACACACCGCAGGTGGCCGCTCAAGACGAGGAGTTCGATGAAGAAACAGAAGGGGAAGAAGCTGCGGCGACGGATGATATTTCCCTTTTATTCTGGATTTTCCAATCTTTGGGCTGGTTATACAGTATCGTGTTCCTGTCCATCTCTTTCTTGTTAGTCGCGCTGGTGTTTAAGTATACCCTGGCATTTCGAAGAGACCAGAACATCTCCCCCGGTTTTCCAGAACAGTTTGAGGGCTTACTTAACGAACGGCGTTTCCAGGAAGTTTATGAAATGACGAAAAGTGATCCTACGTTTCTTGGTCAGGTGTTAGCAGCCGGTCTGGCGAAAATCTCCTCGGGACGTGACCAGGCGCTGAAAGCCATGGAAGAAATGACGGAAAATATCAGCATGAGCACTGAGCAGGGGCTGAGCATTATCGGTTTAATTGCGGGAACCGCCACGATGGTCGGTCTGATGGGAACCGTCCACGGTATGATTTTGTCCTTCCGTGTTATCGCCGTTTCGACCACCACGCCAAAACCTTCTGAGCTGGCGAACGGTATTTCCACCGCCATGTTCACCACGATCGTCGGTCTTATCGTTTCGATTCCCGCGACCGTGGCTTACGTTCTTTTACGTAACCGTTACCAGAGAATCGTTTTTGATGTCGGAATGCTCAGCGAAGATCTGATCGGAAAATTGTTAGCTTTCGCACAGAAAAAATAATTATTGTTGAAAATTCGGCAAAACTTAATTCATCACGAATTTATACTGGCTTTACGTTAAATTTTTCCCTTTCATTTTCCACTTTCCTGTGATTCCTATTTTCACAGGAAAGTTGGCAAAATATGATAATTTACTGTACTGTAAGATAACTGCTTCCGAGATTCGGTGTGTGACGCGGCGCAGGTTTACTGTGTCTGTGGAAATTCCCGATTTTATTTTAAATTTTAGTTTTTTGTCGTTCTGTTATCTGGTTTTCCAGTAAGTAAAAACGAAAAAACGAAGTTTATAGTCATCACGGAAATAGGACATGCCCTCCAGATTTTACTTTAAATTTCCGTTTTTTGCGTGCTGAAGGCACAGACATTTTCAGCAAAAAAGTGCTAAAGAAGCGGAAAATTATAGTGTAACGGATGTAAGAAGTGAGAATTTAAGTGCTGCATTCAAAATTTTTTAGAATAAAAAAGTTTTGAATAAATGAGATCAGAGTAATTTTTTTGACAATTTATATTATCATCCTGTCGTGCGGTACCCCAGGCAGGTGTGGAAGCACACCATCCTGTGTGTCATCAGAGAAATGGAAAATGTAGTTTTATACCCGATGCACTATAAAATTCCGCTTCTCCAGCATTTTTGCTGCATTAAAAATGCCTGCGTTCAGAACCGCACAAAACGGAAATGTTAAACAGAACCAGTATAAATTTCATCTCCTGGATATTTCGCGATATACGAAATATCTGCCGGCAGAGCCGCACAAAAATAAAATTTATGAATCCGATTCATCATGTGGCAAAAATATCTCTGGTCAAAATTCAACATTTTTTATCACAATAATAGGAGAAAATAATGCCCAAAAAACGTAAGACACAAGAAGTCTCCGCTGCCGACATGACGCCGATGATTGACATGGTGTTTCAGCTGCTGATCTTCTTTATGATTTTAATTAACTTTTCTCAGGCAGATCAGAATCAGCGTGTAAAATTACCCTCCAGTAATCTGGCGAAACCACCGGAGCAGCCGATAAAGAATTCGATTACTGTTCAGGTCGCGCCTGACATGAATGGAAAAGATTATGTGATTCTCCTCGGCGCGAACACGATTCGAAAACCAGAAGAATTAACCCCATTCTTAAAGGATGAAGTGGATATGGTTCGCGCAAGATCTGGCGGCTCAAAGACGGTGAAGGACATGACTATTATTATTCGTTCCGATAAAAACGCCAAAACGGGTTTTGTTCAGGAGATTATTCAGGTCTGCCAGACGAATGGACTGGAAAAATTTGCGTTACGCGCGCAGTATGAAGAAGGCTCATAAGCTAAAATTTAAAAGTTTTTTCCTTTTTCATGCATTCTGTTTTTATACGAATTTCACTGATCATTTTCGTTTCGTACGTCCATAAACGCGAGTATTTCACGTATCGTAAATACAGAAAAATGAAATTTTAAGGGAAACGAGCACAAAAAATAGAACGGGCATTCCGAAGAATGTAAAATTAAGGGAACCTCATATGGTTAATAAATATTAGGTCTGTGTTAATTATCGTCGTTTGAGGTTCAGAATACAGATCCGCCCGTCAGGCAGACGGAGAAAAGTTTCAGTATACGTCAGATATTCATACTGGTCCCACTTAAATTTCGTTTTAATTTTTGTTTTGTACGGCCATGAGCACAAGGTATTTCACGTATCGCGAAAACGTGAGAAAGCGAAAATGATAGTGTATCAGGCATAAATATGTATTTTTATAAAATATATTAGGGCAGGAGATTTTTGAATGGTTAAAAAAAAGGAAACCCCTGAAGTAAGTAAAGGCGACATGACACCGATGATTGACATGGTGTTCCAATTACTGATCTTCTTCATCCTGATGTTTAAAATAGTTGTACCGGAAGGCGACTTTTCTATTAAAATGCCGATCGGCGGCGGTGCCGGAGAAGGAGATCCTCCGACTGCCATTTTAATTCGCCTGGAAGCCAACAAAAATGGAAATCTGACGAGAGTTCGTATCGGTGACCAGGAATTTAGAGGAACCCCAGACGGAATGAGAATGCTGCGGGATTATGTCAAAAAACAGCTTGGCGGCGGTGGTCCGATCGAAGCGAGTATTACAGAAATTGAGTTGGACTGTGATTATAATTTGAAATTTAATAACGTAATCCTTATTATCAGTACATGTACTGGTTATGTAGAAAATGGACAGATTATAAAACTCGCGGAAAAAATTAAATTCCGAGCACCGCGAAAACCAGCATCTGATTAATTTTATCTCTGATGCACTATAAATTTCCGGCTTTCTCAGCATTTTACCTCGCTAAAAATGCCGGTATTCAGAACGCACAAAATGGAAATTTAAAGGAGAATCAGAGATTATATAAAACTGTGGAATTCACTTTTTTTCAGACTTTTCTTTTATTTTCGTCATGATACGGAATTTACGGAAAACGAAACGGTACTGTTTTCCACATTAAATTTAAGATTCGTACAGGTTCTGTCAGTAGGCGTTTCACAGTACGAAATACAGAAAAAAATTTATCGTATGTCGAATAAAATTTTATTCCCCCAAAATAGTTACAGGAGAATCTAAGAATGAAAAAATTTGCACATTTTGGCGCCGTATGTCGTGAAAAACAGGAAGGGATGAATTATATAGAATCCATTAAATGCTGGGCCTCTGATCCTTCCGCGGATCCGAATACGATCGAGTTTCTGTTTTTTGAGCCGGACTCTCCCATGGCGGATACTTTAGTGGCAAAAGGTGGGCATATCGCGTATGCGGTGGATGATGTGGAAGCCATGACTGCTGGAAAAGAGTGTATTTTTGGTCCTGCAGAAGTCGCCCCCGGAGTTAAAATCGCCTTTTTCGTCGACGAATTCGGCGTGGTAACAGAATACGCACAGATGGGTTAAATTTTTTTATTTTTTACTTTTATACTCATACTATTTTGGATTTTCGCTTTTAAAACCGCCGTGGTGTGTAGCGCCGACGGCGGTTTTTTAAAAATGGAAATCTAAAATAATGAGCATATGCTCTGTTTCCACTTTAAACTTCCGTTTTGTGCGGTTCTTAAAGCAGATATTTTCGGCGAAGCAAAAATGCCGGGGAAATGGAAATTTATAGTGAGTCGGGAATAAATACTGTGAGAATATAAAAACGCAGATAAATCATCACCTCTTTTCTGCTCATACAGACAAGATTTATTTTCCACGGTCTCCGAATTTTACACTAAAAATGTACACCGAAGAAATAATTTTTTGTAGTATCCCCGAAAGTATACTTCAGTATTTCATACTCTCTTGACAAAAAAGACTTTTTTTATATAATATGACTGATTTTTTCACACTGGTCCCAAATTAAATTTCCGTTTTTTTGTCACGGCCACGAAAACCTGCTTTTCATATATTTCAAACGAAAATTTACAGTGCATCAGGTATAATCCCTTAAATTAATATGTATATTTTATTTTCCATTTTAATGAAAGAATAATTATGAGTTCCGATGAATTCAGTGATTATAAAGAACGCCTTCTGATGCTTCAGGCACGATTAAGAGGTGACATGTCTCAGCTGGAAGATCTTACGATTCGGAAAAATCGTGCGGAATCAGGAGAACTTTCCACTCAGCCGAGTCATATGGCAGATTGTGGCAGCGATAATCATGAACAGGAAATCGCGCTGCAGATGATCGGCAGCGCAGCGGAAATCCTGGAAAATATCGCTGCGGCACTCGAACGAATCGAAGAAGGAAAATATAATATATGTGAAATCTGCGGTGTTAAGATTCCCAAAAAACGACTTCAGGCCATTCCTTACACGACCATGTGTGTAAAATGTGCAGAAAAAGAATATGACTGACGTTTTTAAATCGGATATATTATAAATTTCTGTTTTGCCGGTATTTTGTTTCGCTGTAAATCTGCTTTTATACTCAAGACACGATAATTTTTGCTTCCTCGGCATTTTGCTTTACGGAAAATCATGTTTTTATACTGATTCTTTTTTAAATTTCCGTTTTGTGCAGCTCTGAAACAGGCTTTTTTAGCCCAGTCTGCTGCTGGCAGGAAAGCAAAAATTCCGTGGAAATGAAGTGCATCGGGCATAAAACTGTACGAAACGGAAAATGAAGTAAAATGACCTATAAAAACCACAAAACAGGTATTTAACGTGAACCGAAAATCGTTTCTGTGCATAATATATTTATACCTGCTCTCTGCGCACCATTTTTCATGTAAAATTTAAACATAAACTTCAGTGTACATTTTTAACACTCGACGCATTACATTTTTACTTCTCGATATTTTATAATGTTAAAGTTTAGTATGGCAAAACAGAATAAACTTAAAATTTAAAGTAAATTACGCGCACTTTCATGAGGCATTCAGGTATGAATATTCCCGATAAACAAGAAATATCATGGAAATCTCTGATTCTGCGTTTTTTGTTTTTTTTTCTGATCGTAATTTTGGGTTTACTCGCAGATTTATGGACTAAATCATATTTTTTCCAAAAATTAGGAATGCCTGGCCAGCAAGCAGAAATTGACTGGGTGATTTCAGACGTTTTCGGATTTCAGACTGCGCTGAACCAGGGAGCGTTATTTGGAATCGGCCAAGGAATGCGTACTCTTTTCTGCACCGTTTCTTTCACCGCATTATTTTTTATTTTTTTCTGGCTTTTTATCTTTAAATTCGCAAAAAGCTGGATATGGATATGTTCTTTGGGCATGATCTCAGCTGGAATTTTGGGAAATTTATATGATCGTTTAGGTCTCCATGGTCTAAAATGGGAAGTGGATGGAAAGATGGAGCCAATTTACGCTGTCCGAGACTGGATCGTGGTCATGCTGGGCTCCTATCACTGGCCGAATTTTAATATCGCGGATTCTTTACTGGTCTGCGGTGCAATTTTTGTTTTTCTCGCTACTTATTTTATGGAAACGTCCTCTCTAAAATCAGAAAATGAAGATAAAAAATCCGTTTAATTTTTTTGTTCTTTTATATCTGAATACGTAATAAAATTTCGCTTTCCCGACTTATCACTTTATCAGAAATATCCTGCTTTTATGTTCACGTAAAACGAAAATTTTATGTAGAATCTGAAACCCGACACACAATAAAAGCTGATATTTCCAATAATTTTCTTTTTCGGATAATCTTCTCTTGAAAACTCTTGACAGAAACATTATAATAATTATATTATGCTTAAACATAAAGTTTTTATACTCGATGCACTATAAAATTCCACTTTTTCCGGTATTTTTGCTTCTCTGAAAATACCTGTGTTTAGAGCCGTACAAAACGGAAATTTAAAATGGAGCCAGGTATAAAACAGACTTTTCGTGGAGCCAAAATATAATGGGAATTCCACACATTATGTTAAATTTCTGTTTTGCCAGACAAGAAATCCATAAAATGTGGTTTTTTCGAGAATCCTGAAATGAAGGTAAGGCAGAAAATTATAATCGCACATCAGGAAAAATGAAATCAGTTTAACTTTAACTATTATTTAAAATTGAGATTTTTAGAGAAAGACAGACGGCGGCCATAATGAATTATCGCACAGCGGGCGAATCACATGGAAAAGGGATTTTAGCACTTATTGAAGGTTTTCCGGCCGGAATGGAGATCCAGGAAAGGGTGATTAATGAGGAATTACGTCGCCGCCAGGGAGGATATGGTCGTGGAGGCCGACAAAATATCGAAACCGATCAGGTGGAAATACTTAGTGGTGTCTGGAAAAATATTACGCTGGGGAGCCCGATCACGTTATGGGTCAAAAATAAGGATTATCGGCTTCCGGAGCTGGAAGATTTAGAAAGTCCCCGCCCAGGGCATGGTGATTTAAGCGGCTCACGAAAATACCTTTCTTCCATGCGTGGAATTCTTGAACGTGCCAGCGCCAGAGAAACCGCCGGACGAGTCGCCGCGGGTGCTCTGGCCCGCCAATTACTCACAGAACTGGGAATCGAAGTTTTTGGTTACGTGACAAGAATCGGAAATGTAAATCTCCCCGTTTCTCAGCGTGCAGAAGAACTTTTTTCACTGCTGGAAACAGGAATAGACCCGGAGCCAGAATCGGACCCCAAAGAAGAGAAAAGTATCCAAAATATGCAGGAGGAGGGGAACACCGAAATTTCTGCTGCGGATACGCTCTCTGATCATGCGTTAAATGGTTCTGAGGAACAGAGTGATTCTGGAATACGAAATTCTGCTTTAAAATTAAAAAAAATGCGTGAAGAATCCGCATTATATTCGCTGGCCGAGGATGACAGCGACGCAAAATCAGTAATTGACGCAGCACAAAAAGAGGGAGATACACTGGGTGGGATGATCGAAGTACGCGCCACCGGCCTGCCTTTCGGACTGGGAACGCACACCCAGTGGAACGAAAAGCTGGACGGACTTTTAGCTCAGGCCGTCATGTCCATTCAGGCGATAAAGGCCGTGGAAATCGGACTGGGAATTCGTGTCGCAGAGTTACCCGGCTCTGAATGTCACGACATTATCCGCTTTAATCGGTGGGCCCAAGAATCTTCTTCCTGTGGTTTTGAACGTCCGACGAATCATGCCGGCGGTCTGGAAGCAGGCATGACGAACACAAAACCTCTGGTAATTCGTGCTGCCATGAAGCCGATCGCCACTTTAAAAAAACCGCTGGAATCCGTTAATTTACGTACCTTTCAGCCACAGGCGGCTTCCTGGGAGCGCAGTGATACCTGCGCTGTGCCCGCGGCAAGTGTCGTTATGGAAAATGTCGTGGCATTTACTTTAGCTCAAGCAATTATTGATAAATTCGGCGGCGATTCCTGGGAAGAATTACAGGCACGGTGGACCCTTTACCAAATTTTAGTGCAAGACATGAATGGGACCTAATGATATACACAAAAAGAAAAGGAACGCATGATTTTCACCTTTTCTTTTATCTGCTCCCGTTTCATTTAAAGCTTTTACAGTCATAAAATCCATATTTCCAGCGACGAAACACAGAAGGATCGGAAATTTCATCGTGGCATTTCAGACACAAAATTTCCATTTAAGTCGTCTTTCTGAAGAGACGTATTATTTTTTCAAAATCCTTTTCACTTTTCAGTTTACCGAATATTTTATCCGATACACTATAAATTTCCACTTTCCCAGCCTTTTACTTTACATCCTGGTTTTCCTTTAAATTTCCGTTTTGTGCTGCGCTGAAAGCAGGCATTTTTACGAAGCAAAATACCGAAGAAACGGAATTTTATAGCGCATCGGGAATAAAAAAACCTGCGGAAAGATCACACAAAATGAAAATTTAATGTGGAACCATATTTTTATTAAAATTTCAGAATATGCAGCGTTTTTTCCGGCTTCTGCTGTTTTTTATCATGAGCATTCTTCCTCTGGGCATTTTCGTGTCTTGGGGAATGTTCCGACATACCGAAATATATCAGCAGAGAATGTGCCGGCACCTGGAAACTTATCTCGGATTACCCATAAAAGTGGAGCGTTTTCAGTTTTTGCGTCCGAATAAAATGCGTCTGATTTATCCTCGGATTTACCAAAACACATTACTTTCTGAATCTTTCTCGGATACTTCATCGGAACATCCTGCTCTTATCTCTGACGCCACCGCGAAAAATTCACACCCTGAATCCTCGGAAAAAAACATCATCACATCCCCAAACATTCTTCCGCGTAAAACTTCAGAACAAAATCCCGCCTTTTCTCCCACCGATCACCATTCTCTTTCACAGAAACACGCTCCGTCACAGAAAATAGACACTCTGCCCATGATGAGCACTCCCTCTGTGGAAGTACTACAAAAAACCAGTTATGACGGTGACCATCAGGTTATCCGTCAGATGGAGCTCACCCTGCCGGAATTAACGCTGGACGGAAACTGTCTCGAAACTTTATGGCAGCTTCACCAGCGGATTTTGACCCGATATAATATTCTCGGAAAATCGGAATTAGAATTAACGGTAAGCGGGCCAATTTATGTCCGTGGAGAACAGACTCTGGAGCTGCGTGAGGGGAAAATGCGATTATTTCCCACAAAAAACGGACATCAGACAGAAATTTCTTTTTTATTACCTGCTATTTTTGAAAAAAATAATCCGTCACGGATTCAATTAATCCTTCAGAAATCGTTCCAAAACAGCCAGCAGACCATGGAAGCGATTCTCTCCACCGACGAGCATGGCCTGCCCACTCTTCTGCTGCAAAAACTCTTTCCTTCTTTAAAAAAACTGGGAAATTACTGCCAGTTTTATGGAACCATCATCTTACAGCAGACTTTTACCGGATGGAACGGTACTTTTCAGGGACGATTTACGAATATCGATTTAACCGCATGCTTTTCACATTCCTCTCTTATTCAGGGACAAGGCACTCTGGAAATACAAAATGCCGAATTTCACGCGAATCATCTGGTTCATGCCCGAGGAACATTTCATTCCCCAGGTGGTATTATTCACCGTAACCTTTTAGACCGACTCCTTTCCGTCACTAAATTAACCACGCACGGAATCCCTCTGGACATGACACCTTCCATTCCTTATACAGAATTTTCTTTTCAGTTTACGCTGGAAAATAACACCCTTCAGTTATCCGGAAACTGTGCGCCCGCCGGAGCCGGTATTTTTTTAACCGGGAAAAATGGGCCAATTTTACGAGAACCACCACACTCCAAACAAAAAATCCCCGCCGCGGTATTTTTTGAAGCGTTTAAATAAGCACGCGCAGAAATATTCACCTTCATTTTTTATCTGACTCCATTTCCCTATTTCCGTTTCGCACGAATTATATAAAATCAGACACCTTTCCGCCTTATGAATGATGACAGCATCCGCCACAGCAGTGATGGCCACCTTCAGATGCACAAGATTTAAAGTCCCCTGCGCCACATTCACCTTTAAATTTTTTCCCACACGCACCCGTATTTCCGTGAGGAGATGACGGCACACTCAATTTTCGTCGCAGTTTTACCGAATTACAGGATGGGCATTTTGGTTTTTGACTGCCCGTCACCAGTTCCTCGAATTCATGCATACACTTTTCACATACATATTCATATATCGGCATTCTCTGTCCCCTTTTTAATTCACCTTATACTGTTTCCTCTTAATTTCCGTTTTGTGCGGTTCTTAAAGCCGGCTTTTTCAGCGAAGTAAAAATACCGAAAAAGCGGAAATTTATAATGCATTAAATATAATTATACCTTTATCATTTCCTGTTCCCAGGCTCATCCATTTTATACTGATTTTACCCTACTTTTCCAGTTCATACGTTCATCACCGCAAACATTTTTACCGAAAGTACTGGTTCTCCTTTAAATTTCCATTTTCTGAGGATCTGAAAACTGGCATTTTTAGCGGAGCAAAATACCTGCTTTAAGAGCCGCACAAAACAGAATTTAAAAGTAAAGCCAAATATAGTTTACCATATTTTATAAAAAAATGAACATCCCCCCGATTTTATCCTGTCAGGAAACTCAAAAAATAGACGAATTAGCGATTCAAGAATACCACGTTCCCGGGCTAATCTTAATGGAAAACGCAGGTCGGGGAATCACCGATAAACTCTGCAGCCGTGGCGTACAGGGAGAAACGCTCATCTTTTGCGGCACCGGAAATAATGCCGGTGATGGTATGGTAATCGCCCGACAGATGGCCGTGCGCAATCATCCTGTACATGTTTTTTTATGTGCACCTCCACAAAAATTGAAAGGAGACGCTTTAACACAGTACATTATCCTTCAGAAAATCGGCATCCCGATAACTGCTCTCCACGACATTCCCGAAGAACGTTTATCGTTTATACTTCAGCCTTTTTTAAAAAATGCCGACTGGATTATAGACGCCCTGCTGGGCACCGGCGCGAAAGGCTCTCCACGTACGCCGATAAATAACATCATCAGATGGATAAATGCCAGTCAAAAACGCATCTTATCTGTGGATCTCCCCAGCGGTCTGAATGCAGACACCGGAATTCCATTTCACCCATGCATCCAGGCAAATATTACTTGCACTCTTTCCTCGATAAAACCTGGCTTCCAAAATCCCGCCTCAACAAAATTTACCGGGGAAGTTCTTTTCTGTGATATCGGCTTTCCTCTACACATTTTATTCCCTGCAAAAATTTCTTGACCCCGACTTAAAATTAACTTTATATGCATTCTCCGTCAAATTTCCGTTTCGTGCGGTTCTGAAAGCAGGCATTTCCTGAAAAGCTAAATGCCGGTGATGCGGAATTTTATAGTGTATCGAGTATAAAATGCATCCGAAACAAAAATGCCGGCCTGTCGGCGAAGAGAGAAAACGAAAATTTACCGTGCATCAGTTCTAAAAACAGACCTCTTCCGTGAATTATACGGATTCCCTCTTAAATTTCCGTTTCGAGCGGCCATAAAAGAGACCTCTTCCCCGAAACAAAAATACCGGAAAAGCAGAATTTTATAATGCGCTGGGTAAAATTCTCATTCCGACACTTCCTCTCCTTCAGACACCTCCTCCGCTGCCGACGAAGTGAAAAATGACACCGTTTCGAAATATTACTCCGTCCCTCCCTGGATCTTCATATATCCTAAACTTTTTATCACTTCCAGAATTTCGCTGCACGTCGGAAATTTCCTTCCGCTGGCGCGCTTATAATCATCCAGCGCGCGCATAAACTCCAATTCATCCTCGGTATACTCCCTTTCACAGGTGGACGGATCAATTTGCCGCCTGCGCTGCTGCTGAAATTTCGTCCCTAATGAAAGATTAAACGACACTTTCGTTTTCTGTGCGCCATGAATCCCTAACGCTGGCTTCATTTCGATACTCATTCTCGTTCCTCCCTAAACATTTCTAAAGTATACGCATTTATATTTATATTATGGAACACTCCAGCATTTAATCAAGAAAAACTTGAGCGAATTTTCAGAAAAAAAACAATTTTTCCGATCCATCACACATTAAAACCAGCATAATCCACTCTACTGAAACTTCCCGCCTCCGAATCCCTCTCGATTCCTCCTGTTTCTCCGTGAATATTCTCTCCTTTTCTGACACATTCACTGAAATTATAAAGCACCTTTTTTTCTTCCCTGCCCTGCTCCTCAGTTCAGTCCACCGACTCATCTCACCCCCATAAAATCCACAAAAACAGTATTTTCCACACCCTTAATGCACTCATAAAGTACAAATTTTAACGTCCTAATCACAAAACGCGTTCAGGAATGCGCCTCACGAATGATTCATTTTTTCAAATTTTTTACGCCACTTTTCGTTCTTTATTTTCTTCAGGTTTCCCCCCTTTATGAGCGCCTCAACTTTTGTTATACTGATTTTTACTTTCATTTTCGTTTTTACGGTCTCAAAACAAGTTTTTTCCGCACCGTGAAAAAATGAAAAGTAAAATTTTACAACATACCAGGCAAATCATCACCACCGACATTTTTCTTTTTTATCTCAGGAACCAATTTATCATGACGCGACGATTTATTAACGAATTTACAGACCAAGAGAGTATCGACCAAATTTTTCTCGTCACGGGAAAAGTTTTGCGCCCAAATCGAAATGGCGATCTTTACCTCCAGATGGAGCTGCGCGACAAAACAGGCTCTCTGACCGCGCGAATGTGGAACGCCACCGAATCCCTTTACCAGCGTTTCGAAAACGGCGATTACCTCCAGGTGGAAGGAAAAACTCAAATTTTCCAAGGCGCCATGCAGCTTATCGCCAAACGATTCACAAAAGTTTCGAAAGACGACATAAACGAAGAGGATTTCGCGCAGCTGGCCACCATTTCGATCGATAAACTCACTCGGGAACTGGCCGACATCCTGCGAAACATTTCGGATCCTCACCTGCAAAATTTAGCGGAATGTTATTTAATGGATAACGCCTTCATGGAGAAATTCACCAGTGCTCCTGCCGGCCTGAAACATCACCACGCTTATCCCGGCGGGCTCCTGCAGCACACGCTGGACATGATGAAGCTCGCCCGAAAAATTGGCGATTCTTACCCTTTTCTAAACACCGACCTGCTGGTCATGGGCACCTTCCTTCACGACACCGGGAAACCGTCCGAAATAGAATTCGAAAAAGAATTCACCTACACGAATGAAGGACAGCTGCTGGGCCACATTTACCAAGGCATTTTTTTATTAGAGGAACATATCCACCAAAGTGAGCAGCTTTCCGGCGAACCTTTTCCCGCCGAATTAGCCTTACGCTTAAAACACATGATCCTCAGCCACCACGGCGAATACGAATTCGGCAGTCCAAAACTTCCCATGACACCCGAAGCGCAGGCGCTGCACTGTATCGACTTATTAGACTCCAAGCTAGCCGCGTTCGACCAGCTCATTCGCGAAGACTTAAACGCGGAAAGTGAATGGACAAACTACATTCCCTCCCTACAAAGAAAACTTTTTAAAGGCCTCCCCCCCTCGGACACTCCCTAACTACTTTTTTTTTGATTTGCCTGCCTCTTCTATCATGTAATTCATATACCCCTCGGACACCCCCACTACTTTTTTTTCGTGGCCACCAAATATACCCGATACACTATATCATTCCACTTTCACGGAATTTTATAATGTATCGGGTATATATTCTGGAAATTTCAAAATTTATGCAAGAATGCAAAAACTTCTTCCGCCGCCGAAAACGTTACCGCACAGAGCTGCATACACTGATAAATGAAAAGTTTCATCTCGTCGAAGACGAAAACTGCATTTTAAAGTAGCATGAGGATACTCGCGGCAAGCCAAACTCAAACCAAAGCAGCTCGGAATCCGTGTGCCCATGGCCACACCTTGCCTCAACTTCCTCCGGCGGATTATTGGTGTTACAGCGTTTCCATCACGGTGAGCAAACTTTGGTAGCTATCCACATCGTGATATTTTACGCCGGTTGTACTGATCTCGTTAAACAGCTTCTTAGCGCAGGATATTTTCGCCTGCTCAATCTGACGCAGTTCGAGACTGTCCATTGTCCCTTTGGTTTCTGCAATGAAAAAAATGTGCTTCACCGCCCCTTTTCTGAAGGAAATCGCCCAGTCCGGCGAGTAGTTGCCCACAGGCGTCGGAATATAGAACCCACGCGGCCCCTTCGGCAATTTAGCATACACGATCACCTCATGGGCAGCATCCAGCTCCTTCGCAAAACGCCGTTCAATACTGTCGCTCGCGGAACCATCTGTAAATACATAATCCTGTATGGCATGCTTTGCCCGGAACGCCCTGGCATACTCGTCCGAGATGCGGCTCATGTTAAAAATGTCCTGCGAATACGGTTCTTCCGCGCTTGGCGTATAGGTAATGTGCTCCACAACCACCGAGGCTTTATGCCTATTGATGATGTTAATCACCTTGGCGATGAACTCCTCCGGGTTTTCACGGAACAGCTCAAGCTGATGCTTTTTCATGCCGGCCAAAATGGCAGCTGCCGTTCGACGCGTGAGGTTAGTGCCTTCCGCGATTTTTCCGATGAGGTCATACCTCGCAAGCCCGCCGTGTGACCGTTCGAGCTTCTTTGTTTCGGTACGTTCCACGTTGAAATCCGCCCCCTCCTGCGTTCCTCGGGTGAGCGTGTAGGAAAGACGCGCAACTTTCAGCTCCGTATTCATAGCGGTGATGGATTTTTGGATGAGTTCGTCGCTGCTGAATTCTACCAAATAAGCGTAACGCTTGTTAATGCGTTCCCACAGGTCTTGGAATGCCGCCCAGTTCTCGTTGAGTGGATTGTCCCTGATTTTGGTGTCGTGTCCGTTGCTTGCCATTTCCACAAGGACAGACGGGTCAAAGATCGCCTGAACCAGCTTGTGGATGCTTTCCGCAAATGGAGCGAGTTCCGGTTTCATGAGGGCGAAACTGCCTGTTTCCGCAGCGTTTCTGTAGGTGTCGGTCACGCGGCCGTCGTCGTCCACATAATCGTTGCGGACAAGGTAGTTGTAAATGGCCCTGGCTTCCTCAGCGGTAAACGTATGCTGCTGCGTATCCGTTAGAGAAACCGTTCTGCCGTTAAAGTATTCCTCGCTCACCTTGGTTGGACGCTCGTAAAGGTCGGATTTGATTTCGCTCTGAAGGTCTGCGACAAAGCCCGCGTAACTCTCGCTTGCAATCACCGTAAGCGTGTTCACGCTCTGCACGTGCGACTCACCGCATACTTCAACATCCTGCCGTTCGCCGTTGCTGTTGACGCACAAACGCAGCCCGCGTCCGACTTCCTGCCGTTTGGCCATGGCATTATCCGAATGCTTCAAGGTGCAAATCTGAAACACGTTCGGATTGTCCCACCCTTCACGCAGCGCGGAGTGGGAAAAGATGAAACGCGTCGGTTCGTCAAACGACAGCAGCACTTCCTTCCGTTTAAGAATCAGGTCGTATGCAGAGATGTCGTCCGATTCGTTCGAGCCACGCTTGACCGTGCTGTTGATTGCGCGACCTTTCTTATCAATAGAAAAGTACCCTCTGTGCGTTTGGGTGGTGTCGATGCCGCGTAAATACGCCTGATATGCCGTGGGAAACAACGTAAGCCGTTCATTCAAAGCCGCTGTGTATTCCTCCTCGAAAATGCGTCCATACTCACCGAGAATTTCCTCTCCGTCCTCACCGTACTGGCGATATTTTGCGACTTCATCAATAAAGAACAGGGACAGGCATTTGATCCCCTGCTCAAAGAGCTTCTCCTCTTTGTCGAAATGCGAGTTGATCGTCTCGCGGATTTGGATGCGGCGAATATCCTCCTCGTTGACGTTGCCGCTGGCTTCACCGGCCATGAGCGTATCGCCGTTGCTGAACGTAACCATGGCGCGGATCGGATCAATTTCGGCAATGGAAATCCCTCGATACTCCTCCAGATTTTTGGAAGCAACATAGAGACTGTCGCCAACCTTCAGCAGGTGCGTCTCGCGTTTCGGAGAGCCTGTCGAACGGCGGACTTCAAACTCCAGACGGGCACGCGGCGGTTTTTTGCGGTCGATGACGATGTCCGAGAGATACATATATCGATCGGTGCCGGCAAGGTTCCTCAGCTCAAAGCCCTTCACTTCAATCTTTTTGACCAGCTTTTTCTGGAATGCGTCGAGTGCGTCGAGGACGTAAACCAGGTTGTGGCTTGTCCTGTGAGTAGCCGAATAATTCAGAGAGAAGAGCGGATTAAAGTTTTTCTTCAATGCGTTTTGCGTCGCCGTACCGCCCATCTTTTGCGGTTCGTCCAGAATGATAATCGGACGATTCGCCTTGATAACGTCGATCGGTCTGCGGCTGCCAAACTCATCACGCTTGGTATAGATAATCCTTGCGGCTTCGTTTCCCCTTCTGCCCTCAACGTTTTTATCCTCGTTCATCGTGGTGTTGAACGCCTGCGTGTTAATGATCATCACATGGATGCCGCTGTTCTGGGAAAACTCGTCGAGCTGATGCAGGTTGCTGGAGTTATACACAAAATACCGAGCTTTCAAACCATAAAGCTCCATGAAGTGGTCCTCCAGCATTTCAAAGGATTTTTTCACACCTTCGCGAATGGCAATGGACGGAACGACCACAATAAACTTGCTCCACCCGTAGGTTTTATGAAGTTCGAACATGGTCTTGATGTAAACATACGTCTTGCCCGTGCCGGTTTCCATTTCGATGTCGAGTGATACCGCGCCGAGTCCGGAAACAAGGTCGTTGGAATATTTTATATTGTTTGCCGTTTGAACAGCTTGTATGTTTCTCAGCAACTCGTCCTGGGAAAGCCGCACTTTTTCGTTGCGGTACGCGGTTTCGTATTCTTCTTCAAGTGCCTGTTCTTTATTGGACAAGGCGGAATATTCCATCGGAAAAACGCCATCCAAATTTTTAAATTTTTCTAGATAATCATCGCCGAAAATGCTTTTAGTGCCAACATCACGGCGATATTTGGCCATGCCAACATGAGGCTGCCCGGCAAACACGCGGACGACGCTTTCCGCAGCTTCCGTCTGGAATTGCTGTATTTTAAATTGAAATTTCATTTGGAATTGTCTCCCTCGTTTAATTCACGCTCGATGAC
>JAUNBR010000077.1 GCA_030527015.1 Planctomycetia bacterium
GCTGAAAATGCCTGCTTTCAGAGCCGCACAAAATGGAAATTTAAAGTGGAACCAGGTATATACTCATATACGGGAACACCTTTTATTCTTTCACTCTTATTCTTTCGGTATCCAGGGATTTTGCCAGTCTCCCCAATTTTTAATGTAAGCGGCATAAACAGGAACTTCTGCAGACTCGGTTTCCAGCCAGAGTTTCGTTTTTTCCACCAGTTTCTGTTCTTCCTGAAGCGTCAATAATCCCATTAAAACACGGGTACGTAAAAAAACAAAATAAGTATCCAGCGTATTACAGCGACAGGCGTCTTCTATTTCTTGGAAACGATTTTTAAGATGTAATTCTTGCACTAAAGCGCCGGAAAAATCAGTTTTTCCAGGTTTTCCTATTAAATTCGCGGCCAGATCCAGTCCGCCGGTAAAGCGTGTGGCACCAAAATTTGTCAGAATTTCATGTAAATCGATATGTGAGTGCTGATTATACCGATTTCGTGGCTGATCATATGTTTTTCCCAGAGGAGAAAACCAGCCAGGTAAAGAAAGACCATATCGGAACGCCGCCAGTTCCAGCAGGGGAATGTCGAAAGCACGACCATAAAAAGAAACGAAAGTTGGGCGACCATATTTCTCCCAGCCGCGCCAAAAACGCTCTGTGATTTCTGCTGGTGTAAACTCACTTTCACCCAGTGAAATGATGTCCAGCAGCTCATATTCTTCTGTTATCTTGGCGATCGAAACGGCTGTCGGAATCTGAAATGTATATGGAATAAAATTATTTCCTGTTTTCTGCTGAAGCTCCTCCTGCCAGCGTAAGACGGCTTCCTGTGGTTCCAGTTTTTCATCTGGATATTTTAGGTGAGCCACTAAATATGGGTCTGCCACCGTTTCGGTGTCAAAAACAAAATAAGAAATGTCATTTCTCATCATTAACTCATAAAAAACTAAAGGTTTTAAACAGGTTCTCTTTTATATCCGATGCACGATAAATTTCCGCTGCTCAGGCATTTTCAGCGAAACAAAATGCCGGCCTGCCTGGCGGCGGAGGAAGGGAAAAACGAAAATTCATAGTGCATCGGGTATAAATTATTTATAATGCCGGATATAAATTATATCGTGATTAAAAATCCGCACTTCCAGGAGTACGTGGGAAGGGAATCACGTCACGTATATTTTGTACGGATGTGATCAGCATAACCATACGTTCCAGACCCAGACCGAAACCGCTGTGAGGCACGGTTCCGAAACGGCGCAGATCAAGATACCACCAGTAATCTGCAGGATTTAATCCCATTTCCAGCATCCGATTTTCCAAAACTTCTGGCCGGTATTCTCGTTCACTGCCTCCGACGATTTCTCCCACTCCTGGGACTAAAACGTCCATGGCCCGGACGGTTTTTCCGTCATCATTCAGGCGCATGTAAAATGCTTTAATGTCTTTCGGATAATCGTATACGATTACGGGGCCATTAAAGTGAACTTCTGTAAGATAACGTTCATGCTCTGACTGTAAATCGATTCCCCATTTCACAGGAAACTGGAATTCACGGTCTGCCTTTTCAAGAATGGAAATGGCCTGTGTGTAAGAACATTTCTGGAAGGTACTTTCCACGATTTTTGTTAATCGCGCGACAAGCGTTTTTTCACTGTCCATATGGTCATTAAAAAATGCCATATCTTCTGGGCAGTCACGTAAAACATCACCGATAATGCGTTTTAGAAAACGTTCCACCAGTTCCATATTCTCGGGCAGTTCAAAAAACGCCATTTCCGGCTCTACCATCCAGAATTCTGCCAGATGCCGAGATGTATTCGAATTTTCTGCGCGGAAAGTGGGTCCGAAAGTGTATACTTTTCCCAGCGCACAGGCAAAATTTTCCACGGCCAGCTGCCCACTCACTGTCAGAAATGAGGGTTTTCCAAAAAAATCTTGAGCGTAATCAGGTTCTCCCTTATCAGTGAGTGGTAAATTTTGTAAATTTAACGTGGTGACCTGAAACATTTCGCCCGCACCTTCACAGTCACTGGCTGTTATGATGGGGGTATGTATATAATAAAATCCCTCTTCCTGGAAAAATTGGTGGATGGATGCACAGATCCGGTTTCGTACACGGGCCACGGCCCCAAAAGTATTCGTTCGTGGCCGAAGATGAGAAATCGTCCGCAAAAATTCCAGAGTATGACGTTTTTTCTGAAGAGGATATGTGTCTGGCGCGAAACCGTAAATTTCTATTTTTGTTGCATGAACTTCTGTAGGCTGTTTAGCGCCGGGAGATTTTTCCACCGTCCCCCATACCGCGATACTGCTGCCGGCCGTGAGCTTTTTGACTTCTGTCTCGTAATTCTCCAGATTTTCTTGTGCGATTACCTGAATATTTCCGAAAGAAGACCCGTCATTTAATTCAAGAAAACTAAATCCTTTTGAGTCACGTTTTGTGCGTACCCAGCCTCGGATCAGTACGTTTTTCCCCAGTGCTTCTGCCTGGCGAACTTTTGAAACAGATAAAATTTCAGTCATAATTTTGGGTTAAATAAAAAATGATAAAAAAGTAAAAAATAATTTGTACAGATTATACGACATGCCCGATGTACGATAAATTTCCGCTTCACCAGCATTTTTGCTTCGCTGATAATGTCTGCATTCAGAACTGCAAAAAACGGAAATTTAAAGTGGAAACAGGATAAATTCTTGTTTATTTAAGAACAGTTTTCTCGCATTTTGTATTTTGAAAGTGTAATTATTATACGGTACAAAATAAAAATGAAATTTTGGAGTGCCCGTTTTGTAATGCAGAAATCCGTTTTGTATGATTTTGTGTGCGGTATTTCGACGAAACAAAAGGCCAGAAAAACTGGTATTTACAAAATATGTTGTATAAATACACTAAATATGAATGATAATTATAGCATCTTTTTTTATTTTTAATATCCGGGGGATTTTATACCTGATACACTATAAATTTTCGCTTCTCAGGCATTTTTGTTTTGCTGAAGATACCTGTGCTTTCATGGCCATATAAAACAGATATTTAAAATGGAAGCAGAAGATAAAATGAAAAATTATTGGAGTGCCAGTATAATATTCGGGGGATAATTCCTTAAGAAGCATGAATATGGTATAATTATACTCGATATACTATAAAATTTCGCTTCTGCGGCATTTTGCTTCTCTGAAAATGCCTGCTTTTAGAACCGCAAAAAACGGAAATTTAAAATGGAAGCAGTAAAGCATGGGGTAAATTTAAGTGTACGACATATTATAAAAATGAAATATTATAAAAATGGATTTTAATAAGGATAATTTTATGAAAACACAAAAAGCGCTGGAATTTTTTCATTTAGGTAATAATTGTGCTCAGGCGGTTCTGATGGCACACGCGGAAGAACTCGGTCTGACGGAGGAGCAGGCGAAAAAAATGACGGCCTGTTTTGGAGGCGGCATGTGTGTGGGTAATATATGTGGCGCGATTAGTAGTGGGATGCTGGTTTTGGGCATGAAGAATTTTGATTCATCCGCAGAAATGGCAGCAGAAAAAATGAGAATAAGGAAACTAGGAATGAATTTTATGAAGACGCTCACCGAAACATATGGTACCACATCCTGCCGAGATATTTTTTCACAGGGGGGCCGAACTGCGTGTAATAAAGTGATTACTTCGGTATGTGAATTATTAAATGAACAGACGAAAAATAACACGGCGGCGGAGTAAGTTTAGAAAGAAATATTCTTGAGGTATTATACCCGATACACTATAAAATTCCACTTTCTCGGCTTTATGCTTCGCTGAAAATGCCTGCGTCCAGAGCCGCATAAAACGGAAATTTAAAGTGGAACCAGTATAAAGTAAAAAAGTAAAATCAGAGTATATGCGGGAATCGTGTTTTGTCGCGTGTGAAAATGTTATTTTTTATCGTGTTTTTTATGGAAAGGATATAGGGTGCCTGAGTGCCTCTGGAATTAATAGCCACTTCGATGATGGGTCTGGAAGCGATCGTTTCGCGAGAGCTTACGGAAATGGGGTATTCCGCGAAAAATATTGACGTGGGGCGGACACTTTTTTGTGGTGAAAAGCGAGACATCTGCCGTGCGAATATTCATCTTCGCTGTGCAGGGCGTGTTTTAGTGAGAATGGCGGAATTTTACGCTGCGGATTTTGGCACACTTTTTGATGTGGTGGAATCCCTTCCCTGGGAGGAATGGATTCCGAAAAATGGTGCATTTCCGGTGACGGGGCGCAGTCTGAAATCCCAGCTTTCCAGTGTGCCTGCGTGTCAAAAAATTGTGAAAAAGGCGATCGTTACTCGGCTGGAGAAAGCGTATGGCGGTTTTCTGCTGGAAGATGGCGCGAAATTTCCGGTGGAAGTTTCTCTGGTGAAAGATCGTGCCACGATTACTCTAGATACCAGCGGAACGGGTCTGCACCGGCGCGGTTATCGGCATTTAGTGGGAAGTGCACCGCTGCGAGAAACGCTGGCCGCGGCGATGATTCTGTTAAGTTACTGGAATCCAGAGCGTCCGATGATCGATCCATTTTGTGGGAGCGGAACCATTCCGATCGAAGCGGCGATGATCGGAAGAAAAATTGCGCCGGGGATAAATCGAGAATTCATTTCGCAGACATGGCCAGCCATTCCGGAGGCATACTGGCGGGAAATTCGGGAGGAAGCGCAAGAAGCGATTCTTCCGGGGTTACCGCAGCGGATTTTAGGCACGGATATCGACGAAAATGCTTTAAGTATGGCGCGGTATCACGCGCAGCGTGCGGGTGTGGCGGAGGATATTCATTTCCAGCAGCGCGATTTTCATGACTTAACTTCCAGTCGTCAGTATGGCTGTACGATCATGAATCCTCCGTATGGAAAGTGGATCGGGGAGGATGCGCAGGTGCGCAGACTGTATGAGGCCATTCCGTATGTGCTTCGTCGTCTGCCCACGTGGTCTCATTATATTATTACACCGTATCCAGATTTTGAACGGATGCTGGGTCAGAAGGCGGACCGCCGGCGTAAAATGTATAATTCACGTCTGGAATGTACGTTTTATCAGTTTTTTGGCCCGAAACCGCCACGAAAAAAACAGAGGGCAGAGGATGATGGTGCGCAAAAAGCGGATGTTTCTGGATTATCAGACGAAACTGGCAGAATGGGGCGGTTTTCGGAAGAACTGAAACCTGCGGAACGTGTTTCGGCAGAGGGTGGAGGCGCGGAATGTATTTCGGAGGAGATCTCCGCGGAGCGTGTTTCGAAAAAGGGAGTGACGGGTGCGGAGAAAAATTTATTACGCGAAAAAAAACAGGGGAATCCTGTTTTTGGTGGACTCAGTGAATCAGCGAAACGTTCGGCGCAAGATTTCGAAAAACGGCTCATGAAAATGGCGCATCATTTAAGGCGTTTTCCCACACGGAGGAAGATCACATGTTACCGGATTTATGATCGTGATATTCCAGAGATACCGCTGGCCGTGGATCGGTATGAGGATTACCTGCACGTGGCAGAATATGATCGGCCACATGAGCGGACGGTGGCCCAGCAGGCGGACTGGATGGACTGGATGATGCAGGTGATTAGTCGCGCGCTGGAGACGCCCAGAGAGAAAATTTTTCTGAAGCAGCGCAGGCGTCAGAAGGGAAATGAACAGTATGAACGGTATGATACCAGAAATTTTGTAATTGACGCACATGAAGGCGGCCTGACTTTTCTGGTGAATCTTTCAGATTATTTAGACACGGGGCTTTTTCTGGATCATCGTATTACGCGGGATATGGTGAGGAAAGAAGCGGCAGGAAAACGCGTGCTGAATCTTTTTGCGTATACGGGATCTTTTAGTGTATATGCGGCAGATGGCGGCGCGAAAAGTGTGACGACGGTCGATCTGTCGAAAACGTATCTGGAATGGGCGGAAGCGAACATGGAGCTTAACGGCTTTCGGAATCCTGGTTTTCGGAATGGAGCAGACTGTAAATATCAGTATATTCGTGATGATGTGATTCCGTTTCTGTATGATTTATCAGAGGATGTGTTTTTTGATCTGGTGGTGGCGGATCCGCCGACGTTTTCGAACAGTAAGACCACAGAATATGACTGGGATGTACAGCGAAATCATGTGGAAATGCTGAATCTGATTTTACGGCACCTGAAGCCGGGAGGTGTGATTTATTTTTCGAATAATTCACGGCGTTTTAAATTGGAGGAAGCCGCGATTTCCGACTGTTTTATTCGGGAAATTTCTGCACGTACTGTTCCGGAAGATTTTCGGAATAAACGGATTCATCGCTGCTGGCGGATGGTCAAGAATAAAGAAGAAGAGAAAAAAGATTAACTGGGAATGATGATTTTCCTTAAAATTTTTAGTTTTATAATGTATCGGACATAAAATGCCGGAGAAATAAAATTTTATGGTGCGTGAGGTAAAAAAGTTTTCAGGATTTATTTATGATGACACGAGATGAAATCGCGGAGCGGTATTTAGAGCAGATCCCGTATACGCTTTACCCGGTTCAGGAAGATGCGCTTTTAGCCTGGTTTTCTTCACAGCAGGGCGTGATGGTCTGTGCGCCGACAGGAACTGGAAAAACGCTTATTGCGGAAGCCGCGATTTTTGAGGCACTTCATACGGGCGGGAAAGCGTATTATACCACACCGTTAATTGCGCTGACGGATCAGAAATTTCGTGAGCTTCAGGCGGCGGCGGTACGCTGGGGCTTTCATCCGACAGATGTCGGTCTGGTGACGGGGAATCACCGTGTGAATCCTGACGCGAGGATTTTAGTGGTGGTGGCAGAGATTCTTTTTAATCGGCTTATGCATCCGGAACTGTTTTCGTTTTCGGATGTTCAGGCCGTGGTGATGGATGAATTTCACAGTTTTAATGATCCAGAAAGAGGAATCGTATGGGAATTTTCTTTGGGATTATTACCAGAACATGTTCGGCTTCTCCTTTTATCGGCGACTGTCGGAAATGCGGCGCAGTTCGGGAACTGGTTAAAGCAGGAGCATCATCATGATTTAGAGCTGGTGGTTAGTGAAGAGCGAAAAGTGCCGCTTTCATTTATGTGGGTGGGGGATCAGCTGCTGAGTGAGCATATTCCCTGGATGTGTCTGGGAACAGAAGAACAGCGATTTACGCCGGCACTTATTTTTTGTTTTAATCGGGAACAGTGCTGGCAAATTGCGGATGAGATTCGTGGAAAAGAACTGATTTCTTCGGAGACTCGGGCTCAAATTATTACGGAACTTGGTAGGCATGACTGGAGTCAGGGCGCGGGGCCACGCTTAAAACAGCTTTTAATGCGGGGAGTGGGGATTCATCATGCGGGAATTCTGCCGAAATACCGAAGAATTGTGGAAGACATGTTCCAGCGGAAGTTACTGGCTTTCGCCACCTGCACAGAAACACTTTCGGCGGGAATAAATCTGCCTGCCAGAAGTGTGGTTTTACCGAGTATTATGAAGGGGCCGGCCGGAAAACAGTTTTTACTGGATGCGGGAACCGCGCATCAAATTTTTGGACGTGCTGGCCGACCGCAGTATGATACTCAGGGATATGTTTTTTCGCTGGCACATGAAGATGATGTGCGTATATTACGCTGGAAGGAAAAATATGATCGGCTTCCAGAAAACTCGAAAGATCCCGGTATTTTGAAAGAGAAGAAAGCTCTGAAACGAAAACAGCCAAAACGTAATCCGGCGGTGCAGTACTGGTCAGAAGCGCAATTTATGAAGTTAAAAACTTCGCCTCCGGGAAATCTGGAAAGTCGGGGTGCCATTCCCTGGCGTCTTTTGGCTTTTATGATCCAGGCGTCTGATGATGTGGATTTACTGCGGAATCTGGTCAGAAAACGTCTGCTTTTTGGGAAAAAGGCCGAGGATGCTCAAAAAGATCTGGAAAGGATGCTGGCCACTCTCTGGAGTGCAGGGTTTATTAGGCTGGAACCGGAGCCGCCAGAAGACTGGTTTCCGAAAGTCAGAAGGCCAGAAATTTTGTTCCGAGATGATTTTTTACAGAAAAATCAGGATACAGGTGAAGATTTTTATGGAAAGGCGGATTCTCCGGACGAACACAGAGATTTTTCAGGAAAATCGGCATGTGAAGAAACCGGTATTTCACGGAAGAAAGAAGATACTTTTGGAGCGGGAATTTTTGATGATATTCTGGATTTAGAGAGTGAAAAAAAAGAAACGGGAAAACTTCTTTCCTTTCGGAGTTTTCAGAATATTTCGGGAAGTGCAGAAAATGATAAATTTCCAGAAAAACCGAGCGTTTTAAAAGATAATGAAAAATCGGAAAATATAGAGAAATCTGAAGTAAAAACAGAAAAACAGGATGTCCTGGACGAAAGTCAAAAATCGGAATCAGAAGAACTTTTTTCAGAAAGTATATCGTTTCGGCCTCCTCCAAAATCTGAGAAGAAAAAGGAAGTGGTAATAAAAGATGGAAAGAAACTGTCAGTGAAAATGATAGGAGGTGTGGCGGTTCTTGTCTCGGAAGATATGGAGACACTTCAGGAAGAAAAGCCAGTTTATGTTCCGCGGCGCGCACTGGCGGATCCCTCTTTAAAGCGTCTGGCGCAGTTACGTGGTGTGAATCCTCTGTATGGAGTTTTTTTGGCGGATTATTTATTTCATGCGGATCAGGCAGAGCGAATACAGGCACTGGAAAGTCTGCTGGAGCTTCCGTTTTCTCTGGGGCCGGCGATTCGTGTGCCCACACAGGATGAGTTACCTCCAGGAACGCTGGCGAAAGGTTTTTTGGATGAACGTTTATTGAGTCTTGGCCTGGCGGTACCAGAAGAACTGGTGGAGCAGACACGTGAGGAACGTAAAAAACGGCGTGATTTAATGCTGGAACCCATTTTTGCCATTTCTTTTGCGGAAAAATTAGAGCGTCTTTTTTATTATGAATATCCTCTGGCAGGACCCGTAAAAATTACGCCGGTCTGGGTGGCGGGAGAACTTTTACGTCATGGCGGAAACTTTAATCAGTATATAACCAGTAAAGGACTTCAAAAACAGGAAGGAATGATTTTTCGGCATGTTTTACGCTTTATTTTACTGCTGGGTGAGTTTCGGGATCTGGAAATGACACTTTCCGTGAAAGAAATGGAAGCGTGGAAGAATGATTTATCCGAGATGATGAATTTTCTGACGGTTATGTGTGAAAAAATAGATCCGTCCGGTACACGACAGGTTTTAGATGAGGGGCTCTGAGACCGGTGCGTTTACTGTTTCGGAAATGTGGTATAAAAACAGAGTGTAAAAAAATAATTAGAAATATGTGCGGATGGATCAGGAATAAATATTTTAATGATTTCAGTTTTTTGTGGTTTATGGAATTTTGGATGGAATACACGGCTTCTTTAGGCGGTGAATGAAACTGTGTAAAATCAGTAATACTGATCCCACTTTTATTTTGTACGGTCTTAAAAGCAGGCATTTTAGTGAAGAAAAAATCTTGCCGGCTTTCGTGCGGACAGGGAAAGCAGAAATTTATAGTGTATCGGATATAAAACCAGATAAATTTTATCTCTTGACTTTTTTTGCTGAAAGACGGTAAACTGAAAATATGAAAACGACAAAAAGTGTACTTTTAATTGAGAATTTTCGCTGCGAGGATCACCGTTCATCCCGTTATGGCTGGGTGCCGGTGTGGGGGATTTCTTTTGGTTTTCATGTCATTATTCTGGTTTTTCTTGCGCTTTTATTTTCGGATTCGTATCCGAAAGGAGATGCGTCAAAAGAACCTGTTTATGAAGTGGGAATCGCGAGAAAATTTCAGGTCGGCGAAGAAACTTTTTATGAAACGCCGGAAGAGGCGGATTCTGCAGAAGAGAGAGAGTCTTCATCAGATGCTGCACAGATGTTTACGGATTTATCGGAATCCACCGTGACTGGTCTGGAGCAGGTACTGGCGGCGTCTCCGGATGCGGAAATACCGGATCTCTCGCGGGTGATGGAAGGTTTCTTACCACGAGAGGGAGCGCAGCAGGGGATTTTTTCTGCGGCGGAAGGAATCGACGAAAGTGGTAAACTCTCCGCGGGGGCTTTAGGTGGTGTGGGGCGAGGAACGGCCCGATTTATGAATACGTCTGGACAGGGACGGAGTTTTACTTTTGTTTTGGACCGCTCGGCGAGTATGGCCGGGACGCCGATTCGTGCTGCGAAACGTGCGTTAATGGAAAGTTTAAAAGAGCTGCAGTCGAATCAGCAGTTTCATATTATTTTTTATAATGATCGTGTCTTTCCACTGGGCAGAATGAAGTTCGCGACAAATAAAAATCGGGATGAAGTGGCGGGACTATTAACGAATATTACTGCAGATGGTGGTACGAATCATTTAGATGCACTTCAGCGAGCACTGAATACTCGAGTGGATGTTATATTTTTTATGACAGATGCGGATGAACCTCCGCTGACGGCGTCTCAGCTGGAGATGATTCATCAGAAGGCGTCTGGAATGCAGATTAACACCATTCAGTTCGGAATCGGGCCTAAAAGTAATCGTGTGGCCAATTTTTTGGAAAAACTTGCCCAGCAAAATGGCGGACAGTATCAGTATGTGGATGTGAAACAGTTAAAATAAAGAAAAAGAAAAAAGAGTTTCGAGTTTTACTTTATCCTGATTTACGTTAAATTTTTGTTTTGTGTGGCTCTGGAAGCAGGCATGTTCGGCGAAGTAAAAATGCAGGTGAAGCGGAATTTTATAGTGTATCGGGTATAAAACTTAAATTGAAAGTGAAACTGAGATAAATTAGGTTTCACGTGATTCTGAAAGCAGTATTTTCAGTAAAATAAATGTCGGATTTATCTGTCTGCTGACAGCGAAATTTGTAGTGTGCAGGATATGAAATAAGCGGAAATAGTAAAAATAACGAGAATTATCATGGGTGACGGATACGGATATAATGAGAATACGTGTTTTTTTGATAGAAGGAAAAGGTGTGCTTCCATCAGATTTTGGATTCTGATGGTATTTATTTATCTGTCAGGAGTAATTTTTGCGAGTGATGTATCTGGGCAAAATATGGAGGAGAAGAATGTTTTGCCACCGATGCTCCAGGAACAGGTAACGCTGACTGTCCGGAATCTGGACAGCACTCGTGGTGTGATGCATTATGCAGGACGAATATTACGTTATGATCGTACTGGTGTGGAGATCCTTACGTCGGAGAGAAATCGTATTATTCTTATGCCTGAGCAGATAATGCGGGTGGATTATCAGCGAAGTATTCCGCAGCGAAATGCGGAGGAAATGTACATTCAAAAAAATTATAAAACGGCGGTAATGCTTTTTAAGGAAGCGCGTGAACAGGAGCGTCGTCCTCTGGTCCGCGCGTGGCTTACGGAAAAAATCATCCGGTGTTACCGGAATCTGGAGCAGCCGGCGGAGGCGGTAATGGAGTTTTTAAAACTTCAGGAATCCCAGCCAGAAATGACGGATGAAATGTTTTCATGTATTCCGTTATTATGGGAACCGAATATTCGAGATACGGTAACAGCAGGAAAAGTAGCGAATATTTATAGAGAACAGCGTACCGGTATTACGCAGCTTCTTTATGGGAGTTACATGCTTTCGTCTGCGGAAAGACAGAAAGCGATTCAGGTTTTAAAAGCGGTAAGTCGTGGGAAAGATATTCGTCTTGCGACACTCGCGGAGGCACAGTTATGGCGCGTTACGGAGCCAGGGGAGCTTTCAGAAAAAATAACTGAATGGACAAAAGTTTTAGAAAGAATTCCTGTCTGTATGCGTGGAGGTCCGACTTTTATAATGGGACGTGCCTGGCTACAGATGGATAATAAAGATATGGCAGTTCTGGAATTTCTAAAAGTGGGGACGGTATACCATCAGGTGGATCCTTTTTCGGCGGACTCATTTATAAATGCCGCAAGAATTTTGGAAAGAGAAGGACAAAAAGAGGAAGCCAGGACAGTTTATCGTGATATTTTGTTGAAATTTCCGGATACCCGCGCGGTTTTAGAAGCTGAAAAGTGGCTGGCAGAGAATCCGTGAAACATACGTATAATGGTATCCACGGTGAATTTATATCCGAAGTATTTATACGGGTTCCAATTTAATTTCCGATTTTTGTGGCTCTGAAAGCGGGTATTTTCAGCGAAACAAAATGTCGGAGAAGCGGAAATTTATAGTGTGAGTCGGGTATATAAATTTTTACTTTTCCTGTCCGCCGACAGAAGGTCAGTATTTCTCGGTACGTGAAATGCCAGTTTTTATCGTCGTGCAAAACAGAAATTTAAGATTAACTGATACTTTTTAAATTTTCTGTTTTTTGCGGTTCTGAATGCAGATATTTTTAGCGAAGCAAAAATGCTGGACGGTCTGTCAGTGGACCAGGGGAAACGAAATTTAAAGTGCATCGGGTGCCTGGGATCAGAGTATAAATCAGCTGTATATAAATTTATGAAGTATCTGGTGAAATGAGTTTAAAAGTTTTGAGGTGATTATGTATGAAATTATTTCATCCGGAGGGACCGTAGGCGTTCTGATCGGATTTTTGTCACTGGCGGCGATCGCTCTGGCGGTGGAGCAGTTTTTGTCTCTGCGGAACACGTCTTTAATGCCGGAAGGTCTGGCGCAGCAGTTAAGAGATTTACTTGTTTCTGGACGGATTCAGGATGCGGACATTCTTTGCCGGGAAAATCCGAGCTGTCTTTCTTTTATCGTCAGTATGGGGCTTTCGGAGACAGATGGAGAGTGGGAAGATGTGGAAAAAGCTCTGGAAGAAGCGGCGGGAGAGCAGTCAGCGAAACTTTTTCGTCGTGTGGAGTTTCTGTCGGTGATAGGAAATATCGCGCCCATGCTGGGGCTTTTAGGGACCGTGCTGGGTATGATTACGGCGTTTCAGCAAATTGCGGACACACAGGGAACTGCACAGGCACCAGAACTGGCCAGAGGGATTTATCAGGCACTGGTGACCACGGTGGAAGGGCTTATCGTGGCGATTCCCGCGCTGGCGGCATTCGCGTTTTTTCGTAATCGTGTGGATCAGGTAATGGCGGATGTGACGTTTACCGTGCAGCATATCTTTTTGCCCTTAAAACGTCAGTTACGCGGAAAAAATTTTCATTCAATTAAAGGTTTAGTGCCTGAGATGCATTCTGTTATAGAATCGGAAAATTCAGAGAATGACGAATTAACGGAGATACCTTCGGTGGCTCAAAGATCCGCACAATTTGAGAAATCCGCGCTGTCTGAGAAGTCTGCGTCTTTACCAGGGAGGGCGTCTCAAAGTACCGCGGAAGTACAAAAAAAGAGAACTTCTTCGGATCCGGTTCCTCCACCGAGAACGGTACCCTCACAAAAAACGGCACCTCCTCAAAAAACTGTACCGCCACCGAGAACGGTTCCGACACAAACATCCGCAGCTGCGCAAAAAAAGGAGTCCCCGCAGCAGAATCCCAAAAGAAATCCTCCTGAACCGCCAGCTCCTCCTGTGTTAAAATGAAGGATACTCTGATTCCATTTTAGACCCGATGCACGATAAATTTCCGTTTTGTGTGGCTCCGAAAGCAGGCATTTTCAGCGAAGCAAAAAAGCCGGAGAAGCGAAAATTTATAGTGTATCGGGTATAAAATGCTGTGGAAGCGGAATTTTATAGTGTGCATCAGATATATAAATACCTGCTGACAGCTGCACAAAAAGGAAGTTTAAAGGAAAGTCAGTATACATTTTTATGTAGTGTGGCCACGGAATCAGAGAGTTCATGTATCATGAAATGTCAGAGAAGTGCATTTTTATATCTGATGTACTGTAAATTTTTCCAGTTTTTTTGCATTTTTGTTTTGCAGAAAATGCCTGCTTTCAGAGCGGCACAAAACGACGAGAATTTAAAGGTGAACCAGAATAAATACTCTGATGTTATACTCAGTGCACGATAAATTTCCGTTTCGTGGCGGTTTCAAAAATTGGCATTTTTTGGGGAAGGTGGGCAGTCTGTGACTGGAAGGAAAGTGAAAACGTGGTCTGTCTGTCGGAGGGCAGAGAAGGTGAAATTTTATAGTGTATCAGGTATTTTATGTTTCGATTATAATTTTTCAGAAATGGAAATGAAAGATGGAGATTTCAAAAAATCGCCGCAGTGCACCTGTGAGTTTTAATATGACGCCGATGATAGACGTGGTATTTCTTTTAATAATCTTTTTTCTTGTAGCCAGCCATTTTGGCCAGCAGGAATCATCTGTGGAAGTGGATTTACCGAAAGCGAAAGCGGGTCTTTCTCTGGCAGAACAGGAAAATCGCCGGCTGACGGTAAGCCTTCCTGAAAGTGGGCATGTTTATTTAGGAAGTCGTGAAGTAAGCGTGGAAGAACTGGCGGAGATTTTTTTGGTGGAGAAGAATCGGTTTAAAGAAGATTTTCAGATACGTATCCGTGCGGCGAAAACGGTTCCGTTTCGGGATGTGGAAATCATTTTAAAGTCTGCGGTGGAAGTGGGGATTCGGGATGTACAATTTGCGGTGGTGCAATAATTTTTGAAGTATAACTAATTTTATACCCGATTCCCTATAAAATTCCGCTTCTGCGGCATTTTGCTTCGCTGGAAATGTCTGTGTTTTAGAGCCACACAAAACGGAAATTTAAAGTGGAGCCAGGATATCATATTTCCACACGTTCCATGTCCTCTGACAGGTATTTTTGTTTTGCAGAAAATGCCTGCTTTTATACCCGAAGCACTAAATTTCCACTTTCCCCTGTCCGCCGACATGTCGGCCTGCATTTTTGCTTCGCTGGAAATGTCTGCGTTTCAGAGCTGTACAAAATGGAAATTAAAAGTAAAATCAGTAATAGAGTCGTCTGAAACGGAAATTTAAAGGAGAATCCGTATATATGCTAAATCCTCGCGGTGAACGAATACAGGATGATTTACGTGGTCTGCTCACAGGAGAGGTCCACTGTGATACTGTATTTACAGAGCTTTATGCGACAGATGCCAGTATTTATCAGGTGATGCCTGTGGGCGTGGTTTTTCCACGGACGACCATGGATGTCGTGGCGACGATACGTTATGCGAAAGAGAATGGACTTTCGATTCATCCTCGCGGAGCTGGCAGTGGATGTGTGGGAGGGGCTCTGGGAGCGGGTCTTATTCTTGATTTTTCTAAGTATATGCGGCGCATTTTAACACTCGGTCCGAATACGGTTCGGGTGCAGGCGGGAGTGCAGCTGTCGCGGCTTAATGAGTTTTTGCGTCCTACAGGGCGTGTGTTTATGCCGGATTCTGGAAATGTAAGAGCCACGACGATTGGCGGGATGATTTCGGTGGATGGTTATGGCGGTCACTGGATCAGCTGTGGACGTCCCTCTGACTGGCTGCTGGGTCTGGAAATGGTTACCGCGGACGGGACGGTGATTTCATGGAGCCGGAATGAAAAGGTTCAGGATTTATCGGAGGAAATATCTTTTCCTGGAGTTTTAAAAGCTGGGTCTGCGCAGGGATATTCGCGAACAAAACGCCGTGAGATGAAATCTTTTGATAAATCGAAAGCAGAGAAAAATCGAATTTTGAAGGAGTTACGCACCTTATTATTACAGAACCAGGATGTTATTCAGAAGGAGTACAGTCAGAATGTAATTAATAAAATGGGATACCGGATGAATATTCTGGATGGAGAGACTCTGGATGTGGCGGGGTTAATCGCGGCGGCGGAGGGAACGCTGGGCGTGATTACCTCGGTGACGCTTCAGTTACAGGAGATTTATAAGAATCGGATGACTCTGCTTCTGCTTTTTGAAAGCATGGAAAAAGCCACTCGGGCAGTTTCTCATGTGCTGTCTCTGCACCCGAATTCCTGTGATCTGATGGATCGGCGACACATACATTTTGCTTCGGAACGTGATATACGTTTTGAGGTTCTTTTCCCCCTGAAAACAGAGGCGGCTTTATTACTGGATTTTAATGATAAATCACGGTTTTCTTTATATCATCAGTTACGAACGGTGGAGGATCTTCTGGTCAGACAAAAAGAACTGGCGTTTCAGATGATACCTGCGTGGGATGAAGAGGAGGCGGAATTATTTTGGAGTCTGGCGAATACGTTTCAGCCTGTACCGCGCTGGACGCATGAAGGGCAGACACCGATCGCGGTGGTGGAGGATGTGGCGGTTCCGCCTGCCCGGCTTCATGAATTTATTTTGAAAACGCAGGAAATTCTGCGTTCCCTGGAAATGTCAGGAGTGTTTTATGCTCATGCAGCTCAGGGACAGGTGCGTGTATTTCCCCTGCTGGATAAGGCGAATTCGGATGATAAAAAACGATTATTACATTTTATTCAGGATTATTATCGGTGCGTCAGAGAGATGAACGGTTCTTTTGGCGCGGAATTCGGCCATGGTCTGGGACGCGCTTTCCTGTTACCGCGGTGGCAGGGGAAAACGTATGAAATTTCCTGTAAAATTAAAGATATTTTTGATCCAGAAGGGATTTTTCATCCGGGAAAATTGGGGACGCGTCAGAAAAAGATGCCTGCTGGAACAGAGAATGGCCTTTTGTCGGAATCTTATCTGCGGCAAGTGTTTCGTCTGTTACCGCAAGAAAAAGAAACCGAGATGGTCGTGAGAGAGAAAAAAGCGGATGCGCTTTCTGTGCAGGGAGAAAATGAAGAAAATGCGCCAATTTCTTCTGATTCAGAATCATCACGGACGAATGTTTTGGATTCTGCTGTGGTGGGTGGTACAGGAGAGTCGGAAGCCAGTGAATCGACAATTTTTGCCATGGAAAAAGTACGAGAACTGGTGGGAGAAGACCCGGAAAATTATGGAACCTCGGACTCATATGCATACGCGGATAAAAAAATATATTCACGTGATGTTCAGGAAGAAGGAGAGGTGCCGTTATTACCTGTGACGGAAATGGGGCTGGAGTGGAACTCCTTCCAGCTGATGCAGATTTCACGGAAATGTAATGGATGTGGTGACTGCCGTGGTGTTCAGGGAAACCGGATGTGTCCCATGTTTCATGTGCTTTTTCAAGAAAAGGCTTCTCCGCGTGCGAAGGTAAATATAATAGAAGGTCTGATTTCGGGAGAATTAACGCTGCCCGAATTAGGTGGAGAGGAATTTCATCAGATTATTCGCCAGTGCTTTCAGTGTCACAGCTGTCGTGTGGAATGTGCGGGAAATGTGGATATTCCCTTTTTAGTGCGCCGTGCGGAAGAAGCATGGGCACGGGCAAGAGGTCTGAATTTTTATGAATCGGCGCTGGTACGTCTGGACCGCTGGGCAAAATTTTTTCATTTTTTTGCGCCTTTTGTGAATTTACATTTTAAAAGTCCGTGGAGCCGATGGATGGTCGAGAAAATTTTTGGAATCGCCAGTGACAGAAAATTACCCATGCTGGAGAAACGGTCTTTTTTAGAACAGATGAAGAAAAATAATGTTTCTTTTCCTTCGGATAAGATTTTGTCGGAAAGTGATTCTTTAGAAAACGCAGATTCTTTTGTAGACCGGGAGGCTTCTCATTTTTTTAATTTAAATCAGGTTTTGACATTACGTGAGCACCGAAATTCTGGGGAGCCGGGGGATGAAATCCGTGATAAAGCGGTTTATTTTGTGGATACTTATGCTAATTATTTTGATGTTTCTCTGGCGTGGGCGACGAAAAAAGTTTTTGATCATAATGGGATTCCTCTGCTGGTTCCGCAGCATCAGTCTGGCAGCGGTTTATCGGCAGTCGTTTTGGGAAGAAGTGATTATGCTCAAAAACAGATTTTGCGTAATGCGGCACTTTTAGCAGATTATGTACGTCAGGGATATGATGTGGTTCTGACGGAACCTGCGGCAGTTCTGGCGATGAAATGGGAATTTCCGCAGATTTATCAGGATAATGATGACGTTTTGCTGATTTCAAAACATGTTTATGATGCGTGTGATTATTTGTGGAGGTATCACTTAAAACGGAAACTGATTTTACCTCACCGGGCATTACCCATGCGCCTGGGGTATCATGTTCCGTGCCGTCTGAGGGCGTTAAATGTGGGGACACCTGGCGCGAATCTTCTTGGTCTGATTCCAGAGCTGGAAGTGGTACACGCTGCGGCCGGATGCTGTGGAATGGGAGGAACTTTTGGGCTTCTGGCGAATAATTATAATATGAGTTTACGTATGGGACGAAAATTGCATGCCTGGTTACGGGATCCTTCTTTGAGTGCTGGCGTGACAGAATGTAGTGCCTGTAAGATGCAGATGGAGCAAAATTCCACGAAACCCACGGTGCATCCGATAAAGATTCTTGCTCTGGTATATGGCTGTATGCCTGAAATGGAATTCGCACTGAAGGCTTTTGCGCCGGAGCTGGTTTTAACATGACCTGAAGGAGCATCTGTAAAGGACGGTGTAAGAAAGAGGTAAATAAATTTCTTGCTGGCCGGGATGCTCGAGGGATATACTGCTTCCACTTTAAATTTCCGTTTTATGCAGCTCTGAAAGCCGGCATTTTCCGCGAAACAAAAATGCCGGAGATGCGAAAATTTATAGTGTATCGAATAATATCTGGTTTTCTTTTAATTTCTGTTTAATGTGGCTCTAAAAATCGGTATTTTTAGTGAAGCAAAAATGCCGGCCGGCCTGTCGGCGGACAGGGGAGGCGGAAATTTATAGAGTATCGGATATATACTCATGCCATTTTAAAATTCAGTTTTCGCCTGCGACAAGATGGAACT